>JAKPTG010000076.1 GCA_029571005.1 Candidatus Fermentibacterota bacterium
CAGGTCAATGAACATAACGTCCCGGGTCTTCTGCCGGGTGATCAGAAGAGCCCTTGGCACCCCTCCCAGGGCGCCGGTTAAAACCACCCCCGCCAGCAGCACCGGAAGGCCGGAAAGGTCGAGGCCGCTGTAGAACCGGTCCGCCACGCCCCCAAGCCCCACCAGGAGAAGCCCGGAGATTACCGCCAGCACCAGTGTGAGGAATATCCCGGCGTTGGCCAGCTCGTGCTCCCGGCGCCCATCCCCCTCCGAAACCATCTTCAGTATGGCCTGCTGGACGAAGCCTCCGCCGATCAGAACCCCGAAGGTCTCGAAGGTACGGGCCAGGGTGTAGGCACCGAAGGCATCCTCGGGAATGGTTCTGATTATGAAGATGAGGAGCACGCCCCATACCGCCATGGTGCCCCGGCTCACCAATGCCGGGGTGCCCACCCTCAGTATCTTGTGGCGCAGATCGTAAACAGCCCTCAAACCCATCATTCCGCCGTTCCCTGAAAAAATGAAACGGTCCCGACGACCGGTCGCGGGAAGATACCCCAACGGGCACAGCATTGCCAGATAAGATTTATTGACTCCCGGCTCCGGGGGCATTCTATTATTTTCCGTCACGGCACGTATCACCGATGAAATCAAAAACGAAGGGAGCCCGCATGGGAACCGGCCGACGGTGGGCGCCGGTATTCGCCGCTATCTGTCTGCTATTGGAAGGGGTTTCCCGGGCGGGGGTGACCGGAACCGTCGCCGGTCGGGTGACCGATTCCGTGGGATCCCCGGTGGTCGGCGCCTCGGTGATGCTCGAAGGGACCTCATACGGTGCAATGAGCGACGAAAACGGCGACTACACGATCATATCGCTGGAACCGGGCGTATACACCGTGATCGCCAGGATGACGGGGCTGGAGACCGGGGTCGCCGAGGGGGTGGGCGTGGCGGCGGACCAGGTTTCCAGGGTTGACTTCCGGTTGGGGATAGATCCGGTCGGGAACACGGTGATAACGGTGGTCCGGCCCCGGAGCGGTACCCTTCACGACCTGCCGGCCACCCTGCACATCGTAGACCTGGAGGAACTCCGGGCCGCCCACGCCGGAAGCATCGTTGACATACTGGCCGCCAGGCCCGGGGTGGTGGCCGGTTCTGCGGGCATCCATGTCCGGGGAGGGCGCACCGGGGAGGTTGACTACCTGCTGGACGGAATCTCCATACGCTCCCCCCTGAACAACGCCTTCAGCGCCGGAATCCCTCCGGGCTCCATCTCCGGGGCGGCGGTCATGACCGGCGGTCTAAGCACCGAATACGGGAACGCAATGTCCGGGGTGGTGAACCTGGTGGGCGACGAGGGCTCCGGGGAGTACCACGCCTCCCTAACCGGGGCGCTCGGGGGAATATCCGGGAATGAGGACAACGAGGGCCGGCGGGTTTACATGGAGCAGACCGACACGGACCCGAGTCGGCGGAATTGCCGCATCGCCGAGGTGAAACTGTCGGGTCCGGAACCCCTCACCGCCTCCCTTCTGCCCGCCCTGGGCGTAAGAATACCCGGCTCCGCCACCTTCAGTTTCTCGGGGAGGGCGAACATCAGCGGCCGGGACACCACCGACAGCCGGGGCTTCTGGGAGAACAACTTCCAGTCCGACGGATCCGGAATCCTGAAGGTCGCCTTCAGGCCCGCCCCCGGGACGGGGATAT
>JAKPTG010000078.1 GCA_029571005.1 Candidatus Fermentibacterota bacterium
CCCGTCGTCGTCGAAGGCCATGCCGGAGATGACGAAGTCTCCGGTGATCACATCCCCGTCGGCGGGCAGGTGAAGCTGCACCGTGGGAAGGTCCCCCCGGCTGTCCACCCGGACCTCCGGTTTCACCGTGGCGGTGTTTCCCGCCCCATCCACCGCATGGATCACCAGGCTTCCCTTCGCCTTGGCCAGGGCGGTGAAGTCCGTCAGAAAGGAAAAGAAGGCCCCGGCGAAGCAGGGAACCTTTTCCAGAGGGGTGCGGGTTTTTCCGTCCAGGGTGTAGAAGATTTCCGCCACCGGCGCAGCGGAGGAGACCAGACCCGACACGGTGATGCTGCCGTTGACCTCGTCTCCCTGCCGGGGCGAGGCAATCAGGATCTCCGGAGGGGTCCCATGCTTGTTCACCGGGTGGTACAGAGGGTAATTCTCCGCCCCCCAGGAGGAGACGGTGCGGAGTTCCAGATGGACAGGACCGTCGGACATGCCGTCCAGGGCCGCCGTCACGGAAAAGGCCCCTCCTGCGCCCAGAGGAATTTCCCGCCAGGGTTCTCCGGGACCCAGCCGGTACTCCAGGCGTCCGCCGTCGGCGTCTTCCACGTGTCCGGAGAGGGGAATGGAATCCCTGAAATAACCATAGGCCGCGGGCGTCTCCACGATGATCCGGGATGGATCGGGGAGAGGCGCCGGGGGGGGCGGCACGGGGGGCCGGGCCACCCGGACCCGCAGGGCCTCCCCCGCCGATCCGTCGGCGTTCAGGGCCTGTATCCGCAGGTCCGTCCTTCCCTGACCGATATCGAAGGTGGGGATCCGGAACCCCGGCTTCGCCGGGTAGGTCTTCCCCCCTTCCACCCGGATGGTCTCCACGCCCAGACCCCCCGCCACCCGGCCGAAAACCGCCCCGTCGGGGGGAAATGCCGCCAGCACGGCCTCGCCGGGAAAGAGGAGTTCCACCGTCGGGGAAGCCGCCGCCATGTTGTTCCGGAATCGGCGTTTCACCACCGTCCTGTTCCCGCTTCTGTCCACCGCGGTGAACACCGCCTCCACGGTGCGCCCCATTCCCGGCGTCAGATTGAGGTCGGCCGTCCAGTACGGGTCCCCGGGACGCACCTCGATGTCCCGGGTCTGTTTGTTGAACTCAACGGCCAGACTCCTGACTCCCACCACATCCCGCATCGTCCCGGTAACCCGGAAGGCGCCGCAGACCAGGGCATCCTCCTGGGGGGACAGAATTTCCAGCTGGGGGGGCTGGTTGTCCACGAAAAACAGGAGAGGGGTTACGGACGCCGCCCCGGTCCCGTCGGTGGCCCGGATGCGGTAGATGGTGGGCCCGTCCTCGATCCGGCGGCTCTGGACCGGAAAGGAGAAGGTCACCTCGGTCTTCCCCTTGGTGGATCGGAGCTTCAGTTCCCGGAAGGTTTCACCGCCGTCGGCGCTGAGTTCGATTTTTGCGATGCCGTTGGCGTCGTCGGCCCGTCCGGTCATTTCCACATTTCCGCTGATCAGGGCGCCGGAATCGTGGGAGGTGATTTCCACCGTCGGAGGCTGCCGGTCCAGGATGAAGGAAACGGAGGTCTCCTTTCCCGCACCGCCCCGGGGATCCAGGGCCTTGGCCGTCACGGTGTGCCGCCCGTCGGAGATGGAGGAGCCGTCGATGAGGGCGCTCCAGTATTCGGTTCCCTCGGCGGCCCGGTACTCCCCGCCGTCCAGCTTCAGTTCCACCCGCCCCACTCCCAGACGGCCTCCCGCCACCCCGATGATGTGGACATCCCGGCGCAGGACCGTGTCCTTTTCGGGGTACACGATCCGGGCCGCCGGGAGGCCCGCCGA
>JAKPTG010000095.1 GCA_029571005.1 Candidatus Fermentibacterota bacterium
TCCTGCCCGGGAATACCCTCCCCTCGGATCGAACCAGCACCATGTAAACCCCCGAAGAGGCCCTGGCCCCGTTGAACTCGCCGTTCCAGGACCAACCGGAAGGAGACTCCGCTTCCACCGCTCCAAGGAAAACGCCGTCCACTCCGTAGAATTCCACCGTAACCGGACCGTCCTCCGTCATGGCCAGGTGAAGACCGCCCTGGCCGGGCAGAAACGGCTGGGGATAGAACACCGGAGAATCGCCCTCGGTGAAGCCTCCGGCGGAGGAAACACTCCACATCCCCATCTGCGACGAAAAGAGCACCACCCCGGAATCGGGCAGGAAAAGGGCGTACTCCTGGTCGGTCCGGGAAGACTGGAGGTAATCGGAGTTGGACTGATCGTAACGGTACGTCTGGTTCCCCTCGAGGCAGAAGACACCTGAAGTGCCCATGCACCATATCCTTCCGGCGGCATCCGCCGCCAAAGCCTTTATCTGCCCCTCGATTCCGGAAACCGTCACGAATCCCCCCGAAGTGAACCGGGCAAGCCCCGAGGCGGTTCCGGCGTAAACACCCCGCCCGGGCACCGGCAGGATACAGAAGACGTCATTTGACGGGAGACCGCTGGACACGGTGTAGGCCCGGCCGGCCCCGGGACGCCAGGTGTCCCGGGACGAATCGGACGGATCGCCGGAGTGCACCAGAAGCTGGCAGCCGCCGCCGTTCAAGAAGGCGATCCACAGGCTGTCCGCTCCCTGGGGGAAAACCCCCCGCACATTCTTCAGGGCCAGCCCTTCGGCGGGGGTCCTGACGGCCCACTGCATCTGCATCGAGCCCGGATCACCGGTAAAACCCGTGATCCCGCCGGGCTCCCCGGTGGATTCGAAGAACTCCCGATGGGACGCCCAGACCCCGGGCCCCTGGGCGGCGAGCATGGTAACCTGGTTGTTGACCAGCCCCGAAGGCACGAGAACGGTGGAGGGGGGAACGGGGTTCGCCAGGGAATCGGCGAAGAAGGTCAGCATTCGGTCATCCTCGGAATCGGGGGTACCGTTGTCGTCCACCCAGGTCAGACCGTAATGGTAGCTGGCGGCCCAGACTCCCGGCCCCGCCCATGTCGCCACGGCGAAAATCTGCTGACTGTTGGGGAAACCGGAGTTGTCCGCAGTGAAAACCCTCCACCCCCATCCCGGGTAGTACGCCTGAAGGCCCCTGATGTAGGTGCCGGTGTACATGCGTCCGGAGGGCCCCCGGGCGATCTGGTAGATACTCATGCACTGCATTCCGGGCAGGGTGGTCTTCAGCCAGGCTCCGTCCCGCCGGAGGAGTATCCCTCTGCCGGCGACCTCCATCTGAGGGTTCGCCACCCCGTACCCCATCCAGAGGTTTCCGTCCACGTTCTTCAGAAAACTCGGCGTGATATCAGTGGGAATGGGGGGGTTGAGCACCCGCCAGCCCTCCTCGCCGAACTGCATGACGGCACCGTTTCTGGCGGCCACCAGCATCCCGTCCAGCACCGCCGCCCCGGTGACGATGGTGTCCGACGAGGTGTAATCAAGGATCAGCCGGAAGTCTTCTTCTCCGGGATACCTGACGGCCAGGCCCGAGGAACCGAAAGCGCACACCCCTATGGGCGTAACCTCTACTCTTCCAAGGGAAAGAATTCCGGTTAACTTCCACCGCTTCCAGGCGGACGGATCGAAGGGAGAGAGATCCAGGTCGAGGGAAAACACCCCCCGGTCAGTGGCGAGCCAGAGGGTATCGGTTTCCGCCGCCAGCCCGTAAACCCGGTCAGCGTTGAAGACGGTGCCCTCCTCGATGGGGATGAAACCGGCGGCGTTCCCCCGGGCAAGCCCACCGTCGCTTCCGGCCCAGATGTAGCCGCCGGCCTCGGTAACCGCGTAGGTGACACCGGTTCCGGGGATTCCCTCGAAGGATGTGAATACGATGGTCTCCCCCCCGACAATGAGAACCAGCCCTTTTTCGGTGGCCGCCCAGAGCCTTCCCTCCGAGTCCAGGCAGACCTCCCGGGTTCTGGGATGCGGAAGGTTCTCCGGGTACCCGTAGGTCTCCAGCACCCCTTCTCCGTACCTGAACCTGATGATCCCGCCGGTGGTGGCACACCACACCCCCCCGGCCCCGTCGGAGCAAACCCCCCGGACAAAGGTGCTGGAGGTCACCAGCTCCCATTTCGGAACCACGGCTGTGACAACAAGAAGCATCAATGACAGCATGACGGCCTCTCAGAAGAGCCACGGGAAGCGAAGGCGCCACACCATCCAGACCGCTTCCCAGACAATGGACTTGGACATTTTGCTCGTACCGGAATGCCGGTCCACGAACACGATTGGCACCTCGACCACGCTGCAGCCCTTCTTGACCAGCTTGTAGGTCACCTCTATCTGAAAGGCGTAGCCGTCGGACTTGATGCTCTCCAGGTCCAGAAGGGCAAGGGTGCTTCTGCGAAATGCCTTGAAGCCGCCGGTGGTGTCCTTCACCGGCAGCCCCGTGATAACCTTCGTGTACACGTTCGCAAAGTACGACAGCAGAAGCCTGGAGAGGGGCCAGTTCACCACATTCACACCGTTGGAGTACCTGGATCCGATGGCGAAATCGTGATTACGGAGCGCTTCAAGCAGATAGGGAATCCTGGCCGGGTTGTGCGAAAAGTCCGCATCCATCTGGATCACGGGATCGTAGCACTCCTGTTGCAGAGCCCATCGGAATCCCGCTACATAGGCCTGCCCCAGACCGCTCTTGGAAGGCCTGGTGAGCAGGTGGACCCGGCCGGTGTCGAAGAACTCCTCCACCTTCCGGCCGGTGCCGTCGGGGCTGGAGTCGTCCACCACCAGCACTTCGGGGGCCGCGGAAAGCTCCAGCAGCACGGGGAGCAGTTCCGCTATATTTTTGACTTCGTTGTAGGTTGGAATGACTATGAGGGTTTTGCTCACTCCACTGCCTTTCGATAGTTTCCGGGTCAATATAACCCCCGGACGACGGGAGGAAAATATTGACCGACCGCCTGCCCATTCAGGCGCCACTGTTCCCGGCAGCCGTGCAACCCGGGGCTGTCGAGACCGATACGAACGGAGGAGGATCGTCCGTTGCCATCCTGAACGCAGGCGCCGACCCCGGGAAAACCGCCCCCGGGCGCTTCTTCCTGAACCCTGGCGGGCCCGGTGCGGCGGAGGACCGACCCTGGGCGAAAAGAACGAGGCACACTTTCTGAATCGGGAGGAAACAGCATGAAATCCTTCTGCATACCGGCCGTTTTCATAGTCTGCGCCGTATCGGCGGCCGTAACGCTTGATCCGCTTCCGGGAAACGGGGTCCCTTTCCGGTTTACCGCCTACCCGGAGGCTTCCGGCCCGTTGTTCTCAAATCCCGGGGGCTTCCCCTGGCTCAAATGCCGGGAGATAGTCCTTACCTGCTCTTTCACCGACACCACCTGGGAAGGCTTAGACGGGGTTGTCATACAGAGCGACCAGGGCGGATTCGCGGGCTGGTGGGAAGACCGGGTGAGCCTCCGGCGGTTCGATACCGGTGCCGGCCTGCTCCTGAGCGAGAGCGTTTCCCTGGGGACCGGATTCTCCTGGTTCGACCCCACGGTAAAGGACCACCCTCTGGGCGGTGCGACCCTCTACTCCCTCGGGACCTGTTTCAGGCCCTCGGATGTCGTAAGCGCAGGTCTGGCCTTCAGAAGCCCGGTTCGGGACTACGAATGCCGTTTTTCCGCCGGGCTCGCCTGCCGTCCGCTGGGTAACGCTCTCACCTTCACCGGCGACTGGTCCTGGGACAAATGGGATCTTGACCGGGGTGACTGGCAGTTCGGCATGGAGGCAGTGCCCGTCCCCGGAATCACACTGAGGGGAGCCGTATCCGAAGACCGTGTCACCGCCGGGCTTCAGCTGGACTTCAGGAACACCGGGGTCCGCGGAGCCGCCGGATGGAATGACGCCGCCTACGCCGGAGGCACCGGAAGCTTCATTTTCCGGGACGCCTACGCCCCCAGTGTACTGAACCGCAGCGGCGGCCTCCTTGAGTATTCTGCAAGCTCGGGGGAGGAAGAGCCCTCGAGGGCACTTTTCGGCCCCCGAAGCCCCTCCTTCACCGAACAGATGGTGCTTCTCAGAAGAGCGGCGGACGATCCCGGGATAACCGGTCTTCTGGTTGACTACTCCGACTTTTCCCTGAACGCCGCCCAGACCGAGGAACTCCGGGAGAACATGGTGCGATTCCGGAACAGGGGAAAACCGGTCTACGCCTATATGGAGTACGGCACCACCTCCTCCTACTACAGCGCCACCGCCGCCGGAAAGATATGCCTGCATCCCGCAGGGCAGATCAGCATAAGCGGTTTCACTTCCTACACGCCTTTTTTCAGGGGTTTCCTGGACAAGCTCGGAATCTTCCCGGACCTGATGCACATCGGCGATTTCAAGAGCGCAAGCGATATGCTCACACGGACCGACATGACGGACGCCCAGAGGGAAGCCACCCGGGCCCTCCTGGACGGCGCCCGGGCGGAAATCGCCCGTGGTCTGGGAGAGGGAAGGGGGTACGACCCGCCCCAGGCTCGTTCCCTCTTCGCCTCCTCTCCATACTGGGCCGCCAGGGCCCTCCAAATGAGCCTTGTGGACACCCTGATCCATCAGGACCGGTTCCATGAGTTCGTGGAGGGAATCGAGGGGGACGGCCTTACGGTGATATCCCAGGAGCGGTACGCCGCCTCCGTCCCCTACTCTTCGGGCTGGACACGGAAACCCAGGGTGGCGGTGGTGGTCGCCACCGGAAGCATCATAAACGGTGAGAGCGGCAGGTCCCTCATGGGAGCCGACATGGGCAGCGACACCATCGTCAGGCTTCTTGAAGAAGCGGCGGCGACAAGGGACGTCAAGGCAATCGTTCTCAGGATAGACTCGGGCGGCGGCGACGTCATGGCCAGCGATGACATGAGCCGGGCGGTGGAGCGGATCCGGGAGGACATGCCGGTGGTGGTCAGCATGGGATCGGTGGCGGCCAGCGGGGGTTACTACATGGCCTGCGGCGCCGATGCGATCTTTGCGGACAGACTCACCGTGACCGGATCCATCGGTATCATATCCGGCAAGTTTGTCTTCGGAACCCTGCTGAGCAGGCTGGGGATAAACGTGGAAGCCGTATCGATAGATCCGGCCGGCTCGCCGGGGAACCCCTTCGAACCCTTCACTGAAGAGGAGCGGCAGCGGAAGTTCGATGCCATGAGGGGAGGCTACGAGCTTTTCGTGAATACCGTGGCCCGGGGGCGCGGCATGACCTTTGAAGAAGTGGACGCCATCGGCCAGGGCCGGGTTTGGTCCGGTTCGGATGCGCTGGCTCTGGGGCTGGTTGACTACAACGGAGGGGTCGCGGACGCGGTGCTTCACGCCGCAGGATTCGCCGGAATCCCCGATCCCTTCCCGGAGATAGTGGTTTTCCCCGAACCTCCCGTGATCGGCACCCTGTCCCCGGGCTTACCCTCCGTTTCCTCCCTGTTCAGCCACCCGCTCTTCACCGGCGGCGGCTACCTGTACATCGGAGGAGGGCTCAATTGACACGGCTCATCGCCGGAAAGCAACGCGCCTCGTCCGCGACGACGGGGCGCTTCAAGGTGTAAACTGTTGCAGGCGGTAAGTTACAAGAGCCGGTCGTGCTTGTTCAGTCCGCCCCCATGAGTATGCGGGCGACTTCTGGACGGGTGAACTCCGCCGGAGGGAGTTCACCCGAGGCCAGCATCTCCCTGACCCTGGTGCCGGACAGGAAAACATGGTGGGCGGAATCGTGCGGACAGGTCCGGGAAGTGGCCATGTTACCGCAGGTTCGGCAGAAAAACGAGTGCTCGAACTTCAGCGGTGTAATGCCGATTTCCGCAGGGTCGAACGAATCGAAAATAGCCTGAGCGTCGTACGTTCCATAGTAGTTACCCACTCCGGCATGGTCTCTTCCCACTATGAAGTGGGTGCAGCCGTAGTTCTTCCGGGCGATTGCATGGAATACCGCCTCCCTGGGGCCGGCATACCTCATGGCGGCCGGGAACACGGAAAGCGCCGTTCTGTTCGCCGGGAAGTAGTCCTCGAGCAGCCGGGTATAGCAGCGCATCCTTGTCTCGGCGGGGATATCGCCCGCCTTGGTGTCTCCCACCAGCGGATGAAGCAAAAGACCGTCAACCATTTCCAGAGCGCACTTCTGAAGGTATTCATGGGCTCGGTGAACGGGGTTTCTGGTCTGAAAGGCCACTACCGTCTTCCAGCCCTTGTCCTGGAAAAGAGCCCTGGTCTCGGCGGGAGTGAGCCGGTACTCCCGGAACGGCCTGGACTCCCGAAGATCCAGACACTCCACATCACCTCCGATGCAGGTGTCCGAAAGGCCGTTCAGGTACTCGACACCGGGGTGGGCCGGGTCACTCGTGAGCAGGGTCATCTCGGCTTCACGAACCCTGTCTCTCCTGTACACCTCCCTGACCCGGATCAAACCGAGTAGAGCGCCGTTGCGGCGAAGGGCCGCAACATCGCCGGGAACCACCTCCGGATCCCCCGCCTTTCTCGACAGGGTCACCGGAAGGCTGAATACAAGGCCGCCGGCCAGGCGCATGCACTCCAGAACGCCGGTATAGTCATCGGCGCACATGAAGCCGGTCAGGGGGCTCAGGGCTCCGGAGCCCATCATCTCCAGATCGCCGGCCTCCCGGGAATCGAGGCTGACCGAGGGAAGGTCCGCCGGGATGGAGTCGGGAGTTATGTGAAGATCGACCAGTCTGCCGCCGTGGGGTTCAATCATTGTTGCTCTTCCTTACTTTGAAAATCTCAGGGTGCATACCTGCGGGGAGCTATGGTCCGGGTGGCCATGGCCTGATTCAGAAGGTCACGGATCAGGTCTTCCAGGGGAATCCGCTCCCAGGATTCATAGTACCGGGCCGCAATGGCGCCGTTGGAGTCGATTATCAGCACCGCCGGCAGGGCGTTGACGCCGAACAGGCGGGTTGCGGAGGTGTCCGGGTCAAGAACCGCAGGACAGCGGAAGGGCCATCGGGAAGCCTCTTCCTCAGATTCCATCCCCACCGCGACTATAATACACGCCACCGGCGAGTCGTTGAACCTGGAAGCTATCTCCTCCATGCGGTTTACATCCTGCAGGTCCGCCAGCTTCGTGAGGCTGTTGAAGAGGATCACCACCACATGGCCCCTCAGCTCCTGAAAAAGGCTGAGGCATCCGGGGGAGTTGACCCAGGTATGCCCGCCGGGAAAATCCGGCGCAAGGTACTGACGGAGAACCTGCTCCGTTTCAGGCTTCACTCGAAACAGAAAACCGGCGAATACCGTGAAGACCGCCACCGCCAGGGCGAACAGAAGTGCACCCCTGGTTCTGCTTCTTGTGTACTCACTCTCGGGAAGAGAGTGCTTCCGCCGGAACAACGGGCCCAATGGCTACCTTCCCGCAAGCCTTCCCGGCAGAATTGCCGGAGGCGTCCGGATGACGGCTCCGCCGAGGAAGAACAGCCACCCGTTCTCGATGAAAGCGATGTCGTGGTGATGGAGAAACTGTTCCCGGCCCCCCCGGCTGAAGGCTTTCACTGCACCCTACCTTTCCGGTTGGAAGGGAGGGCTGAGGGTGGTGAGGTCCACCAGCCATCTTCCCCCGCTGAAAACCACGCCGACCTCCTGGGACCCGTCGGCCGTAGCCAGCACCACCACCGCAAGGGATTCGGAGACATGTTCCACCGATCTGACGGAGCCGGACAGGTCGCGGCATTCAGGACCGGCGGCCACCATCCGGAGGAAGAGTCCGCGACCGTCCATAGCCTCGAACTCCTCCTGGGTGACTCCACCCGCCAGAGAATCCATGGCCGCCAGGGACTCTTGGTATCCGAACCGTTTCAGCACCGCGGCGGTGGAGTCGTAAACCGCGTGGGTTTCGGGCGACAGCAGATCCCAGGCTTCAGCGGCGGCCTCCCTGTCGAGGCATGCCACAAAAGCCTTCACCGCCTGGGCGGCCGGATCCTGCCCGCATCCGCAGCCAAGCAGAAGAACAGACAGGAAGCACAGCCTCGCCGTCACAGCCCGTGTACCACCAGGCCGCTTCTCAGCTTGGGCTCGAACCAGGTTGACTTGGGCGGCATCACCCTGCCGCTGTCCGCTACGGAAAGCAGCTGATCCAGGGAGGTGGGGTAAACGCTGAATGCCACCGCAAACCTGCCCGAGTCCACCAGACGCACCAGTTCCCCGGTGCCCCGGATACCGCCGATGAAGTCTATCCTTTCGGATGTGCGGGGATCCGTGATTCCAAGAAGCGGCTCGAGCATGTTCTTCTGAAGTATGCTGACATCGAGGCTCTCCACGGGGTCATCCTTCTCGTAGGTGCCCTCCCTGGGTACCAGAGTGTACCACTGCCCCTCCAGGTACATCGAGAATTCCCTCGCTTCCAGGGGGCTCGCCTTGCCCGACCTGGTGACGATGAACGACCGGGACGCGGCCTCGAGGAACCGTTCAGGAGTCATTCCGTTGAGATCCTGAACCACCCTGTTGTATGGGAGTATCCTCAACTGGCTCTTCGGGAAGATCACCGCCAGTATGTAATTGTACTCCTCCAGCCCGGTGTGGTTGGGATTGGCCTCACGCCTCCTTTTGGCGACTATCGCCCCGGAAGCGCTGCGGTGGTGGCCATCGGCCACGTAGAGGTATGGCACATCGTTTCGGAAATCGGTCACCAGTGTCTCGATGTCGCCTTCGTCCTCGACGACCCAGAGGGTGTGCCTGACCCCGTCCGGAGCGGTGAAATCGTACTCCGGCTCCCCGGACGTTATTCTTTTCTCCACCCGGTCTATCGCCGGGACGTCGCGGTACGTAAGGAAAACCGGGCCCGCCTGGGCGTTCTGGGATGTGATGTGCCGAATCCTGTCTTCTTCCTTGGCTTTCCTGGTGTACTCGTGCTTCCGGATCAGGTCACGGTCGTACTCCTCCGCAGAAACACAGGCCACCAGGCCGGTCTGGGAGTGTCCACCCATCACCTGGCGGTAGAAGTACAGGTACGGCGCCCGGTCCTGCTCCATGAGGCCGTCTTCCACGAGCCGTCTGAGGTTTACGGCGCCCTGGCGGTACACGTCGTCGCTGTAAAGGTCAACCCCGGGCTCCAGGTCCACCTCCGGCTTCACAACCCTGAGAAAACTCAGCGGGTTGTCCTTGACGATGTCCCTGGCCTCGTCGGAATCAAGAACATCGTACGGGGGGGAAGCTATTCTGTGGGCGAACTCCTTCCGGGGCCTGAGCCCCCGGAACGGCCTGATCATGGACATTTTTCAAATCCTCCGCTTGGTGTTGGAAAGAAGCTCCAAATCCGCATCTACCATTTCCCTGACGAGCCCGTCGAACCGGGTTTCCGGCCGCCAGCCCAGCAGCCGCCGCGCCTTGGTCGCATCGCCCCGCAGGAAATCCACTTCCGTGGGCCTCATGAAGCGCTGATCCGTCTTCACATAGTTTCTCCAGTCGAGGTCAAGGTACCCGAACGCCTCATCCAGAAACTCCCTGACGGTGTGGGTCTCCCCGGTGGCGACCACATAGTCGCCGGGGCTGTCCTGCTGAAGCATGGCGTGCATCGCCTTGACGTAGTCCCGGGCGTGGCCCCAGTCCCTTCCGGACTCCAGGTTGCCCAGCACAAGAGAGTCGGAGAGCCCCAGCTTGATGGCCGCGGCTCCCAGGGTGATTTTCCTTGTGACGAAATTCTCACCCCGTCTCGGTGACTCATGATTGAACAGTATCCCGTTGGAGGCATGAAGGCCGTAGGCCTCCCGACAGTTCACCACCATCCAGTGGGCGCACAGCTTGGACGCCGCATAGGGGCTTCGGGGCAGGAAAGGGGTGTCCTCGTTCTGCGGGGGAGCGCCGGATCCGAACATCTCGCTGGTTCCGGCCTGGTAGAACCTGCACTTTCCAGCAAGCCCCGTGTCCCTCAGGGCGTCAAGAAGCCTGACGACTCCAAGAGCGTTCACATCGGCGGTGTACTCCGGCATCTGGAAGGAGATGCCCACATGGCTCTGGGCGGCAAGGTTGTAAACCTCGTCGGGCTGCACCTTCTCCAGAATGCGGTTCAATGCGCTGGAATCGGTCAGATCGCCGTAATGCAGGAACAGGGTCCGCCCGTAAATCGACTCGTTCCCGATCATGGACTCGATGCGCTCCCTGTTGAGGCTGCTGGCGCGGCGCACGACGCCGTGCACCGTGTAGCCCAGCTCCAGCAGGTACTCCGTGAGGTAGGACCCGTCCTGACCGGTGATGCCGGTGATCAAAGCCTTCTTCAAGAAAAAAGACCTCCCAAATAAAAAGTCGGGGGTAAAATACTACCTTCGGTCGGGAGAACCCAAGACCGCTTTCAGACTTCTCCTCTCGGCAGCCCAGCGGGGGTCGAGCACCGGCCCCGGTATCGATCGGAAAGGCCTGCGCCATGCGTACGGAGGCAAGCCCCTTCTGAGAAAGAGTTCCGTGCCTTCCGCCACCACCCTCCACTTCCACTCCCTCTCGCCCATCCCCCACCCGGCAAGGGCCTCCGGCAAACCTGTCGGATCGCGGCCCAGGTGGCAGGCTTCCAGAAGGGCTATCGTGGTCCAGGGAAAACCGGCGGAATCCGGGGCGGAGCCATCCTGCCCTCCGGCTCCGGATACCCTCTCCGCCCGGGCTTTGAGTACGGGAATGTCCACCAGCTCAAGGCATCTCTCCCAATCACCCCTGGCCTCGGCCAAAAGGTACAGAGGCCCCCTTGCAAGGGCTGCGGCCCTGGATTCCATCCCCTCCGCCAGCCTTGCCCGGCGGGCCTCGTCGAAGACCGATTCGGCTTCCTTCCAAAGGCCTGCGCGGCAGAGCACATCCCCCAGCACCGACAGCCCCGCACCGTTCCGGGGAAGCAGCCGCGCCGCAGCCAGCGCCTGGGAAGTCTGCCCGAGTTCCAGGAGGATCCGGATCTCCCGCCGCCCAAGTTTTAACGCCGCCCCGGGGTCGCTTTCGGATTTCATCCTCTGCCTCACTCGAAGGAGTTGACAGCCGCCCTGTCTTTGATTACCCATGACCTACCAATTCGGATGGAGCTGCAAATGGATAAACTCTTCCGCGACATCGTGTCTGACAAAACCCCGGGTGCGTCGGAAACATACATAAAAATCCTCAATCACATCATTCTGGGCAACCTGAAGGACCCAGACCTGCCCGAGGCCCTGAAGGCTTCCGCCAACGATATGGTACCCCTCCACTACCTCGCCAAGCGGCTCTCCCGGGAGCCGGTGTTCCGGTGGAAGGACACCGCCGGCGAAATGCAGCGGGAAATCAGACAGCAGGTCATCGAGGCGGGAATCCAGTTGTACAAGCAGCTGAGGGCGACCGGCAACATCCTTCTGTGCCACAGCAGGAGCGGCTCCGTGCTCAAGGCCTTGGAACACAGGAAAAACAGGGTTGACACCGTTTATCAAACCGTCTCCAGGCCCGGAGAAGAGGGACGGAGCGCGGCGGAAACCCTGGAACTCAGCGGCTTTCGGGTGAAGCTGATTGACGACGACGACTTCCGCGAGTCCATCGGAATGGGCGCGGTGCCGATCCTTGGAGCCGATGCGATCACCGAGGAGTTCATCGTGAACAAGGTGGGGTCTCTGGACATAGTGGAAGCGGCCCTGGCTGCGGATGTGTCTCCGATCTTCCTGGCCGGCAGGGAAAAAATCATTCAGGCGGAAGTCTATGGAAACCGCCCGGAGAGCCCCTTCTTCGAGAGAATTCCCCTGAAGGGGCTCAAGGTGGTGATCGGCCCGCAGTTGTTCGCCCTGCCGAAACACTCCCAACGGCTGGAAGCCTTGATAGGCAGCCGGGATCCATTCTGACATGAATTCCGGAGACCTTTTCGAGGGGCACTGGCGTACCCTGGAAAAGGTTTTCCTGAGGGTTTTGGAAGGGTCTCCCGAAAGGCCCCTGGCGGTTGTCACCGCCGGGTACCCACTGCTGGAAAGAGTCCTGACGCTGCTGGAATCCTCCGGACAAGGCGATATGGCCGGGGTCCAGTTCTTTCCTGGAATACCCAGGCTGGCCCTGAAGCTCTCGCCCCTTCCGCCCCCCCCTCCCCCATCACCGGCGGATGTTGCGGCCTGCGCCCTGGCGGCCCTGGACGACCCGGACAGGGCGGTCCGGGGCGGTGCCTTTCTGTCGGGCCTGATGGAGCAGGGAATCGGCCCCGCCGAGTTCCGTCTGGTGCTCCAGTCTCTGCCGGATGAGCCCGGGCGCTCCGCCTGGAGCACCCTCGACAACCTGGAGACTTTCTGCCGCGAGCTGGATTCGGTGCAGCCCAGAAGAAGCGACACGCTCCTCAGGGAAAAGCCCGCCCCTGCCTTCAGGCGGGTTTTCTTCTACGGATTCTACGATCTGAACCCCGGCCAGAGAAGATTCGTCAAGGCCCTTTCGGAAACCACCTCAATGCATTGGTTCAGCCCCGTTCACCCTTCATCGCCCTGGGGAAGCGTCTATTCCCGAACGGGCGGCTTCCTTGGAAAACTGTTCCAGGGGCGACGTCACAGGACGGACGCAGCCACTCCCCTCTCTCCGACGGCCCGGCTGGGGGAAAGCCTTCTGACCGGCAAAGCCGTCTCTCCGCCGCCGGGGGTGGAAAGCGTCCTCTGCGGCAGCGGCATCGCTTTCGATGCGGCGCTGGTGAAGGCCGTCGGCGACATGCTCGGGTTCCGGCCCGGCTTCAAGGTGGCGGTAAGCGCCGGAAGCGGGGACCGCCGCCGGATCATTATTGCCCTGAACCTGGCCGGCATTCCGACCAACCCGGGAGTGTCGCTGGCCTGGAGCGACACCCCCTTCGGCCGTTTCCTGCTGGAAGCCTGCTCGCTGCCTCTCTGGAACTGGCATCATCTGAAAATACAGAGACTGCTGAGTTCAGGGATCATCTTCGGGCAGAGCGCCGCCGGGTACATGGAAGCGGTCGCCGCCCGGGGAGCCAGGTTCGGAGAATCGGCCCTGGCACCTCTGGAAATGGGGTTCGCCGATGAACTGGCCCGGTTCCGGAAAGATCTGCCGGAAAAAGCGCCGCCGGCCGTGTTCCTCAAATGCCTCGAGCGGCTTGTATCGAACCCCGCCGGCACACCGCTCCCCCCCTCCCTGTTCCGGGACGTATTCGATCCCCTTTTGTGGCGCAGCCGGCGAAACGTTGACCTGGACGGGTTCAGGACGATGCTCGCAGCCCAGCTTGACGCCACGGGCTGGGAGCTGTTCCCCGGCAAGGCCGATGGAGTCAGCGTGCTTTCGCCGGAACAGATCCGGGGAACCCTCTTCGACGGGGTGGTGGTCACGGGCCTCGAGGAGGAGGTGCTGCCCTCGCGTCCCGAGGAGGACCCCAGGTTTCCGACCACCCTGAGGAGGGCGCTGGAGATGTCCACGGGAGACACCAGGGAGAAGGAGGAAGCTTTCGTCCTGAGGCAGGTATTCGAGGCCGCGGGGGAAAGGTTGACCCTGGTGGTCCGCACCCGGGATTCGGAGGGTGGAAGCCTGATGCCTTCGCCGTTCATATCCGCACTTCTGGCGGACCCGAAGGTCCCGGTGCTCAGAGTACGGGACTATGCGCCGGAGCTTATGCCGACCCCTTCGACCCCCCCATTCCTCCAGCAGTCGCTGCTGGCCGAGAGGGAAAGGCTTGTCCACAGGTTTTTCGGCCCCCATGACGGGATTATCGGACCGGGGCGCTTCACCCCCCCCGTCGGGGTGAGCGCCACCATGCTGGAGGACTACCTGAACTGCCCCTTCAGGTATATGGCGCGGTCGGTATGGAAGCTCCGGGAACCGCCGGACACCCAGGTGAGGTCCTTCCCCGACCCGGGGTCCCACGGCAGGATGCTTCACCGTTCCCTGGAACTGATTCTCTCGGGGAAGACCATGGAAGCCGCCGTGGAGGAAACCCTCGGGGAGAAGGATCTGGTGGCGGAGCTGGGCTCGGAATCGTTCGCCTCCAATTACCGGGAAGTGCTTCTGAAAAGGGTGGGGTCGGTGATGGAGTACTTCACCGAAAATGAAATCCGTCCCCTGGCCGGTGAAGTGGCATTGGAGGGTACCATTGCGGGAATCCCCGCCAGGGGCAGGATGGACATACTGGCGGAAAGCCCCGCGGGAATCATAGCCCTCGACCTGAAAACCGGGAGTCCCGACAAAACGGCCAATCCCCTGCAGAAAAAGAACCTCTTCCAGCTCCCCGTGTACTACGTCCTCTGTCCCGACAGGCCGGCGGAGCTGGGCTATCTCCACATACACCACTCCGGCGCACCGGTTTTGAACCGGGTGACCGCAGGCCAGGTGGAAGCGGAGCTTCCCGAGGTGGAAGCGCGGATCAGAACCATTTTCGACAGAATCCGGGCGGGGGTCTTCCCTCCCTCGGGGAACCCCGAGATCTGCCGTTTCTGCGGATTCAAGAGCCTCTGCAGGATATCTCCGGGTACTCGTCTCAAGGGGAAGGAGGTCCATGAAGAGCCAGCCTCCCCCTGATCAGCACTCCCGGAACGAAATCACCCTGGAACGGCTTCACAGCGTGGTCGTCGAGGCCGGCGCCGGAACCGGCAAAACGACCCTGCTGACCCAGCGGGTCCACAACCTCGTGATGGAGCACGGCATTCCCCTGGACAACCTTGCCGTGGTGACCTTCACCAAGGCCGCAGCCGCGGAACTCAGGGTGAGAATCAGAGACCGTCTTCCCCGTGAAACCCCCGGACTCGGCTCCGCCTGGATAGACACCATCCACGGTTTCGCCTCCCGGGTACTCCGGGAATACTCTCATCTGACCGGGGTCTGCCCGGATTTCAGAATCGAAACCTCCCATTTCAGCCCGCTGGAGCGGAGAATGCTCTGGGACCTCCACCTGGCCGGCCTGAATCCGGACGACGCCCGGAAGAGCATGGAAGCACTGGTGAAACCGGGCTCCGAGGCCCTGAGGGAGTTGTCCTCGGAAATCGAGTCGGTTCCCTGGATAACCGGAACGGATCCTTTCGGCGACTGTGCAGCTTACCTGGGCGGAGGCAGGGATGAGCTCCTGGCCGGTCTGAAAACCCTGGCGGACCTGTGCGATGACCCCGCAGACAAGCTGCGGCTGAGTATCGCCGGGGCCCTGGACACCCTTGAAGGAAGCGGCGGCTTCTCGGCGGTGGGCGCCCTCAACCTCAGAGCCGGGTCCGCAAAGAACTGGGGGGGAGCGGAGGAACTCCGAAGGGTAAAGGAGGAACTGCGGAACCTCCGGAACACCGCCGCTCACCTCGAATCGGTGGAGCTTTTCAGCACCGTCGCGCCGGTGATGGAAAGGGTGGTCATCCCCTGCGCCCTGGAAGTCAGGAGGCTCTGGGCGGAACACAGGGCCAGGCTCTCCTACGACGATCTTCTCCGAACCGCCTGTAACGCAATCCATGAAAACCCGGCCCTGGCGGCGGAGCTTTCGTCCAGATTTCAGCACATACTCATAGACGAGTTCCAAGACACCAGCAAGCTGCAGGCGGACCTGTTTCTGGGCTTTCTCTCGGAGGCCGGCCTCGATGGGCGCCTCACCATAGTGGGCGATCCGAAACAATCCATTTACGGCTGGCGGAACGCAGACGTGGAAACCTACCGGGAAACCGTCGAAAGGGTCCGCCGCTGCGGAGCCCTCTGCAGAACCATCTCCACCAACTTCAGATCCCGCCGGGCGCTGATTGATTTCATAAACGCCTTCGGGAACAGGCTCTTCTCGGATGCCCCGCCGGAGGAGGAACCCTTCGGCTCGTGCTATTCGCCGCTGCTTCCGGCTCCCGGCGCCGAGACCGGCCCCAGGCCGCTGGTTCTGAGATTCCCCGACGCCCCGGACGGTGAGTCCGGCGCCGACCACAAGGCCGCGGTACAGGCGGAAGCCGTTGCGGAAATGCTTGAGGGGCGGAACCCTGGCGACTGGGCCGTCCTCTTCCGAAGCGCCACCAGGCTGGAGACCCTCATGACCGCCCTCGAGGCCAAGGGCATTCCCTTCAATGTGGAGGCGGGCAGAGACTTCAAGAACCGTCTCGAGGTTCAGGACACGGCCATGCTCATCCGGGCGGTCATGGACCCCGGCGATACCTGGGCCCTGGCCCACACGCTTCGGTCAATGTACTTCGGGCTGGACGATCCGACCATCACCGACGCCCTGCTCGGTTCCCCGAACCCCGAGGCCGCGCAGGCCGGCGAACTCATCGCGAGCCTTCGGCCCGCGGCGGAGAACCTGTCTCCCGACCTGTTCCTCGAAACGGTCTTCAGGGTCACATGCGTCACCGAAGCGGTGAGGAGGAGCGGCTACGAGGTCACCCGAAGGCTGTCCAACCTGAGGGGCATCCTGGAGAGGGCGAGGGACTGCACGGGTATGGACGTGCTGCTGGACGTCCTTGACGGCGCCGCCGGCCAGGCCTTCGAAGAGCCCTCCGGCCTCCCCGAAGGCGGCGATTCGGTGACCCTCAGCACCATCCACCGGGCCAAGGGCCTGGCATGGAAAAACGTCATACTGCTGTACCCGGGACAGGGCGGCGGGAACCGCGGCTCCCCCCTCCTGACGGATCAAAGAACGGGCCGCGCCGCAGTGAAGCTGGGTGAACGACGAAGCCCCCATTACTTCCACCTTGCCGCCAGGGAAAAGGCCAGGGCGACGGCCGAGTTCCGTCGGCTTCTCTACGTGGCCGTCACCAGACCCATGGAAAGACTGGTGATTTTTGCCAATTCGGCCCGGGGAAACGACGGCCCCTCGGCGATCCTTTTCGATGCGCTCGAAGGCGCCGCCGGCTTTTTCGAGCAGGAGACACTGCCCTCTGCATGCGTGGACGTCCTGCACCCCCGCATGATGAAAGACGGCCTGGAATCCCGGGGCTCTCCCGTGATCCCGCCGACGGCCCCTCCCGGACCCGACCCCTCGGCCCGGGCGAAAAGGCTGGGCAACGAAGTCCACGGCCTGCTGGAAAAGATAGACCTTGAACACCCGGAGGAATGGCTTCGAACGCACCTGCCCGGGCTTCGAGGGGAGATGGAGTTCCCCGACGAGGCCGCCCGGCTTGCGATGGTTTTTTTCAGGGTGAAGCTGCCCTTCGATCCCGCCGGAGCGGAAGTCGTGGGCAGGGAATACCCGCTGCTGTCCGGGGGAAGGATTCTTTATGTGGACCTGCTCCTGGACGTCGGAAGGAGCCTGGAGGTGGTGGACTTCAAGACCGACGGCCCGGACTCGCTGGAAAAGCTCCTTCCGGAGTACAGGGCAAAGCTGGACCGGTACGCAGAGACCCTGGAAAAAACCACGGGGAAACCGGTGGGACGGAATCTGGTTCTGCTTCAGAGCGGCGGATGTATCTCGTGGACGGACCCCTCCCCCTCGACGGCCGAGGGGGAGGGACTTCAGCACAATCAGTCGTAGAGTGAGAATGCCTCGGATTCGCTCAGTTTTCCCCGATGCGCCGGAACGACACGGCGATATCCCCCGTCCCCATGCCGGAATAGGTCTGCACCCTGAGGATCGCTCTTCCGATCTGCCCGGCGGTGGGCACGAACTCCGCATAAGAATTGAGGCTGGAGCCACCGTCATCGTCGTAGATTTCAGACCCGTCGGCAAAGGTCAGGGTGATGACCGGATCGAGCCCATAGCTCTCAGCGGAAACGGAGTATCTGTACCCTTCCACAATGTTCAGCGCGAAAACGCCATAGGGGGTTCGGGGGGCGACGGAGAGGTTGATCGTGTTCCCCTGCCTCAACACGAGGGTGTCGGGCACAAACGGGACTTCCGGTTCAATCTCGAATTCCACCCGTGACGCCGGCGTTCTGCCGTAAAGCATCACCAGGGCAAGGTAGGTTCCGGGCTCGAGGTCAAGCACGAGGCCGGGATCCAGGCCGTCGTAGTCATCGTTGTAATCCAGGAAGCAGGCTTCCTCGGGGCTCTCGTAGCTCAGCAGGGTCAGGGTGCAGTCCATCTCCGAGGCCGCCGAGATTCTGTACGTCCCCGCCCGCTCCACCACGAAACCAAACCCCGCCACCGGGGATGAAGCGGCTACTCTCGAGTAATGGTAGTCCTCGTCTATCCCCGGCCAGTACGTCACGGCCAACTGCCGCTCGGCTATTTCCCCCGAGGCGGAACCGGGTACTCCAACCCAGGTGACTCTCGCTTCCTCAAGCTCAAAGGGCTGCACGGAAAGCCTGAAATCACCGGGTAAAGAACCGTAGTAACTGTTGACCAGGGCTCCGTAGGTGCCGGGCTCCAGGATCAACAGCAGTTTCGAGTTCAAGTTGCCGCCGGCATCGTCGTCCACCGCCAGGAAACGGGTCCTGCCCCGGTTTATGGAAATCAGCGCCAGATAGGCGTCGAAATCCTCGGATTCCAGCGATATGCAGTGATACCCTTCCTCCGCCACCACAAAGGGCACCAGGACCGCATTCTGCCAATCCGATATGTAGATCTCCGAGCCTCTGAGATCCCGGACCAGGTCGTCCATCGTATCGTCTTTCTTGCCGGCGACCAGGCTCGACATCATGGAGCCGGTATCGAGGGTGGCCGCAGCCGTCCACTCCTCCAGATCTTTCGAGGTCCCTTCCGTAACCGAGACGGAGGCGGTTCCGAGGTCGCCGTTGACGCCCCAGACCAGCAGGCTCGCCCCGGACGGCACTTCGGCAAGTACGATCCTGCAGTCAACCTCACCGGCCCAGTCGTCGTTCACCGCCAGCACCGCACCATCACCGTCCACCACCGCCATCGCCGGATCGAACCTGCCACGCGCGACGGCCTGAATAACGGTTTTATCACCCGGTTTCAGCTTCATGCTCACACAGTTGAAGCTTGCCCGCACCGGAAGCCCGGCTTCAAGAAGAGCCGTTTCGGGATCGGACAGAACCTGGTCTATCCTGGGGCATGATGCGACGATCTCGGCTTCCGCCGTGTCTCCGGGGCCCAGTCCGCCTCTTAAAAAGCAACCGGACACCGCCGCCAGGACGACGGCGAACAGCAGTCCCCTCTTCATCTCTCCTCCATTCGTTGTGTGGGTGTCCTGCGAATCCTGAAATGTTTTTTACCGTACGAGATCATAACCACCACGAACGACAAAAGACAAACCGGGGCGCCGAAGCGCCCCGGTACATCGAGGTTCTGGGAATTTAGCGGATCAAGGTGACCCTCGCGGTGGCCACATTGCCGCCCTGGGTCAGTCTGAGGAAGTAAACCCCGGTTTCAAGGCCCTGGTTGTCCCAGGTGACGATGGCCTGACCCTGGAGATTGCCCTGGAAGGGGCTGGAGACCAGCCGTCCGGCGATGTCGTAGATCTCGAGGGCTGCGGGACCGCCGGTTCCGGAAAGAACCACCGGAACATTACCCGAAACGGGATTCGCCACCGAGACGGCAATCGGGCTGAATACCTGCTGATGGTTTTCCTCCTCGATACCGGTCATGGGCCAGGTCTTGGTGATGACGCTGGGGTCTCCGAAGAGGTGATAGCCTTCGTAGTAGAGCTTGGTGCGGCCTCCCCCGGAGTAGTAGTTATAAACCGCGAGCAGGCCGCCGTTCATGTATCCCATGGGCCAGTAAACGTCGTCTCCCAGGAAGTATTCGTACTCGGCCCGCTCAAGGATGTCGTCCTCGCTCCAGTAGGTGCTGGGCCAGCTGCCCCAGAAGTACAGGCCGCCCCGCTCGGGAGTGCGGGTCCAGGTTTCCGCCCAGCAGGTGCTGACTCCGTACTGGCCGGTATTGCATGAGTGGGACAGCACCCCGGGGAACATGCCATCGTTGGTAAGCTGATTGAAGTTCGCTCCGCTGAAGCTCATGTCGCCCCAGCTGGTGGTACTGCCGTGACCGCTGAAGGTGACCATGGAAACGCCGGCGTTAATGGCGGCGACGGCATGGGAGGCGTTTCCGCCAAGATGGGGATAGACCTTGGTGGACACGTACCCTCTGGGGGTGCAGTAGGTGTCTATGCAGTAGTTGTGGCTGCCCTCGGAGACAGTGTAATTATCGCTGGAAGCGATCCACAGAAGCCCCTGGACCCAATCCTGCACTCCCACCGAGTTCTCGTAATCTATAACCCGCTGGGCCATCATTATGGCCTGCCCTGTGTTCTGAACGCTGAACCTTCCGATGAAGGCGTCGGGGACGAACCCGCCGTCATCCAGGGCGACGTAGTAAAGATCGGTGGAGCCACTGTAGGCAGTGGCGGAATTGCCAGGAAGATACTCGCTATCGCCTACGAGCAGAACGTACACCGGCGGATCGGACCAGGTGGTGATAGCGTTGTGAATGTAGTCTTTGATCTCCGTGGCGGTCGAGCCGGTAACCGAGAGATCAACCATGGTCACATCGAACCCGAGGGCCTCCTTGTGAGTTACGAAGGCGTCCATCCCGGTGGTCACGAAGTCTGAATGCCCGATGATCAGGTACGGCGCCGGGGGAGTGTCCATGCCGGACTCGAAGATACCGTAGTTGGAAACAAAGGAGGACAGAAGGGTGTCGAACTCGTTGCATGCGTAACGGCGGGCCTGCTCGTAGCTCCTGCCGAGATCGCCGCCCTGGAAGTCAAGCCGTATCTCCGCCCCGGCAAGAAGGGTGTAACCGTCGCTGGGATCCCAGCGAAGGGGCATCACTTCCACCAGCGCAAGGTTCCTCCCCCGCATTTCTCCCGCATAGATGACCCTCACCCATTCGGAAGGATGGGGAGAACCCTGGGAATAGACCTCCGGAGCGGGTTCGAGAATGAAACTGTCCCGGGAATCACTTTTCGCGGCGCTGAGAACCGCCGGCTCCACGGGCAGCCCGGTCCCCGGAAGGTACTCCACCCGGAGTTCCGTTACGGCGACCTCGACGGTGGCCCCAACCGGAATTTCAATCCATGTGCGATAAACGGGAAGTCTGGGGAAACCGGCTTCCGCCAGGCTCTCCGAACCATCCATGGAAACGGTTGAATACAGAACCCCGCGCATCAGCACCGTGCCGAACCGGGGCACGGCTGCGTCGAAGGACACGACCATGCCCTCGGACGAACTCTCCCGAATGGTGACCCCCGCCGCTGACACGGCTACGGCCGCCAACAGGCATAGAACTGTAACGATTCTCAAGGCAACTCCTTTCCTATGAAGAAGGTCTGCATGAAACCGCAACATCGAGCAGAGTGTAGATGCATATAATAGGGAAAGTTCCAACCCGGGTAAAGGAAGCTTGTGAAAGCCGTACTATCGTCCATGCTGGTGTTCCTGCTTCTGTACGCCCCCGATGATGGGGGAACCGGGGAAGGGATAGCCCTGGTGCTTTCCGGAGGCGGCGCCAGGGGGCTGGCGCACATCGGGGTTCTGAAGGCGCTGGAGGAGGAGGGCGTCCGGGTCTGCGGCCTGGCGGGCACCAGCATGGGCGCCCTGATATCCGGTCTTTACGCATGCGGCTACAATGCGGCGCAACTGGACAGCATCGCCGCCGACATCGATTGGCTGCACCTCTTCAGCTCCGCCCCGGAACCCAGAATGGCCCTGCTCCCCGACAGAATCAGGAAAAGGGAGGACCTGGTAACCCTCAGCCTGCAGGGGCTTACTCCGGTGATTCCCGCAAGCGCCGTTTCCAACATGCGGGTCGGGTTGCTCCTCTCTTCCCTGACCGGCCCCACGCAGGTTATCAGGGGGACATCCTTCGATTCCCTGCCCATTCCTCTCCGGGTGGTGGCGGTGGACATCCCCGAGTGCCGGCGGGTCGTGTTCCAGGCCGGAGACCTGTCAAGGGCACTTCTGGCCAGCATGGCCATCCCTGCGGTCTTTCCGGCGATCAGGGAGGGGGAGATGCTGCTGGTGGACGGCGGTGTTTTCGACAACCTGCCGGTGGATGCGGCGGCAAAGGCCTGGCCCGGCCTGCCCGTGCTCGCGGTGGATGTGGGTACGGGATACCGGGATTCCTTCCCGGACAACCCATCCATCCTGGAAGTGGGCAACTATACCTTCGATGCCCTCTCCCGAAGGGTGAACGAACAGCACGCCGTGGAATCCGACTGGTACTTCGCTCCGGACCTGCACGACAAAAGGATATGGAGCTTCGGTTCCCGCGACAGTCTGGTGCGCTGGGGATACGAACAGACCAGAGACTGGCTTGCCGGGCATCCGGAAATCCCCAGGGGTGACCCGGGGAAACCACCCTGGAACCCGGGGGTGTTCACCGTAAGAAACATCATGATATCGGGAAACCATCGGGTCTCCTTCTCGGCGGTGTCCGCCTGGCTCTCCCTGTCCCGGGGCGACTCGGTGACTCCGGAGATACTGAGAAGGGTATCCGAGGAACTTTACGCATCCAACCTCTTTGAAAACCTGCGTTTCAGGATGTATCCGGGCGGGTCCGAGGGTGAGGTGGATGTGGCCTTCACCCTGAAGGAAAACATTCCCGCATTCCTCGGAATTGGAATGACGTACCACAGCGATTACGGGCTGGACAGCCGAATCACCATCGAACACAGGAACGCATTCAACCGGGGAATGAACGGGCTCGTCAACGCGGGCGGCGGGCAGCGCTACGTCTTTCTGGAGGGGGCCATAAACACCGGCTCCGGCGGTGGATACACGAAGCTGGAAGGAAGCATGCACCAGATAAAGGGTGAAGAGCCGGCAGCCGACGGTTCTTCTCCGGTCAGGGTCTGGAGCGACCACAGCCTCTCCCTGTCCTTCGGCAGGACGGTTTCCTGGTTCGGCATCACGGAGCTTGGAGCCGGTTGGTTCGGGCGGAGGTACAGCGGCTCCTCCGGGGAGGGGTATCCGGCGCTCTTCGTCCGGGCGGCGGCGGACACCAGGGACGACCCCACCGCCATGGCGCCGGGCACCAGCGTCACACTGTTCTTTTCCGCGTCACCGCAGCCGGGGCACGTTCACCACCTCTTCAAATGGAGGCTGGACGGCATCGTTGATACACCCGGGAATTTCACGTCCGGGGTGAGCACCTGGGGACAACTCCTTACCGGAGACAGCTATGACTGGCAGTACTCCAGGTGTACCGCCGACCGGGCAATTCCGGGTTACCGATGGAACTCTCTGCCTTCCAGACAGAGGACCGCCGCCGAAATCTTCGTTCAGCACCCCCTGGCAGGGCCTGTGAGCATCGGCGCAAAGGGAGCTGCGGCGTGGGACTTCGAGGCCATCGGCAACCCATGGGACGGGGCTCTTCACCATGGTTACGGCGCCTTCCTCCAGATGAATGTACCGGGGGGGTCGGTAAAGCTCTCGGTCGGTCGTCCCGATGAGGGCCCGGTGAGATGGGTGGTTTCCATGGGGAGTCATTACTCCTTCGGACCGGGGAGGTAGAATTGAGAATCATTCGGAGGCAGGATGTCAAACCCTTGAGGATTTCCGACAGCGGGGCATCGGGAGTCAGCGAGGGGGTTATCGCGGACCAGGCCCGCGGTTGCGGCCGGTTCGCCGCCAGAAAGGTATTCATCGCTTCCGGGGGAAGAACGGCCAGGTTCGGAAATTCCGCCGGGACCCTGATAGTTCTGCTGGAGGGAACCGTCGGAGCGTCTTCACCGACCGACGGGCTTGAGATAATGTCGCCGGGTGACGCGGTCATCCTCACGGAAGGGGAAGAGTGCAGAATCATCAATCACGGTAATGATCGTGCCGTGGTTCTCAAAGTTGACGGAGTCCGCTGAATCCGAACGCCTCTGCAGAGCCCGGGGCCCATACGTTTTTTCGGCTTCCAAGGCGATGCGCCGCATGAAATTACATAGGCTTGTACATCTCGTTTAGCCCGTCCCTCCACCCGATTGTATATTTTCGTGCAAACTGCTGCTTCCGTACTCTGACCACCCGGGAGAAGAAACCATGAAGGCGATAGACAAGGGCTCGTTCCCGATTCTCATTGTGAGCGGAGAAATAGGGGCCCACACCCTGGAGGGGAGAAGGGTGCGGGCCATAGCGGAAAAACTCGAAAACTCCGGTTTCACGGTACTCAAGGCCCAGAACTGCACCGACGGTCTGAGCGATTTCCACTCGCATCCCGACCTTGGCTGTGCCGTGGTGGACTGGAACACGGAAACCGACACCCCCCAGGATTTCCTGCGGGGCATCCGGCGGTTCAGCGATGTGTTGCCGGTGCTGCTCATGACCGACCGATTCAGCGTGGAGAATCTGCCGATAGGCATCCTCAGGGAAATTGACGGATACATCTGGCTGGCGGAAGACACCCCCGACTTCATAGCGGGCCGGATCGAGAAGGCCGCCCTGTCCTACATAGAAGGAATTCTTCCGGTGTTTTTCCGGGAGCTGGTCAAGTACTCGGAGCAGTACCGGTACTCCTGGCACACCCCCGGACACATGGGCGGAGTGGCTTTCATGAAGACCCCGGCCGGGAAGGTCTGTTTCGACTTCTTCGGCGAGAACACCTTCAGGGCCGACCTCTCGGTCTCGGTTCCGGAACTCGGCTCCCTTTCCGACCACAAGGGGCCGATAGGAGCCGCTGAAAGGCGCGCCGCCAGGGTGTTCAACGCCGCACAAACCTTCTTCGTGACCAATGGGTCCAGCGCCGCCAACCTTATGGTCTGGAACTCGATGGTCACCCGGGGCGATGTCGTTCTCGTGGACAGGAACTGTCACAAGAGCATAAACCACGCCATCATCCTCTGCGATGCGATACCGGTTTACTTTCTGCCCACAAGGAATCCCTACGGCACCATCGGGCCCATTTCCCCCGCCGAGTTCAGCCGGGATGTGATCCGGGCCAAGGTTCACGCTTGCCCGCTCATCACCGACAAGGACGCAGGAATCAAGCTCGCCGCCATAACCAACAGCACCTACGACGGCCTGTGTTACGACACGGTGAGGATCACCGACTCACTCGCCGACGTGGTGGATGGAATACTCTTCGACGAAGCCTGGTTCGCCTATGCCCATTTCCACCCTATCTACAGGGGCCATTACGCCATGACCGACCATCCGGACGACGGTGAACCTCGAATGCCGGTGTTCGCCACCCAGTCAACCCACAAAACCCTGGCCGCCATGTCACAGTCTTCGATGGTCCACTACCGGGACGGATCGGCTCGGAAAATAGATCCGGACGTGTTCAACGAAGCCTACCTCATGCACAGCTCCACATCGCCCCAGTACGGCATGATCGCCACCCTCGACATCTCCACCCAGATGGTGGAGGGCAAGGCCGGCACCAGAATGATGCAAGAGGCGCTGAGGGAGCCGGTGGTCTTCAGAAAGACCATGGCCTCCATCAACAGCGAGATCATGCTTTCGGAGTCCGATCCCGCCAGAAAATGGTGGTTCACCCCATGGCAGCCCGACTGTCTCATGGATGTGGAGGATCGGACGCTCCTTGCGGAGCAGGAATGGTGGACGCTCAAGAAAAGCGACTCATGGCACATGTTCCAGGACATGGACGACAGCGGCATCATGCTCGACCCCTTCAAGGTCACCATCACCACCCCCGGGATAACAAGGGACGGCTGTCTGGACAGTTGGGGAATACCCGCGGCAATCGTAACGATGTGGCTCCGCTCCCGGGGCATCATGGTGGAGAAAACCGGGCACTACTCCTGGCTGCTGCTGTTCAGTATAGGCATCACGAAGGGCAAGTCGGGAACCCTTCTGGCCGAACTCTTCCGGTTCAAGGAGCTTTACGACGAGGACGCGGAGCTGGAGGAGATTCTGCCGGACCTGGTGAAGCAATACCCCGACGAATACAGCGAAATGACCATTCAGCAGCTCTGCAAGAGGATGCACGCCTTCCTCAGGGAGTACAGGCTGGTGGAGGGGATGCTGTCATGCTTCAGGATCCTTCCCAGGCAGGCGATGACCCCGGCCCAGGCCTACCGCGGCATGGTCAGGGGGGAGGTGGAGCGGGTGGGCATACGGTCACTGGAGAACAGAACCGTTGCCGTGCAGGTCGTCCCGTACCCTCCCGGCATTCCCATCATCATGCCCGGCGAAATGATAACAGCCGAAACCAGGCACATAATAGACTATCTCTGCGCCGTGGAGGAGCTGGAAACCATGTTCCCCGGGTTTGAAGGGGAGATACACGGGGTTCACAGGGTCCGGGACGACGAAGGCGTGAACAGGTTCCTGCTTTACTGCCTGAAGTAGAAAACCCTGTGGTTTTCCCCGGGGGCTTCATCCATACCGGGCCGGACGGATGGAGGAATACGAAGGCCCTCCCGACGCCGATCCGCGGCAACCCTCGGTACCAGGGGCACCTCCGCCGGACAGGGCGGGAACCGCCTTTCCATGGGCCGGCATGTATGCGCCTGATTGACGCGGCATTACATGGATTCGTCGCGTCAGCCGAGCCCGCCCTCAAACCATGAAACGGTGCGAGCGAGGCCGTCGGAAAAGGAGACGATCGGCGTGTAGCCGAGAATTTCCTCCGCCAGGGAGATGGATGCGCAGGAATGCATGACATCCCCGGGACGGGGTTCCCGGTGGACGGGTTCGATCTCGGGGCGTCCTACCAGACGGCCTATCTCCCGGGCAAGCCGGTTCACCGTTATCGAGCCCCGGCAGGCCAGGTTTATCACCCGTCCGGCGGCCTTCGGGGCCTCGGCCGCCAGGATGTTGCCGTGGACAACGTTCGCCACGTAGGTGAAATCACGGCTCTGCTCTCCGGAACCGTTGATGACCGGGGCTGCACCCTCCCGCAAAGCCTTTATGAACAGGGGTATCACGGCGGAATAGGGGCTGCCGGGATCCTGAAACGGTCCGAAGACGTTGAAATAACGCAGAGCCACCGTTTCCAGTCCGTATATCCTGTGGAAAACCTTAAGGTACGCCTCCCCGGCGAGCTTGCTCACGGCGTAGGGAGACAGGGGCATCGGCGGAAGGCTCTCGTCCTTGACCCCGACGGCGGCATCACCGTATACGGAGGAAGAGGAGGCGAACACGATCCGGCGCACGCCGGCTTCCACGGCGGCGTGAAGGATGTTCAGGGTTCCCCCGACGTTCACGTCGTTTGTGGTGACGGGGTCGGCGATGGACCTGGGAACGGAAGGCAGGGCGCCCTGATGGAAAACCACCTCGACATCCTTCACGGCTTTCGTCACGGTGTGACAGCTCCGCAGGTCCCCTTCGATTATCTCGATGTCCGCGGCCACCTCGTCGAGGTTGCGCCTGTACCCCGTGGAGAAGTTGTCCAGCACCCTGACCCTGCGCCCCCGGGCAAGGAGTTCCCTCACGATGTTGCATCCGATGAAGCCCGCTCCCCCGGTGACCAGATCCACTTTCATAACGACAGGCCCTTTCCGTTGAATCCGTCTCCCGCACCCGCCGCCCACCGGCACCGCCGTACGGAAGCGACGTAAACATAACCCCTACCCGGCCCCCCAAGAAACCGCCCGGGCCTATCCGGGCCTTTTGCCTCCCTGGGGGAGGTATTGCGGGTTTCCCCGAAGGGGAGACGACCGCTGCGCCTTCCCACGGATATCCCCTTTCGTTTCGTCGAACCTTCCCGGGTTCCCCCCGACGAGTCACCCTCTTACGGCGGCCCGAACGGTGCGGCCGGAAAGTTCTTCTCCTGCGAACAGGCCGCCGGGCGATCCTCTTCCGTCCCGGAACAGCTGCCGGTCTTCCGTGCCGGCTTCCCTGTGGTTTTACCGGAGACGCCCCTGCATATTCGCTCGAACGGAGGCGGTATGAAAGGAATCATTCTGGCCGGTGGAAGCGGCTCCAGGCTTCACCCCATGACCATCGCCGTGAGCAAGCAACTGCTTCCGGTGTACGACAAGCCCATGGTCTATTACCCCCTCAGCATCCTCATGCTGGCGGGGATAAGGGAGATACTCCTCATATCCACCCCCCGGGACCTGCCTATGTTCAGGTCGCTGCTCGGTTCCGGAGAACGGCTCGGGATATCTCTGGAGTATGCGGAACAGCCCAGACCGGAAGGAATCGCCCAAGCCTTTCTCATCGGCAAGGAGTTCCTGGACGGGGGCAGCGCCTGTCTGATTCTGGGCGATAACATCTTCTACGGACAGGGCCTGCCCGCAATGCTGCGGAGCGCCCGGCTCCAGGCGGAGGCCGGAGGAGCGGTGGTTTTCGGCTACAGGGTCGCGGACCCCCAGCGCTACGGAGTGGTGGAATTCGACAAGAGCCTGGCGGTGAAATCCATCGAGGAGAAACCGGCGGCCCCCCGGAGCAACTACGCCGTCACCGGCCTCTACTTCTACGACAACCAGGTGTGCCGGCTGGCCGGAACCATCACCCCCTCGGCCCGGGGAGAGCTTGAAATCACCACCCTCAACAGCCTTTACCTGGAGAAAGGGCAGCTCTCATGCAGACTTCTGGGCAGAGGGATGGCGTGGCTCGACACCGGAACCCCCGACAGCCTGGCCGAAGCCGGCAACTATTTCATGACCATCGAGAAGAGGCAGGGGCTCAAGGTTTCCTGCCCGGAAGAAATAGCGGTCCACATGGGATACGTCAGCCGGGAGGACATGCTGCGGCGGGTGGAGGGACTTGCCGGCGACTACTACGGCTACATCTCATCGAGGCTGAGGGAACCGGAGGGCTGAACCAAAACCCCCGTACCAAGCCGTGCAAGGCCGCTGCAAAGCAGACAGAACCGGCGCTCCGCACCGCCGGGGCCCAGGCCGTCCATGGCAAGGAGCACCCTCATCGCCCTTACAGCTCCGTGATCATCCCGGCGATGAGGGCCGCAAGGCGTGGTTCCCTGGGCCTCAGGGGCCCCTTTCCGGCGGGCAGGTCCCGGGGGGCCGGGAAGTCCCCGGCCCTTTCCAGAAAAACCAGCCGTCCCAGCCGCTCGAGGGTTTCGTCCACCCGGCCCCGTCTGCCCCGGAAGAAGGTGTAGGACGGAACCCCCAGAATGGCCGCCTCCCTGGTCATCGTCCCGCCGCCGCCGATAACCGCGTCCATGGCCAGTATCAGCTGAGGGCCGGGATAGGGTCCGGCAGGCTCCAGCAGACGGTCGCCGTATTCCGCCCGGCCGGGGTGGAAGTCCCCCGGAGTTCTGGGCACCCACACAAGCTGGACTTCCCGGTCCGGAGCCAGCCGCTCCAGCAGCCCGGCGAGGATCGTCTCCGCCTCCGGGTTGTGGTAGTGGGCCGTGGTCGCGGGGGGCCTCACGAGAATCTTCACCCTGTCGGCCAGGAGCCCCAGTTCCCTGGAGATTTCCGGGTCCGGCTCCGCTCCGCCAAGGTAGAGGTTCTCCTTGAATCCGGGGTAAAGGCGGACCTTTCCGGCCCTGATGCCCGCTTCCCGGCATCGCTCCATGCCCACCGCCTCCGGAACCAGTATGCGCCGGCAGAACAGGTTGAATATCAATGGGTTCACCCATTCGTAGTCGTACATTGCAACGCTGGGAACCCCCAGAAGCCACGAGGCCAGGGGCAGTGCACGGGACCCGTGGCCGAAGGATACATCGGGCTTCCAGCGCCCCATGGCTTTCGCCAGTCTCACCGCCCTGACCGCTATTCCGAGGGCCTTGACCGGAATCGGACCGCCCCGGCCTCCTCCCACCTTCAGGTAGTCCAGCCGGTGCAGGTCCAGAAGCCCGCAGGTGCCGGCCCGATCCCTGGCGGTGAACCTGACGGAGTGACCCAGGGCGGTCAGTTCCTCCGCCAGGGGTTTCATCACCGCCACATGGGGGGCGTTATCGGCGTCAAACCAGACCTTCACCGGCCCCCCCTTCCCCTCCGGCAAGGAAAACGCTGAGCGCCCTGAACATCCAGGCCTGGCTCCAGCGTAGGTGAACCGTCCCGTTCCTCAGCCACCGGCCGCGACGGAAGATGAAGCCTCCGGCCCCGGGGTCCCACAGCAGCTCCACCGCCCTGGACAGAACCCTCCGGGCCTCCCTTCGCATGCCGAAGCCGCAGAGGGTCACCACTCCCTGGGCGAAGCAGTGGGAATCGAGGGGATGGGTGGAGTGGCTGTAGTACCGGGCGGTGCCGTCTTCCAGAAACAGATGGTCCAGGTAGTACCGGAGCCCCCGGTCCAGGGTTCCTGAGAATTCGTCGGTGTCCAGCAGGATCGAGACCTCCCTGAGGGCGTCCAGCACAAAGCCGGTGTGCAGGCCGTCAATCCATCGCCAGTGGGGGGCTTCCCCGTAATGCCACCCCCCGTCGGGCAACTGCTTTCCGGCCACGTACCTGCACGCGCTCAAGGCCGTCTCCCGCCTTTTCCCCCCCGGGTCGGAACCGGGAAGAACCGCGACCCGGGCCAGTATCCTGGCGGCGAACAGGGAGGCGTTGTACACCCGGGCCCCGTCCCGGGGCGAGTAACTGAAACAAACACCGCCGTCCTCCCGGAACACCCCAAGGTGCCCCTCCACGAAGTCGGCCAGTCCCCGGGCCGCGGGAAGGAAAAAAGGGCTGTCCGATTCCATGAGGGCGTCCAGCACGAAGCTCGAGCACACCACCGTGGGCGCCCATGCGGGCTGTAGAAACGCCCTGCCCTGCCACGGGAAATCGTAGCCCCAGGCGAACACCCCCGCCGCGGAAGCCTCCTCCGCCGAAATATCGTTCCTGAAAGCCCGGTCCGGGGAAAAAGCCGGGGAGCCGTCAGGCCTCGAGGCAAGGCTCATTATAAGCTGCTGCAGCCGTCGGATGGTTCCCTCCCGGTTCCCGTCCCCCGCCGTCAGACCCAGACCGCCGAGAAAAAGGGCCAGCCCCTTGGGATTCCTGCCCGGGGGTATTCCAAGAAAGGGTCTGAGGTTCACGGGGGAATTCTTGACCGCCTGTATCAGGCAGAGGCGGAAAAGCCGTGAACGGCCGACGATCGGCGCCAGAAGACGGCTCTTCAGGCCGTCGTAGGGATCGGTTCCCCAAAAGTCCGCTTCTTCGGCCCAGGCAAGTATCCGGTCGGACAATTCCCTGAACCGGGCGTCGTCCATGTATCAGATCGTTTCGGGGCTGAGCCGCACCTGAGCCCCGGTCTCCAGGCTTTCCAGCACGGCAAAACCGGCCAGGGTCGTCAGAATCTGTGATTCCATGGAGAGTGCGGGAACCCCCGTTTCCAGAGCGTCCAGAAAGGCGGCCACCTCCCGGGCGTGCCCCTTGCCGGAAAACCTTCTCACGACCCTTCCGCGGCCGGCATAGGTCTCAACCCTTGCGAAGTTGTCTATGACCGCGGTGCGGCCGGAGCCGTGGATCTCGAAGCGCTCCTTCGGCAAGGCCCTGCCGCCCCCGGCGGTGTAAACCACGGTTCCCACCGAGCCGTCGGAGAAGGACAGGGTGATCACCACATCGTCCTCGGGAACCCTGGAGGCGTCCGGTGTGCGGACGCACATGGCGTGGACCCTCTCCACGGACGCCCGGGTCATGAACTGCATCAGGTCGGTGAAATGACATACCTCCCCCAGTACCCTCCCCCCGCCCTCCGGAGACTGGGTCCAGTGGTCCCGGGGCACGAATCCCGCGTTCACCCGGTACACCATGGTCAGGGGCGCGCAACCGCTCATGTGCTTCTCCGCGGCCCGGGCCGCGTCGGAGAACCTCCTGTTGAAGCCCGTCTGGACCATGCCCCCGGTCTCCCTTTGAAGCGCGGCGATCTCACGAAGCTCTTCCATGGTGAGGCAGAGAGGTTTCTCCACGAATACCGGTTTGCCCGCCCTGAGGCATGCCTTGACCGCGGCGGCGTGGGTGTCGTGCCTGGTGGCCACTATCACCGCGTCGGTATCCCGGTCCGCAATCAGTTCCTCAATACCCCCGACGGCCCTCCGGAAGCCCAGCCTGGCTCCGATGTCCGCAGCGGTGAGGCCGCTCCTTGTGGCGACCGCCGACAGGAACACCCGGCGGTCCCTTCGAAGGGGGGGCAGCAGGAAGGTCTGGGCGAAGGAACCCGACCCCGCCAGGCCCGCCCCTATCCGGCCGGGCTTTACCCGCCGGGCCCCGGCCTTCAGGGGAACCTGACGGACGGCTTCCCCCGGGGTTTCCGGATAACGGATGAGGATACCGCAGAAGGGTTCGGTTCTGTCGGCTATCATCCCGTAAACGTCGGGCGCCGATTCCAGGGGCACCTCGTGGGTGACGAGCTTCATCGGATCCACCGCCCCCGCGGCCATGCCGTCCAGCACGGCCTCCATGTTCCTGCCCTCCGTCCATCGGACGTAGGGGAAAGGGTAGTCCCTCCCCCCCTCCTCGTAACCCGGATCGTACCTTCCCGGACCGTAGGAGCACGACACGGTGAAGCGCAGCTCCTTCCGGTAGTAGGTCTCCCGGGGGAGGTTCATGCCCACCGCCCCAACCGCCACCACCCGCCCCTTCCGGCGGGTGACCTCGCCCGCCGTCTCCACCGGGCGGTTATCGCCGGTTCCGGCGCAGATCAGGGTCAGGTCCGCCCCCCGGCCCCGGGTGAACCGGTCCAGCGCGGCTTCCACCGGATCCTCGCCCACCGTGGCTCCCTGTTCTATACTGCCCGCCCTCAGGGCCAGATCCACCTGCCGCCGGTCGGTGTCCAGGCCGAACACCCGGCATCCGTTGGCCCTGAGGATCTGACAGGCCAACTGACCGACTATGCCCAGACCTATGACCAGGGCCGAATCGCCGTAGGTCGGCTCCGCCAGCCTGACCCCCTGAAGGGAAACGGAGGCTATCGTGGTAAAGGCCGCGGCCCTGGGATCGACCCCCGGGGGAACCCTGACCACCAGATTCGCCGGAACCACCACCTGATCGGCGTGGTTGGCGTAGCCCCCGCCGGCACATGCGACGATTTCGCCCGGTTTCAGGTCACACCCCGCCGCAGAGTTCTCCATGACCCGGCCGCACAGGCTGTAACCCAAAGGCTGTGCGCCCTCCAGCCTGCTCCTCACCTTCATGTAGGTGGCCTTCAGCCCCAGGGCCCCGGCCATTTCCAGCACCTGGGCGACCTGGGCGGGCCTCGCCCGGGCCTTCCCCGCCAGGGACATTCTGCCTGCCATCACCTTTCCGCCCTCGGTGCCGGCGCTTACGGCGGAAAACAGGGTGGCGACCCGGATGAAGCCCGGAGCGAGCACCGGATCCGGCGCATCGAAAACGGCCACCGAGCCGTCACTGAGCTTCTGGCCCAATATTTTCAAACGGTCCTCCCCTTTGACGGCTTGCCGAACAGCTTACAATAATCCAGAAAAAGTGTCGCTGAAAGTGCGGCGCACCCCTGCCCGAAGTATTCGTGCCACACAGCGGACAACACCTCCGCGGAAAACCCCGGCCCTGCCCCCCTCCCGTGCCCGGAACCGGCGGCAAGGGTTCACGGGCACCGGCGGGCCGGTGACGGCCGCAATTGACCTAACCCCCGACAAGGCTTATTCTTGCGTTAATAACAGGAGGAAGCGTGATCGCAATGGCTCAGGGAGTCTTCAAGGGCGGCGCCGTGGTCCGGTCCGGCGACGGTACAGGAACATTCATCGCCTACACCCGCACACCAAGGGCGGAATCGGTCTGATACCCCCTTCGGCTTCCTCCCGTTCCCGGCCGGACCCGCCGGGCCCCCCCGATCCGGTCACCGCCGCCGCGTGCCGCTGGCTGCTGGCCGGAGGGGCGCAGGGAGGGTACCCGGGGCCGCACCCCGGAGAAGAACATCAACTGGCCCCCCTTCTTGCCCGGGAAACCGGAAACCGGAGGCTGGGGCTGGCTTCCGCGGCGGACTGGCTGCGCCGGGAAACCCTCCTCCAACCGGTGCTCGCACTGCTGGAGCGCGAGGAGACCCCGGTCTTCGCCTTCAAGGGTTTCGATCTCGCCCGAAGCCTCTACCCTTTCCCGGAGGGAAGGCCCATGGCCGACGCCGACTTCATTCTCCCCCGGGAAAAACTGGAGAGGGTTCTCAGCGCCTTCGTCAGATCCGGCTGGACCGCCGGCGCATCGGGCCCCTGCATGGCGGGGGTGACCTCGGAGCTGAAACTGAGGCTGCACTCGGTCACGGCGGAGCTTCACACCCACGTGTTCTTCTACCCGGACCTCTTCCCGGGCCGCCTCCCGGCGGACCTGTACGAAGACGGCAGGGTTCTCGGACCCGGGCTCCGGGGGCTCGCCTGGCACAACGCCCTGCTTTTAGTGTTGCTGCACATGCTGGCCAATTCCCGGATCAGACCCGTCTGGTGGGTGGACACGGCACTCCTCTGCGCCCGGGTCGAAGACGACGGCCTCTGGGAACGCTTCTGGACCGGCGCCGCCGGTACGGGCCTCGGCCCCGGAATCGCAAAACTCCTGGCATCGCTTGTTTCCGCCGCCGACGCCCCGGTGCCCCAACGGATGATCCGGGCCCTGGAAGAACTGGACCCCCGGCGGATGCGGATTCTGAAAACCGTGGGAGCTCCCCGGGGGGCTCCCACCCTCATGGGCCTTCGGTACATGAGCGGCTGGAGAAGGATCGCCTGGCTCCACATCCTGCTCTGGGCGGTGATCTCCAGCGGAGGCTCCCGGGATCGGCGCCGTCGCCTGTGGACGGAAAAAAGGTGATCCACAACGGCGTAGCTCCCCGTTAGGCAGACACTTCATAAAGTGATACCTCCCGGGGCGCGGGGCGCGACAGTTCCAGGAGACGATATGAGCCGCCGTGCGCAGTTTCAATCCACGCGCCCACGCGGGGCGCGACCTGTCGCCTTCGTCTGCCACTGCCCATCTGGACGCTTCGTCACGTGGTACGTCGTTCGTTTCGCCGTGCTTCTACTTATTCCAGTCGGGCTCAGCCCCGACCCTTCACAAGTTCACGGAACGACGCCACGTCCATCCTGAACCGCCGCCGTTCCAGCACATCTTTGTCCCGGTCCGCCTCTTCGACGGTGAGAAGCCCGGCATTGATCGCGAGGACGTAGATGCTCACCGTGGTCAGGAGACGTTCCTCGCCGAGGCGGGCGACAACCTCTCGGCGAAAGAGCCGCCGCTCGTCCGAGGCGATCATGCAGCCCTCGGCGACCGCCATCGCAATGCAGGCCGCCTCGCCTCTGCCGAGCGAAGCGCGGAGGCCGGCGTAGAGCTTGATCGATGAGAGGTCGGTGAGCGACTCCTTCCTCAGCTTGCCGTGTTCGATGGCGTCGTCGAGCGCTTGGCGCTGGCCGGGGTCCGCCACCTCTTCGTAGACATGATCGGGGACGACAAACTCGTACCCCGGCAGGTCGCCCAGGACCGGCAAGCGCCCCACATGGATCAGGTTGATGAGGACGCAGGCGTCCGTCACCACGACTCGAGTTGTCATGGCATTCGTCAATCCTCGCCACCTGCGTCGCTCGGATCGTCATCGCCGATCAGCGCCTCGAGATCTTCCGCCGGCGCGCCGACGAGACGCACGATCTCTCGCAGCTTGCCCGCGGAGATGAGGTCGCGCCGATACGCGTCGAGCCCCAGCCCGAGGAAGCGATGCCTGAACTCGTTCCGCGCCTGGGTGTGGTCGGGCTCGGCGAGGCCGAGCAGCCTGGCGGTCGTGCGACTCCTGCCGCGCTCGTCCTCCTCCTTGAGTCGGGAGAGCTCGGCGTCGGTGATGAACCGCAGGTTGCGCAGGCGGTAGAGAGCGGCCGGGACGCTCACACCGAACAGCGAGGCCATCTGCACCACGTCGTAGATCTGCAGGGCTTGGGAGTTCGGAGCGGCGCGTCCTTCCACGGTCACCGCCTCGTTCTCGTCGTACACCTGCACGAGAGAACGGCTTGGCTTGCCCTTGCCCAGCGTAGCCACGAACCGGGCCACCGCGTCGGCGGGCATCAGGAAGCAGGCAGAGAAGCTGTTCGCACGCACCTCGATGAGGTCGTCGCTCGCCGCCGCCCGGCTCACCGTTCCGAGTCGATCGCGGTCCATGAGCAGGTGCGCATACTCGTGCGCGAACGAGAACCTTCGCCGCCAGATGGGGTGCTGCCGGTTGACCACGACGAAGAAGCCGAGCTTCGGGTCGTTGATGCTGAGCCCCGAGACGTCGTCGGGGAGGTCGACAAGGCCCGTCCTGACGCCTTGCCGCTCGATGAGCTCGGTCATCTCCGGCACGGGAGAAAGACCGAGGCCGAGCCGCCGGCGCTCCTCCTCGGCGACCCGCGCCCCTTGCTGGATGGCCTCCCACCGGGTTTTCAGCACCGCCTGGGGATATGCCGCCACCGTGGTCTGCTCGCGTCCGATGCCGAGCAGCTCCTCGAGGTTGGTGAGCTCGCGCCCGATGGCGATGCACTCGCGGACCTTCTCGATCACGTCGGGGTTCTCGGCGACGGCCGGCTCGGCACGGAACAGCGCGGCGAGCGTGTCGTCCTCGCGAAAGGAGTCGGCCAAGAACTCCCGGATGTCGCGCCCGAACAGGTATGCGAGCCGATCGAGCTCCAGGCTCGACACCGCGCGGTTGCCGAGCTCCATCTGGGCGACGGTGGAGCGCGAAGTACCGAGATGCTTCGCGACGTCATCCTGCTTCATCCGGCAGGCTTCTCTCGCCGCACGAAGGCGGCGTCCAAGCTCTTGCGCATTGATAGGCATCGGACCTCCTACGCGATCAACGGCAGGCTTCGCGGCGTGAACGCGTCCAGAACCAGGTGCGAGCCGTAGCCACCCAGCGCGCCGGCCAACGCTCCGGCCGCCAACCTGAGCAGCAGCTCGAGGAAGGCGTGCCAGAGCCGAGCGAGCGTCGACTGCGACTGCATCGCGAGCGCGCCCTGCCGATCCGCACCCGCTCGCAGGGAAACCTGCCACGAATCGAGGTGCCGCGACGCAGGGACACCCAGAGTCACCGCGGGCGCGGCGCCGTGCGCCACGCTCCGATGACCGGGATGGATCGCGGGCTCAAGGACATCGGGCAGCATCCCCAGGCCGACGCCGGCGAGCACACCACCAGCGGTCTCGACCGTTCGGTGAACTGCCGGTTGCCCGGCGGACCAGACCAAGGCAAAGCTGCCTCCCGCGACTGCCCCGACGACCTTGTGCGTTCTTTTGTTCGGCATGAGCAACCTCCAGATCAATGATAGCTATTCAAACGCCGCTTGTCAAGTTACGGATTTAGCGTCGGTATTTCCGGCCCACGGCACATGCAGCACGAAGTTCTCGTCGCTCGCGGGGCGTCGTGTCGGCCCAGGCCGGGCCGGCCCTGGCTTGAGATGCTTGAGTTGCATCGGTAACTCTTTGCTGAACAAATAGATGACTATATTGTGCTTCTTTTAGGCTGTATATCAACTACATTAGAATCATAGCTTTCTATTTGGAAAATAGATCTCGCCTGGATCATCCTGATTCTTAGCCCGGATTTCTCACCATTGAGTTGAACAAGGCCGTTCTAAAGTGGTATAATTGAGTATCAATCCGCCAATTACACCGCAAAAGAACGGCCGGCGATGAAAAACTCCGTTACCCCGGTAATGCTCAGTTGGAGCTTGGATTTCAAAGGCTCGGTTCCCGCAGGGTCGTCAGCAGATTCGATGCGGTTTTATCACCTCCGACGCTGGTGTCCTACAGCTTCGGGAAGTGGAAGCCCGGACGGGGATCATCGCCGGCTTTGCCGCCTGCTTCGAGGACAGGCGGGATTCTGCAAGGATCGAACACAGCATCTTGGAACTGGTGTCCCAGAGGGTGTACGGTCTTGCATTGGGCTATGATGATCTGAACGACCACGACGGGCTTCGGTGTGATCCTATGCTTGCTCTTGCTGTTGGCAAGGGCGACATCACCGGGAATGACCGGGTTCGTGAGAGGGACCGTGGTAACGCCCTTGCGGGGAAGAGTTCCTTGAATCGTCTTGAGTTGAGCAGCTCACGTTGAGGACAGGGAGCGGTTGACATCGTAAGCAGCATTGTCAAGAATAATGGACAATACTGGTCGTGTCGGTCCATCAGAGGAAGGTGCTCGAATGCAGTTCATCATCGTAGCAAAAGACGACCTCGCCCCGCAGGGGCGCCAGCTCGCGCACGCATTGTCGGTCCAGAAGACGCATTCGGGCGCTTTCTGGACGGTGAAGCACTACAAGGACAACGAGGCCCAGCTCGACGGCAAGCAGCCCGTCATCTTCCTTGGCAGCAACGAGGTGGCGGAGTCCTACATCGATGTCCTTCCGGAGCGCTTCCGTGGTTTCGGAACGAAGTGCGCCTTCGAGGGGGCCAAGGCTGTCTTGATCGCCGTCGAGCCCTACGACGTCAGCTATGAGGACATCAAGAGCCTGAAGCGCGCAGTCGAAGGCAACCAGGCGGAGATTCGCCGCCGAGCCACATCCGCTACTAAGGCGGACCTGTTCCATTGCTATGCGATGTGTTATTCCGTTCTCGTCGGCGGCGTCGTCGTCGGCGGCGTCGTCGCCTACCTCGTTTACCGCTTCATGAGCGCACGGAAGCGCAAGCAGGAGTACCGGAAGCTTCAGTACGAGTACGCGCTGTCCCGATTCCTGAAGGATGAGTTTGAAGCTTACGTTAGCGGTGTCGAGGGCCGGGGATGACAGCCTTTCGCCGTGACTACCGCAACGCCAGCGACAACTTCAGCGGTGGTCTAGCGGGTCAGCAGGTTGATGCCTACGAAGAACGCGTCGAGCAGGCCCTCGACGATATGATCCGGCGGATGGGCGATCTTGCCGGCAACCAGAAGGACATACACTACGCCAAGGGCGACGTTGCAGAGACCTGGCATGCCGGCACTTTCAACGTCGATGCCGCACGACGGGGTCTAGATGTGTCTGCGACAGCTCCACGCGATGCCTCACCGATCGACGTGTCGATACGCGGTTCCGGTGTGGAGCATCATGCGCAGCTCAAGTACTTCCGGTCGCCTGAAGACACGACGAAGGCCATCAGCCACCCGAAGTACATCGACCTGGACCAGAAGGTTGTCCCATCTGACCAGCTTGACGGTGTCCGAGAGGCAGCCGCTCGACTGGCGGCAAGGAACGCCAAAAGTCGTCCCGAGATAGCCGACTCATACTCCCACACCGCCAGCACTGCCGACGATCGCGTCCGGATGGATGGCGCTGAGTCCAGGCCACTGAGTGAACGCGAAGCACGCGAGCTGGTGAAGGAACTCCGTGCGAAACAGGATGTAGATCGTGAGCAGTTCGGCCTGACTCCACAGCAGGTGATCCAGTGGCAGGATATTCTGCGAGAGGCGACAACAGCCGCAGCAAGAGCAGCGATCATCAGCGCTGCCTTGCAATCGGCACCCTACCTCGTCGCCATCACCAGGAAGGCATGGGAGACTGGCGAGATCTCGGCAAAGGACTTCGCACCACTGGCCCAGGCGATCCCGACAACACTGCTCAGGTCCGGGGTTGCGGGAGGCCTGTCGGCCGCCATCGTCGGAGCGGCGCGATCAGGCGTTCTCGGGAGCGCGCTTCAACAGGTGGACCCGACGTTCGTCGCGGCTGGCGTGACGCTGGCCATCAGCGCGTTCGAGACCTCAATCAAAGCTGCTCGCGGCGATATTACGTGGCCTGTTGCTGCGAAGTACATCTCCGAGGACGCCATCGTCCTTGCATCTGCCATGGGCGGTGCGGCAGTCGGCCAGGCGCTTATCCCCATCCCGATGCTCGGTGCATTGGCGGGCAACATCGTAGGCGCCGTCGTGGCGCGGCTGGCGATAGAACAGGTCAACAGAGTCGTCCTTGGGATCGCTGTGGAAACCGGGTGGACTGTCTTCGGTCTGGTCGACCAGAACTACACGGTGCCGGGCGACATCCTCGAAGCGTCCGGCTGGAGCATCCTCGACATCCGCAAGCTCGGGGCGCAGCCCATCAGCCTGAAGCGGTTGGAGCCGAGAACCCTTGATCTCAAGAGCATCGACATGAAGGTTCTTCGCCGTGGTGTCGTCTCCTTCAGCCGCATCGCCTATCTGTGACTTGATCGGAGTACTGATGACAGACCGAGAACAACAGGACGCCTCCCGACGACGCGCTTCGGCGCTCGGCGCTAACCTGGCACTTGCTCGGGAAGCCGCCGGACTGACGCAGGGGGATCTCGCGGAAAAGGCCGGCACCTCTCGAGCAACCATTGCGCAAATCGAAAGCGGTGAAGGAGACCCGCGCCTTTCGACTCTGGGGGCCATCGCGGACGCACTGGGCGTGGGTCCGTTCGTGCTCCTGCTTGGGAAGCAGGACATCGGCAAGCTTGTCGCCCTCGCCCAGAAGCAGAGGGAATTGACCTCGGTGGTGCCCAGCGAAGAGGACGTCGCGCTGCTCGACGAACTATCCACTAGTCAACTCGCCGCCGATCGGCGGCGAGCCGCGCGCATGTCGTCGAAAATCGTTTCAGAACGCGGGCTTGATGGTATTGGCTCTGCGGTGGGGGCAGCCATCGGAACGACCCTCATGCCCGGCCTTGGCACGATCGTGGGAGCGTTTCTAGGCACTGTCGATGCGAGGAAGAAGAGGACTTCGAAGAACAAAGTCGAGCGGTAGGCAGAGCCTGCCAATGCTAACTCGCACGACTGTGCTTCCACTATATGTGGACTCGATCAGCATTCAGAATGAACGCACGAGCGTGAGAGGCTCGCCTAGATTCGACAGTTGACGCTAGGCAACCATATCTTCCAACAGAACACTGTCGAACAGATCGGCCTCCCTGGTCTAGCCCGGATTTCTCACCATTGAGTTGCGGAGGCCGTTCTAAAGTGGTATAATTGAGTGCCAACATATCAGTTACACCACAAAAGAACGGCCGGCAATGAAAACACTCTGTTACCCCGATAATGATCAGTTGGAGCTCGGATTTCAAGGGCTTGGTTCCCGTAAGGTCGTCAGCAGATTCGATGCGGTTTTTGTCGCCTCCGACGGGGGAGTCCTACAGCTTTGGGAAGTGGAAGCCCGAAAATCGGCTGCCTCCAAGGGGCTGGTGAGAAATCCGGGCTAACTATCAGCAAGTGTTCCCCATTGGTAACGAACTCTCGAATCCGACAGAGGGCAGCTTTCACGGAAGCTCCGATACGGCAGGGTTACTTGCTGATCTGTATCATCGTGAACACCAGCCCGATCGTAGTTACTAAAAGAGCCACATATTCGCGGTTCTTGGATATCCAGTTGTAGTGAACCTCGATGGAGCTGTTGCCCGGTACGGGAAGGCTGTCTCGGGAATCCACCTCCAGCACGCCCCTGGAATGGATGATACTTATGTCGTTGATGTCGGCGTCGGCGGAAAAACCCCCCGCCGACTGGATGTACCAGTCAACCCCGGCGCCCGGACAAAAAAGGACCGGCCCCGGGTTTTTGACGGCGCCTCCCACAAAGACGGTGTTCCGCCCGGGAACGAGGTTGAGGGTGTCCCCCGGCGACAGGATGTATCCTGTGTAACCCCCGTCCCATCTCCAGACCGGAACCGTCCCCCCTCCCATGACCGACACAAAGGAAGCCGGGAGGTCAACTCCGCCGCTAATCGGCGCGGCCTCCGACAGCAGATCCGGCACCGACATGCCCCCGGAACCGATGTCATGGGTGTAGAACCCTTCGGCACTCTGGATGAACACGGGAAAGTCGCAGGGGAGCATCTCCACCGTCACCAGCCCGCCCAGCATGGGGTCGGAGCGGAGTGAGCCGGTGAAAGGCTCCATGGAAAGGTCCACCGGAACCGCATCCCCCGAACCCGTTACCCCCCGCCCGTACTGGCTGCCGTAAAGCCTGATCCCCCCGGCTTTCAGGATGACGTCGGAAACCCTCTCGGTGGCATACATCGAGTACCTGCCCGGTTTTTCAACCATGCCCCGGACCTCTACGCCGACCATCCTTGGATAGGCCAGGGAAAGCTCCGCCCGAAGGGAGGGGAAACCGCTGCGCACCAAGTTGTCGAAGGTATGCTGGGCTTCACTGATGCTCATACCCTCCACGTGGATCGAGCCTATGCCGGAGACGTTGAGACGGCCGTCCAGGGTCACCTGACACCGGTCCATGGGGAGAACGCCCACGGAGAGCAGATACTCTGAAACCCCTCCCTCGATGGTCACCACAAGCATATCCCCCGGCGCGAGACGGTATTCGTCCCTGTCCACCGGAACCACGGGCACAACTTCCTGAAGAAGGGGTTCCTCCGACTCGGGGAACCGACCGAGGGGCTGTCCGACCCTTGGCGTTCCTCCCGTCGCCAGCAGTTGAGCCGTCAGTACCGCCGTCATAAAAATCATCGGGTGCCTTCGCCTTTCAGAGTGGGTCAAACCGGCGCCGTTTGCCGTTCGCTGCTTTGCGGACGACTATAATCCTCACCGCCGCGGAAGGTCAATCTTGTACGCCGAAGCCACGGGAGTTTTTTACAGCGCGGCCGCGGAATCATGCCACGGTTTAGAAAGGTAAGCTACGGAAAGGCCGGATCCGATGGCGACATGCGGAAGCCGACCCCCACCACCGGCCCGGCATTCCGGCAACAACAGGGCTTGCGGCACGGAGCAGGCTCCGGCTATGCTTTCCGGTCGTCCGCCGTACCGGCCCGAACCCCGGAGGAGCCCATGACCATCCCCTGTCCATCGTCGGAAGCCGGCCTTCTGAAGGGAGCCGGAGTTCTCCTGCACCCCACCAGTCTGTGGGGGCCTTGGGGTATCGGCACCCTGGGAGACGAGGCCAGGGTTTTCCTGGACTGGCTCGGGGAGGCGGGTTTCACCTGGTGGCAGGTGCTTCCGATGAACCCCACCGGCTTCGGCAACAGCCCCTACCAGCCCCTGTCTTCATTCGCAGGCAACCCTCTACTGCTATCACCCGGAATTCTCCACAATATGGGACTGTTGACCAAGGGAGAGTTCTCAAAGGCCCGAATCCCGGCTTCGGGAACGGTCCAATGGGGCACACTGCTCCCCGAAAGGCTGAAACTCATTTCACTGGCCGCCGAAAGGGCGCTGAACACCGGTCTTCCCGGATTCGACCGGTTCCGCACCGCCGCATCACCCTGGCTCGACTCCTGGGCGGAGTATGCCGCTCTCAAGGAGGGGGCCGGAGGGGCTCCCTGGAGCCGGTGGAAAAACGCGCACCCTGACCCGCATCGGGTGAATGTCCACCGTATGGTTCAGTTCCTCTTCCACAGCCAGTGGGACTCGATCCTGAAACTGTGTGCGGAAAGGGGCATCCGGGTGCTCGGGGATCTGCCGATATACTGTTCCCTTGACAGCGCGGACGTCTGGTCCGCCCCGGAGCTTTTCCTCCTTGACCGACAGGGGAAGCCGGTCTCCGTGGCCGGGGTTCCGCCGGACTACTTTTCCCCCACCGGCCAACTATGGGGAAACCCGCTGTACCGATGGAGCGTCCACAGGGCCCAGGGTTACCACTGGTGGACCGGCAGGGTCCGCAGGATGCTGGAGGCCTTTCACGGGGTCCGCATAGACCACTTCAGGGGGTTCTGCGATTACTGGGAAGTTCCGGCGGCCTCCCCCACGGCCCGGGATGGAGTCTGGAGGAAAGGGCCCGGAAGGGAGCTGTTCGACCGGATCATGGAAGACATCGAAGCCCCGCTTCCCGTCGTGGCCGAGGACCTGGGCATCATAACCCCGGAAGTAACCCGGCTCAGGCGGGAGTTGGGCTTCCCGGGGATGCTGGTTCTTCAGTTCGCCCTGGAGGACGGTGCCTTCGATCCGGCGGGTCTGGCCCCAGACACGGTTCTCTACACAGGAACCCACGACAACGATACCACTGCGGGATGGGCCGAAAGTACGGGACACCGCCTGGGCTTCACCCTCGACCGGGTTCTGGGAATCGCCCTGGATTCGCCGGCCGACATGGTGATCTTTCCCGCCCAGGACCTGCTGGGGCTCGGAAGCGACTGCCGCATGAACACCCCCGGAACCTCCCGGGAGGCGAACTGGAGCTTCCGTATTCCGGAGGGTTCCCTGAATGACCGGACGGCCCGGAGATGGAGACGTCTTCTGGCGTTCCGGAAGGGGCTTGACCCCGGCCCTCTGAAAGCCTTATTTGAACAGGCGTAGGGAAAAGAGGGAAAAATGCAAGGCATTTTAGTTTTATTGGCGGTAACATCCCAGTATAACGCATACATCCCCGAGGATGTCACCTGCGGGGTGTCTCCTCTGATAATCAACGAATTCATGGTTCTCCCCTCTGCTTCCACCACCCGGCTCTCCGGGCAGTGGGTGGAAATCCACAACCGGAGCCAGAACTGGATGAACCTCTCCGGGTGGACACTTCAGAACCATGCCGGCAACACCTACGTATTCGGCACCTACATGCTCCCACCGGAGGGTTACTTCGTCCTGGGCGCCAGCTCAGTTTACAGTGAAAACGGCGGATATTCACCAAACAGCGTCTGGTCGGACTTCTTTCTCGCCCGTTACGGCGAGCTGACCCTCTACTCGCCGGGAAGAAGCTGCACCGACATCGTGGACTGGGACGATTCGTGGCCGATAGAGAGCGGTGCCTCCTGCGAGCGGATCAACCCCGGATGGGAATCGGGAATCCCCTCCACCTGGGGGGTTGCCCAGAACACCTTCGGTTCGGGGGACCTGGGTTCTCCGGGGGAAAAGAACAGCATCTACTCCAACTCCTTCGCCCAGAACAGCTGGGCCTTCATCAAGGCGTTCATCAACTGAGCCCGACTCCGGGTGTTTCCGGCCCGGCAGGGAAATCCGGTTTCTACCGCCGGTCGTCGTCGAACTTGACGGCCGAAGGGTAACTGTCCAGGTCATACCTGATACGGGTCTCGGGCATACTCACCCTGTCCAGTCTCACGTCGGCCTCCTTCAGAAACTGGGCCGCGTAACCCGACCGATAGTCGCTGAAGACCACCACCCGTCGGATGCCGGTGGAAACCAGGGCTTTGGCGCAGTTGGGGCAGGGCATGTTGGTGATGTAAGCCGTTGCCCCGTTCAGGGAAATCCCGTTTCTGGCCGCCTGACAGACTGCGTTCATCTCGGCGTGGTTGGTTCGTATGCAGTGGCCGTCCACCAGCAGGCACCCCGCCTCGTCGCAATGGGGCAGGCCCGGAAGGGACCCGTTGTAACCGGTGGCAAGGACGTGCTTGTCTCGGACTATGACACAGCCGCAGTGCATCCGGGGGCATGTGGCCCGCTCGCTGGCCAACATGGCGAGCTTGAGGAAGTACTGATCCCAGGAAGGTCTCATGGATGCTCCTTCTAAGTCAGGGTTTCCAGTCCAGCTGAAATCCCACATCGGTTCTTGACGGACCCGCCGTCTGTTCATACCCCGAACCGATGCTCTCCCTGCCGTACCCGTGAAACCTGCTTATTCTGAACCTCAGCCGCCAGCCCCGGGCCGGTTCAAGCGACAGCGCCGCCTGCAGCATGGCGCTTTTCCCGTACAGGGCCTGGGAACCGAACTCCCCGGGAAAAGACAACCGGTAAACGTACACCCGGGAGGCGTAACCCTCGGTGTCGGCTGCGGACGCAGATACGGATACATCCATGAAGGCCGTCGGGCGATGCCTCACCCGGAACTCCGCCCCCGCCCCAAAAAGCGTCGAATCCCCGCTTCTCACGGCGCAGCCCGGCAGACGAAGGGTCAGTGAAGTTCTTCCGCCGGGGCTCCAGACGACCCCCGCCGTCCCCCGGAACACCGTTCCGGCCAGGGAACGGGATACCGTTACCTTCTGCAGCAGCGTTGTTCTGAAAAAAGGGGTTTCCTCTCCCTGCAGCCCCGCTTCGACCACACTTTCCTCATCACGCTGCATCAGCGACAGACCCGAGGTCAGGACGCATCCCCGGGCGGGCCTCCATCGGATTCCGTACCCGGCGGCCAGGTCGTGGCTCGACCCGAAAGGGCGTAACGACCTGTCCGACGGGAACCCCGAAGGGTATCGGCTGAGGGTGAGGGCGTGTCTGAAGCCACCCTCATCCCCTTGAACTCCTGCAAGAAACGCCCCGGAAACCCTTCCGCCTACAAACCCGGCACAGGCTTCGCCATCGAATCTCCGGCCGTCGCCGTCCAGCCTGACATCGAACCCGGCCCTCCCGGAAACCGTCGCCGAATCGCAGGTGCGCCGTACGAGGGCTCCGGACAGGCCGAACCTCTCCAGGGAAAGCCTGGCAAAGGAGAAGTACTCTTCCACGGAACCCCGACGGCCCAGCTCCGTAGAGGATCTGTGAAGACCCTCTCCCGAAGGGTCAACCCGGGAAAGGCCCTGCAGAACCGTCAAGCCCGCCCCGCTCCACCGGAACACCGCTCCGGCCCCGGTGAGGGGCTCGCCGTCACTGTCGCCCGGGCTCGGGGCCGGTTCCAGGACCTCCCGCCGGACCGGTGGTTTGGCCAGGGACAGGGGGCCGCCTCCCGCAGAGAACCCGCCGTGGTCACCGACCAGCCCCAGGGCGGACTTCAGGCTCAGATACCCGCCCGCCGCACAGACAACCGGGCTGTTCCCGACCCAGGAAAGGCCGCCCGCCGCCAGATCGCCCCATTTCTCACCCGGATCCTTCTCCGTGAGGAGCACCACCCCGAACCTCCCGACGCGGAAGGTCCACCGGTTGAAAAAGGCCCACTCATCGCCTGCCCACAGGTTTTCCAGCACCCCTCTGGGGCTCGGGTACCGCCTCGCCAGCCTGAACCTCACTTCGTCCGCCCTGGGGGAAACGATCGCCAGAAGAACGAGGACGGCGGTAAACTTCATTCCGCGTACAGGTAGCGGAGCAGGGTTTCCATGGCGGCCGGCCCGATCCCCGGGACCGCATCCAGCTCTTCCACCCGCTCCACCGGACCGTTCTCCGACAGCCAGGAAAGAATGGCGGACGCCCGGGCGGGACCGATTCCCGGAATGGCCTCCAGTTCCCGGGCGACGGCGGTGTTGATGTTCACAGGGAAAACCACCGGAGGCTCTTCCTCCCGGGTTTGAGGCGGGGAGACCGGCCCGGGGTCGAAGGCCGGGGACCCCCACCCCGCTTCGGCCATGTGGGTTCCGGCAAGGTCCGGATGGGTTCCGTAGCCGTAACTCACCGATACGCCTCCGGTCTCGAAACCCGCCGAAAAACCGAGACGGACGGGGCCGGTGAGGCACCCCGCCCCCAGCACCAGCCCCGGCGCCGGGGAGAATGCGGCGCAGAAACCGAACTCGGCGCCGGAGTACCTGTGAAAAACCGCCGCGCCGGAGACGTGAAAACCCCTCAGAGGTACGACTCCGGCGCTCAGAAACACCGCCCTGGGCACCGCCGGGGCCCCGGCGAGTTCCGAGGACAGCGCCCCCCGGCACCCGCCTCCCGCATAAACGCCCTCCACCGGACGACAAACCGCCCCGACATCCAGCCCCAGGGCGGTTTTCGCCCCGTAACCGTCAATGGACAACCGCCTTCCCGACAGGGAAACACCTCCGACGATTCCCCGGGCGAGCCGGAAGGCCCCCGCGGCGGCTGCGGTAAACTCGGAGTACCCCCCGTGGGAGGTTCCCGCCAGCATCGCCCCGATACCGGCTCCCGAAACGAAGGTGTTGCCCGCCAGGGACACCCGTTGCAGCTCCCTGAGACCGAAGGGCCTGGAAGCCGTGACGCATACGCCTCGACCGTCGAGCATGGCGGGGGCGGCGGGGTTCAGGGAAAGGGCGGCGGCGCTCCTGGGAAACAGGGCTCCGGCGAAGCCGTGAAGCCAAGGGGACTCGGCCACGGGTTCGAAGGCGCCCGGTAATTCCGCCGCCAGCAGAAGCGGCACAAGGAACGAATACCTGCCCATACTCACCGGTACGGTCCGGAATCGGGATTTTTCAAGGAGGAGGATTGACCGGGTACGTCCGGGATGTAATGATTTACTCCTGAAAAACCGGGAACTGGAGGTGTCTTCCGTGAGAAGTTGTTTCGTCCTTGTGATGTTCTTCTTCGTCTTTACCGCCATGGGCGGTGGGGTTCCGTGGTCCCGGTACAGCATCATAGACTCACCCACTGCGCACACGCTTCACCATACCCAGATCTGCGCCGGAGCCGGCTTCGCCGTCTATTCCGTGGAGGATTCCTCCGGAACCGCCGCCACCGAGTTTTCCCTCGGAACCTTCCTGGAGGCCGGCATCTTCAACCGGGCCCAGATAGGGGCCACCTACATCAGCAAGGGCGGCATCAGCGGCACCGCCAGGGTCATGCTTATGCGGGAGACCATCAGGAGCCCGGGTATCGCCTTCGGCTGCGAGAACATCACCGGCGAGAAAAACTACGAGGCCTACACCCGCAACGACAGCCTGTACGACTACGGGCGGAGCCAGAACTTCTCGATATACGGCGTAGTCACCAAGGACTTCAGTTACCTCCTGAGCCTCCCGGTCTGCGTCAGCCTCGGTTTCGGCACAGGCCGGTTCGTCCAGGAGAGCGGCTCCGGGGACGCCGGGGAGAACCCGATTCCCGGCCTGTTCGGAAGCCTCATGTTCCGTCCCTCCAGGGCCTCGGAGGTGGTGGTGGAGTGGGACGGGCGGGACCTGAACATAGGCGCCACCTACGGAATAGCCTCCGGTGTCTTCCTTCAGCTGGCCCTCGCGGAGGTGGAGCAGCACTTCCGTTCGGACGACGTACGGGACCCCACCGATCCCGGCCAGGCGCCCAAGGTGGTCCTCGCGGTGAATGCAACCCTGGGCCCGCTGTTCCAGCGCACCGAACTCAACCCCCGGGAAAGGCTTCGCTTCACCGGAAACGACGAAGCCCTGGAAGCCATACGCAGGGAACGGGAGGAAGCCCGCCGCCGGATCGAGGAGTTGGAGCGCTCCATTCGCTGAGCCTTTGCCTCTTTCGTCTTGACAATGCGCCATTTCGGCGCAATGCTATTGCATCGAATGGTTTACGAGTAGTCATTAATTAGCCGTTAATATGGAGGCATGGCACTACTAGGAACATTAGACTTCGAGCGCGTAATTAAACGCATGCGGCTAACGCCCCTGGCCATCGAAGTTCTGAAACGGCGCTTCCCGGGTGAGTCCGATCCGGTGAAGAAGTGGCTGCCGGGAAAGCCCCGGTGGGAAAAAGCGCTTACGGGTTTGGATGTCCTATCCGAGGAACTCCGGTCCCTGAGAAAACGCAGGGGCAAGGTGGTGCTCTACGGGCACGACGACATGGACGGGATCACGGGGCTGTTCGTAGGCCTGAGGGTCCTGCGCAACGAGGGTTTCACCGTGGTTCCCATCATTCCCCGCCGGGAGATAGAAACCTACGGCATCCGTCCCGGCAGGCTGCAAGGCGTTCTGGAGCCCGGTGACCTTCTTCTCACGGTGGACTGCGGCTGCAGCGCCCTGGAGGGGGTGGCCTGGGCCCGGCGGAACGGTTCCAGGGTGGTCATCACCGACCATCACATGCTCAACCCTCCTCTGCCCGAGGCTCACGCCATCATCGACCCCCAGCCCTTAGGTCCTCCGGCGGCGGACCTGGCGGGCTGCGGCGTACTCTACGCCGCCCTGACCTCCATCTTCCCGGCCTACGAGAATGATCCGCAACTCCTGGCGGCGACGGCACTGGGCACCGTAAGCGACAGGGTCCCCCTCTCCGAATGGAACAGATACCTCCTGCACTGCTTCAGCACGATAAAGCTGGAGCGCCTGACCGAAGGCCTCAAGCTGCTGATGGAGGAGTGGCCTTGCCGAAAGGGCGCGTGGACCGGCGCCATGGTCCGCTCCCACATAACCAGCACCATCGGGAAGGGGTGCAATTCGGGCATCTCGAACATGCTGGACTTCCTGTTCAGCTTTGATCGGCACTGGTGCAGGGCTTTCTGGGAGCAGATGCTCAAAAACAGCGAGGAGCGGGGACAGGTTCTGAGCGAGCTGACGGGCAGGGCCATGAACATGAAGGATCCCGAGGCCGACGCCTTCGGCATGACTCTGGTATTCATGGACAGTATCCCCCAGGGGATGGGGGGCACCCTGGCCAGCAGGCTCTGCCGGATTCACCGCCGGGGAACCATCGTGGTCTCCAGGCGGGAGGACGGGGTGCTGGTGGGCGACACCAGGTCGGTGGGGGACTGGAACATGGCGGGATTCCTCGTCAGTATGAAAGACGTGTTCTCAAGCGCCGGAGGACATTACCGGGCGGCGGGCTTCAGTTACGAGAGCCCGGACTGGAACGCTCTGAGGGAAATCCTGCTCAGCAACATGGCGGAGTACCCGACCCACCCGGTTCCCCGGCCTCACATAGATCTGCATCTGGAGGAACTGCCGGATCCCAGGGTCTTCACCTGCCTGGCGCCCTTCGGCCCCGGCTTTCTGCCGGTGGCGGTGAAGATCGGCGGCATGCGATACCTTCTTCAGATCCACCCCAACTGCCAGAGCAACTGGTGCATCACCGAGGACAGCGGGGAATAACCCGGCCACCGGAACAGTCCCCGGCGACACGCCTGTTCCCCGCCTCCGACGATGCGGGAAGATGGTATCGGGTCAACGCCCGCCCGTCTCCAGATGCACCTCGTTGCTCCAGCTGGTCAGATGAAAGTCGTTCTCCGTCTCCAGAGCATAGTACCAGCGGCCCGGCGGCAGCCCGGGGTCGGTGTGTTCCAGACGGTTCCTTTCGCCGGTTTCCATCAGCAGGGTCGCCCTGTCCGGGTTGCGTTGAACTCCCGGGGAATCCGCCCTGTAGAGCCGGTACCTCAGAAAGTTGTCGTCAGGGCACTGGGTCCAGCGGAGCACCGCCGAGTTCCCCCCGTCGATCCTTCCGGTCAGAGCCGAGTTCCCCGGTGGAAGGGGAGGTTCCGTGGGGTTTCCCTGACGACACGACACCGTCGCCGCCAGCAACACCCCCAGAAGCAGCATTCTTCTCATGCATCCGACCTTCCGCTCAGGGTAGGGTTATTCCGTGATGTCTTCCAGATTCCTGGGCTCCAGCTTAAAGTTACCGAAGGAGTACCAGACCACCCCGACCATGGAGGCGAACTTCTGCCCCTGGCTCACGGTGAAACCGTATATGCCCAGATCGTCAACCACGCACGCTCCGGAGCCGTCGTCCACGGCGAATTCGCCGTATCCCAGGTCCGGGTTCGTCACCTCCACGTCGTTTAGTCTGCAGAGTACCCCTTCCCACTTCTCCTGGGAGAGGTCTCCGGTGGTTATGGACCGGGGTTGAGGCACCGAATGCCCGGGGCTCCTCACAAGCACCTCCGGATTGGTGAGTTCGGTCAGCCCGTAGTACTCCTGCACCTTCCCGTGAATCACCACGCTGTCACCCCGGGTCAGGTCATCGAGAACGCCGTCATACCCGAAGATCACCAGCCCGCTCCATTCCCCGCCCCCCTGATCCTGAATCACCGCGTACTGAGAGCTGCCGGAGGAGTAATACTCTTTGGAGCCCACGGTAACTATCCCGGTCACGCTCACCATCATGCCCTCATACGGGGAACTCCCGGCCTGCCCCTGCACCTGGTAGCAGGTGAGAATTTCTCCGCCGCCGCCACCACCGCCACCGCCGCCGCTTCCGGAATCCGGCACTGACGCGGGCACTTCGTTGCTCCAGGCAACCAGGGAGCCGGTGTTCGTGGTTCTCACCGCGTAAAACCAGCCGGAACCCCAGGGAAGGCCCTGGTCAACCGCTTCGGTGGTGCCGGAGTTGCTGATGACCGCCACTATCGTAGCTCCGGACGGGTTCTGGGCTATACCGGGGACAGCGGATCTGAACACGGTGTAGTCGGCGAAGTCGGGATTCTGGCACGCACTCCATGAAAGGGTGACGTCGTTCCCGTTCACCGATGCCCACAGGACGGACGGCGTCGGGGGAAGGCCGGTCCCGGCGGGATTGGTTTCATCATCACCGCAGGCGAACAACGCCAGAATCGCCGCGGACAGCAACAACAAGAGAGTTTTCTTTCTCACGTCAGTTCCTCCAAGCAACAGGGAATTCAACAGGTATGAGCCGGTACCTGAGATTGGGCCCCTCGAAGCCCGGCTGTATCACGTTCAACACCACCAGAAGGGCCCCTTTGTGAAGCCGGATCACCTTGGCTATCCTGTAGCCGAAACTCTGCCGATACTCCTCCGGCGCCTCCCGCTCCTGGAAAACCAAAGCGCTGGACCTGCCGTCGTACATCACCAGCTTGATCAGCACCGGGTCCGGAAACCAGTCCGCGATGCGGTCCGTGACCGTAGTCGGCTCCTGCTCCAGCACCATGGTGTAGGTCACTCCGGGATACCATGTGCCGTAGGACTCCAGGGAGAACACCACTGTGTCCGGCGGGACTCCCGCGTCGGTGAGCCTGTGGTCCACCAGCACCTGACCGCCGTTTTCCATGGTTATCCTAAACCTCCGCAGGTCGGTCGCCGCCAGGGAGAGGACGCTGTCCTGGGCCGCAATCGAGTGGATCATTTCGTCGTGCAGCACCACGCCGTACTTCTCCAGCACCCTGTAGGGAGAGGTAGTAAGAATCTCCACCTCCGCCCAGGGAAACCCGCTTCCGTCATAGACGCCGTAGGACATCCAGGCCGCGTGTGAACCCCCGGGGGAAGCCCCAAGGTAGCGAAAAGACGCCGAATCCATTGCCGCAGAAACCGCCGCGGCCGCCGCCAGAACAAGAACAGCACGCATCCGTCCCTCCCGATTTTGTCCCTTCCGGACTATATAATATGATAATGCAACACAGCCGCGGTGGCGAGAAAGGGGTGGGGTGGCGGTTACCCCCCGGGCCGTGGGGTAATCCGGTACGGTGCAGTGGCGGCGCCGGGGAAGGCGGGAATTCATGACCCTCCATTTGAACGTAACCCCGATCCCGCCCCGCATCCGGGACCGGCGGCCACCTTGAGAACGATGCGGAAGAGCGAGGTACTGAGGTGAGCCTTTCACTGGGTATTCCGGTTTTTCTGATGGCTTTTCTCTGCGAGTTCATAGACAGCACCCTGGGCATGGGATACGGAACCACCTTGACTCCCGTGCTCCTGCTGATCGGCTTCTCTCCGGTGCAGATAGTCCCGGCGGTTCTCATGTCGGAACTGGCCACCGGCGCTCTGGCGGCCTTCATGCACCACCGGGCCGGAAACGCGTTCTTCGACTTCCGGAATACCCCGGAGCACCGGATAGTTCGAAAAATGGGAAAACTCGGCTACATCCCCAGGTCGCCGGATGCGAGAATCGCCATAGTGCTCGGGCTCTGCAGTCTCATCGGAGCCGTGGGGGCCACCCTCCTGGCGGTTTCCATCTCGACATTCCACCTGAAGCTGGTCATCGGAATCATAGTGACCCTGATGGGAATACTGATACTCCTCCGGCGCAAAGACACTCCCGTATTCAGTTGGAAGAGGATAACAGCCCTCGGAATCGCCGCCGCCTTCAACAAGGGATTGTCCGGAGGCGGCTACGGCCCCCTGGTGACCGGCGGACAGATACTCAGCGGTGTCGGGGCCAAGAGCGCCGTGGCCATCACCAGCCTGGCGGAAAGCTTTACATGCCTGGTGGGGGTGCTTGCCTACCTGGCCACGGGCACCGGGATAGACTGGGCCATGGCCCCGGTCCTGATACTCGGCGCATTGTGCAGCGTACCCTTCAGCACCATGGCGGTGAAAAGGATGAACCTTCGGCGCTTTACCCTGGTGGTGGGTGCCGGAACCCTGATCCTGGGCCTGTTCACCCTCTACAACCTGCTCTAAGGGGCGCAGGCCTCCGGTACGACCGTCACCGACCATTCCCGGGATTCGCTCCAGACTATCCTTTGCGCCCTGGTCACCGCAAGGAGGTCGGCCTCGAAGGGCCTCACACTCTTCAGCTCCTCTCCGGGGCACGCCACCGTGATCACTCCGAGGGGCGCCGCCATGGACAGGTTGTTCTCGCTTTTGAAGCGCCTGGCCTCCTCGACTACCCTCAGGGCGGCCTCGCCGGATTTCAGGGCGTCCGGATCGGCGGCGTCGCAGGTCGGCCACGGCGCCACATGGATACTGGGGTAGCCCTCCCGTTCCCGGAAAACCAGGTTGTAAAGCTCGTCGCTGATGTGCACCATCACCGGGGCGAACAGCCTGAGCACCCCGTAAAGCGCCCGGTAGAGAACGTACTGAGCCGCCCGGCACGCTTCCGGGTCCGTACCGTACAGACGGGACTTGGATATCTCAAGATAGTTGTCGCACAATGCCTTCCAGAAAAACGTCTCCGTCTCGCCAACGCAGGCGGAGTACTCGTACTCGTCCATTGCCGACGTGGCCACGGCCACGGTCTCCGACAGCCTCGCCAGTATCCAGCGGTCGAAGGGGTGAAGGGCCGGCGGTTCCCCCGGGACAAAGCCCTCCAGGTGGCCGGCGGCGAACCGGGCGGCGTTCCACAGCTTCGTCACAAGCCGTCTGCCCTCACCCAGCACTTCCTCGCTGAAGACCACGTCGGTGCCCAGACGGCTGGAACAGGCCCAGTACCGGAGTTCGTCGGCGCTGTAAACCTCCAGGGCCGCCAAGGGGTCCCCCGCCACGTTGCCCTTGCTCTTGGACATCTTCTCGCGGCTTGGGTTCAGGGCGTGGCCCGAGATCATCACTGTGCTCCAGGGAATCGTCTCCTGGTGGAGGTGCGCCTTGACTATGGTGTAGAAGGCCCAGGTGCGGATGATATCGTGGGCCTGGGGCCTGAGGCTCATGGGAAGTTCCAGCTCCCGCTGATCGGGCTCGCCCCATTTGACGTTGATCTGGGGCGTGAGGCTGCTCGTGGCCCAGGTATCCATCACATCGGCCTCGGGAAGGAAGCTGGTGCAGCCGCAGTCGGGACATGCCCCCTCCGGAGAATCCGTCAGCGGGTCCACGGGAAGCCGGGCCTCCGAGGCGTAAACCGTGCCGCCGCATTCGGCGCAGTACCAGAGGGGAAAGGGAACCCCGAAGTACCGCTGCCTGGAAATACACCAGTCCCACTTTAGGTTCTCGACCCAGTGGTCGTAGCGGATCCGGAAGTGGGCGGGTTTCCAGTCTATGCTCCGCCCACGGGCCAGGAGTTCCTCCTTGATGTCCAGCACCCGGATGAACCACTGCTTGTTGACCAGATACTCCAGCGGGGTGCCGCACCGTTCATGGGTGTTCACCGTGTGGACGATTTCCCGCCCCCCCCGGGCGAAACCCTCCTCCCGCAGCCTGTCCACCAGCACCTGCCTGGCCTTCCTCCAGAACATCCCCGCCAGAAAGCCGGCCTTTTCGTTCATGTGCCCACGGCTGTCCAGGACTATCCTCAGCTCTAGATCATAGTCCTGCCACCACTGGATGTCGGTGGTGTCACCGAAAGTGCAGCACATCACGGCCCCGGAGCCCTTCTCCATGTCAACCGCCGGGTCGGTGCGGACCACGACCTCCCGATCGAAGAGGGGAACCCTCACCCGGGCGCCCTTCAAACCGCTGAACCGTGGATCCTCCGGGTTCACGAACACCCCGACGCAGGCCGGGAGGAGTTCCGGTCGGGTGGTGGCGATGGGAATGCTCCCGGAACCGTCCGACAGGGGGAACCGGAGGTCATGGAAGAAGCCCTGGAACTCCCGGTCCTCGGTCTCCGCCTGGGCCACGGCGGTGCCGCACTCGGGGCACCAGAGGGTGGGGGACTCCCTGCGGTAAACCCGATTCCTGCGCACCAGGTCCAGAAACGAACGCTGGCTTATCCTCTGCACCCACGGGTCTATTGTGGTGTAGAGAAGACTCCAGTCGCAGCTGAAGCCGAAGCGGGTCCAGAGGTCCTTGAACTGCTCCTCCGCCTGGGCCGTGACCTCCAGGCAGAGCTTAACGAACTCCGCCCGAGGCATCTCCGCGGCCTTCACCCCCTTTACCTTCTCCGTGAACCTCTCGCTCGGCAGACCGTTGTCGTCGAAACAGAACGGGTAGAAGACCCGGTAACCCCTCATCCTGCGGTATCTGGCGATCACCTCCGCCTGAACGTAGCTGAAGACATGCCCCATGTGGATCATGCCGCTGACCGTCGGGGGCGGCGTGTCTATGGAGAACACCGGCTCCCGCCCCTTGGGGTCGTACCGGAATATCCCCGACTCCGCCCAGGACTTCTGAAGCCGAGCTTCCGCCTCCCGCGGATCGTACCTCTTAGGCATGGACAACGGGGAGACCTCCTATTCCCTCCAGCCCTCTGTCATGAGCCGGGCCGTGACTTCCACGATGTTGTCTATCCCCACCCTGATCTGCTCCAGGGAATCCCTGTCCCTGACCGTCACCTTCCGGTCCGTCAGGCTGTCGAAGTCCAGGGTGATGCAGAAGGGGGTTCCGATCTCGTCGTTCCTCCTGTACCTCTTCCCTATGGACCCGGTGACATCGAAAAGCACCGGCCAATGGGGCCTCAGGGCTTGAGCCACCTTCTCGGCGTCTTCGGAGAGCTTCCTGGAAAGGGGGAGCACCGCGGCCTTCACCGGGGCAAGCTTCCGGTCAAGGGAAAGCACCACCCTCTCCCGGCCCTCCACTTCCTCGGTGCGGTAGGCGTCGAGAAGCACCGCCAGGAAGGTCCTGCCCACCCCTCCGGAGGTCTCCACCACATGGGGGACGAACTTTTCCCCGGTTACGGCGTCGTGATAACGGAGGTCCTTCCCCGAGGATTGCATGTGGGCGCTCAAGTCGTAGTCCGTCCGGTCGGCGATTCCCTCCAGCTCCCCGAAAC
>JAKPTG010000110.1 GCA_029571005.1 Candidatus Fermentibacterota bacterium
CAAGGCGGGGCGCAACAACAAGGGGCGCATCACCGTAAGGCACCGGGGCGGCGGCCACAAGAGGATGTACCGCATCATTGACTTCCGCAGGAACAAGCCCGGTGTTCCGGGACGGATTGACTCCATCGAGTACGATCCCAACAGAAGCGCCCGAATAGCGCTGGTGGTTTACGCCGACGGCGACAAGCGCTACATCATCGCCCCGGAGGGGCTCGCCGTGGGACAGACCGTTCTCAGCGGCTCCGAGGCTCCGCCGGAAGTCGGAAACCATCTGCCTCTCAGCAGGGTTCCCCTGGGAACCATGGTCCACAACGTGGAGATGAAGCCGGGCAAGGGCGGGCAGATCGCCAGGAGCGCAGGTTCGGCGGTTCAGCTCATGGCCCGGGAGGGGGGCTATGCCATGTTGCGGATGCCCTCGAGGGAGATGAGGCGGGTTCCCTCCGACTGCATGGCCACCATCGGCCAGGTGGGGAACAACGAGCACAACCTGGTGGTGTCCGGCAAGGCGGGGGCCGGGCGTTGGGCCGGCAGAAAGCCTCATGTAAGGGGCGTCGCCATGAACCCGGTGGACCACCCCATGGGCGGAGGCGAGGGCAAGACCAGCGGCGGCCGCCATCCGTGTTCCCCCTGGGGCCAGCTTGCCAAGGGCCTCAGGACCAGGAGACCCAAGCTGGAATCCGACAAACTCATCATCAGACGCAGACCCACCGGAAAGAGGAGGAAGTAGCGATGGCGCGCTCCCTTAAGAAAGGCCCGTTCATAGATGCCGGGCTTCTCCGGAAGGTGGAACTCATGGCTCAGACCGGCGAAAGCAAGGTAGTGAAGACCTGGGCCAGAAGGTCCACTATTCCGCCGGATTTCGTAGGGCACACCTTCGCGGTGCACAACGGCCGGAAGTTCGTGCCGGTCTTCGTGGTGGAAAACATGGTGGGACACAAGCTCGGCGAGTTCGCCCCCACCCGCACCTTCCGCGGTCACCGCGAGAAGAAGAGGTAGGGGGAGGGACAATGGAAGCCGTAGCAAAGGCCAGATTCGTGAGGGTTCCGCCCCGCAAGGCCAGGGCCGTGGCCGATCTCATCCGCGGCAAGTCCGTGGGGCAGGCCCTTTCCATCCTGATGACCGTTCCTAAGAATGCATCCAAGATCATCGCCAAGACCCTTGACTCCGCGGTGGCCAACGCGGTTTTTCTCGCCGACGGAGCCAAGCTCGAAGCGGAGAAGATGCAGATATCCCTGATCACCGTGGACGAGGGTCCCATGATCGCCCGCTGGCGGCCCAGGGCCCGGGGCCGGGCCACCCGCATACTGCACCGCACCAGCCACATCACCGTCAAGGTCGCCCAGGAGGATGTGGCCGGACGGGAGAGAGGGTAAGTATGGGACAGAAAACCAATCCTATCGGCCTCAGACTGGGCATCACCAGGAGCTGGGATTCGGTCTGGTTCGCCAGGGGCAGAAACTTCGCCAAGCTCGTGGAGGAAGACGCCAGAATCCGTAAGTACATCCTCATGAACCCTCTCCTGGACAAGGCCCAGATCAGCAAGGTCGCCATTCTTCGGAAGCCCCAGGAGGTGCATATCTCCATCAGCACCGCCCGTCCCGGAATGGTCATCGGAACCCGGGGCAAGACCATAGACAGGCTCACCAGCGAACTCACGGCGCTCACTGACAAAACCGTGAAAGTCAAGGTTGACCAGATAGACAACCCGGAAATAAGCGCCACCCTGGTGGCGGAGAACGTCGCCAGGCAGCTGGAGAACAGGGTCTCGGTGAGAAGGGCTATCAAAAGGACCATCGCCGACACCATGAGGGCCGGGGCCCTGGGCATCAAGGTCTCCTGCTCCGGGCGGCTCGGCGGCGCGGAGATGTCCCGGGTCAACACCTACCACGAGGGCAGGGTGCCTCTGCACACCCTCAGGGCGGATATAGACTTCGCCAGGGCCGTGGCCAGGACGACCTACGGCGTAATCGGGGTTAAGGTCTGGATCTATGTGGGCGACGTTCACGAGGCCCCCGTGGCCGGATCCTGAAAGAGCGGTGATTCAACATGTTGATGCCAAAGAGAACGAAGTACCGCAAGCAGCATCGGGGCCGGCTTCGGGGCAACGCCAAGGGCGGAGCCGAGGTCTCCTTCGGAGAGTTCGGCCTTCAGTCCCTGGCCCCGGGATGGATTACCAGCGCCCAGATCGAAGCGGCCCGTATCGCCATGACCCGGCACATCAAGAGGGGCGGCAAGGTCTGGATCAGGATCTTCCCCGACAAACCCGTCACCGCCACGCCGGCGGAGACCAGGATGGGCAAGGGCAAGGGCCCCGTGGAGGAATGGGTCGCGGTGATCAAGCCGGGCAGGGTGATGTTCGAGATCGAGGGGGTGGCGGTGGAGACCGCCCGGGAGGCCATGCGCCTGGCGGGTCACAAGCTTCCGCTGCCCACCCGGTTCGTGATCAGGAATAAGGAGGCTCACCGGTGAAACCTCATGAATTCCGGGCCATGAGCAGGGATGAGATCGAGGAACAGGTGAGGGAACTCCGGAGGGAGATATTCAACCTCAGGTTCCGCAAGGCCGCCCAGCAATTGGATAACCCGGTAAAAATCCGGATGGTCCGGAAGGACCTGGCCCGGGCCCTGTCCATCCTCAAAGAGATTGACATGGGCATCGAACCCAAAGCCGGGGAAGGGAACTGACCATGGCCGAGACAAGGATAGGCAACAGGAGAGTACTCCGGGGAACCGTGGTCTCGGTTTCGATGGAGAAGACCGCGGTGGTGGAGGTCGCCTCGCTCAAGGCGCACCCGGCTTACAAGAAGCGGGTTCGCAGCAGCAACAGGTATTACGCCCACGATGAGGAGAATCAGTGCGCCGTCGGGGACGTGGTCACCATAGCGGAGACCCGCCCCCTTTCCAGGCTGAAGAGATGGCGCCTGATCGAGATCGTGGAGAAGGCCAAGTAGGGAGGCCGGAATGATCCAGGTGGAATCAAGGCTGAAGGTAGCCGACAACTCCGGCGCCCGGGAGGTTCTCTGCATCAAGGTGCTCGGCGGCACCGGGCGCCGGTACGCCGGCATCGGCGACCTTATCGTGGTCACCGTGAAGGAAGCCGCCTCCGGTGGAACGGTGAAAAAAAGCGATGTGAGACGGGCGGTGGTGGTCAGAACCCGCAAGGAACTCAACCGCGCCGATGGTTCCAGCGTCCGGTTCGACGACAACGCCGCCGTGATCCTGGACGACGCCGGTCAACCGGTGGCCACCAGGATCTTCGGACCGGTGGGCCGGGAACTTCGTCAGCGATTCATGAAGATAGTCTCGCTGGCTCCGGAGGTGATTTAGGATGCATGTGCGCAAAGGCGACAAGGTTCTTGTCATCACCGGCAACGACAAGGGCAAGACCGGTAAGGTGCTGAAGGTCTTCCGGGACAAGAACAAGGTGGTGGTGGAGGGCGTCCGGCTCATCAAGCGCCACACCCGACCGTCCCAGAAGAATCAGCAGGGCGGCATAATCGAGAAGGAAGCCCCGATAGACGCCTCGAACCTCCAGGTGATCTGTCCCGGCTGCGGCAAGGCCGCCGGGGTGAGCCGGGTCCGGGAGGAAGACGACAAACCAAGGCGCAGGTGCAAGGCCTGCGGCGAAATCATCACCGCGGGATAGGAGTCTGAATGAGCGAGAAAACCATGCCCAGGCTCAAGCAGATTTACCGGCAGGACATCCGCGGGAAGATGCTTGAGAAGTTTAACTATTCCAACCCCATGCAGATACCAACTCTGTCCAAGATCGTTATCAACATGGGCCTCGGCAAGGAAGCGATGGACAACGCGAACAACGTGACCAACGCCCAGGCCCAGCTCGAGGCCATAACCGGCCAGAAGAGCGTGGTCGCCAAGGCAAAGAGGTCCGTGGCGGGGTTCAGGCTCAGGGAGGGGATGCCCATCGGGATCTTCACCACCCTCCGGGGCGACAAGATGTGGGAGTACCTGGACAGGCTGATAGGCTTCGCCCTTCCCAAGGTCAGGGATTTTCGCGGGCTGCCTGTCAAGGGATTCGACGGCCGGGGGAACTACAACTTCGGCGTGGAGGAACAGGCAATTTTTCCGGAGATTGACGTGGACAAGATAGACAAGTTCAGAGGGATGAACATCACGATCGTCACCACTGCCGGGAACGATGAGGAAGGCCTCGAACTGCTCAGCCTTTTAGGTATGCCGTTCCGCCGAACCGGCAGAAGGGGGGCGTAGCATGGCGAAGAAGAGCCTTATCGCCAAGCAGAAGAGACCCGCCAAGTTTCAGGTGAGGAACTACAACAGGTGTTCGTTGTGCGGAAGGCCCCGGGGTTTTCTGCGCATGTTCGGAATCTGCCGGATCTGTTTCAGGGATATGGCCAACAAGGGCCTTATTCCCGGAATCCGCAAGGCAAGCTGGTAGGAAGGGGACCAACATGTCGTTGACCGACCCGATAGCGGACATGCTGACCCGGATCAGGAATGCTTCCTCGGCGGGCCACAAGATGGTGGATATCCCTGCCTCCAAACTGAAGACCAGCATAGCGAGGGTGCTGTACAACCACGGCTTCATCCTGGGCTTCAGAAGGATGGAAGACGGCAAGCAGGGCGTTCTGAGGGTGTACCTGGCCTACCGGAACGGCACTCCCCTGATCGTGGGGCTGAAGAGGATATCGAAGCCTGGCTGCCGGGTGTACGCCGGTGTTGACACCCTCCCCAGGGTGATGGGCGGGCGGGGGGTTGCGGTTCTCACCACCCCCCGGGGCATCATCACCGACTTCGAGGCCAGGAAACACAACGTGGGCGGCGAAGTGCTGCTTCACGTCTGGTAGTTGGGGGTAAGGGAATGTCACGGATCGGAAAACTTCCCATCCCCCTGAACGGAGCGAAGATATCCGTTTCCGGCGGAACAGTGACCGCTGAAGGGAAAAGGGGAAAGGCTTCCCTGGAGCTTCCCGACGGTATTACGGTGGAGGTCGCCGGCGAGGATCTGCTGGTTCACCGCAAGGACGACACACCGGACCAGCGCCGGCTTCACGGGGTCACCAGGGCGGAGCTGAACAACAGGGTCCTGGGTGTGACCCGGGGGCATACCAGGGAACTGGTGGTCCAGGGTAAGGGTTACCACGCTGAGATGGTGGGGAAAGCCGTGGAAATGCAGATAGGCTTCTCCCACAAGGTCGTGGCCTCGGTGCCGGAGGGGCTGGAGGTGGACCTCAAGCTGGGGCAGAACACCTTCTCCCTGGTGATCACCGGGAACGACAAGCATTTGGTCGGCGGGTTCGCGGCGGCGCTGTACAGGTTGAGGCCGGTGGAACCCTACAACCTCATAGGCTTCCGCTACAGCGACCAGCAGATCAAGCGCAAGGCCGCCAAGTCCGCCACGAGTTAGAAGCAGGGAGGCAGTAATGGCAAGGCTTGACAGAATACAGCGCCTCCTGCGCCGGCACAGGAGAATACGGAAAAAGGTCTCCGGCACCGCCGAAAGGCCCAGGCTGTTCGTCCGCAGAACCAACAGGCACCTGTTCGCATGCCTGATTGACGATGAAGCGGGAAGGACCCTCCTCTCCATGACCACCGACTCCAGGGAAATGGCGGAGGCGGTTTCCGGCAGCAAGAGCGACAAGGCGGCGTTCCTGGGCGCCAGGCTGGCGGAGAGGGCAAAAGAGATCGGTATTTCAAGAGTCGTGTTTGACCGGGGCGGTCATCCCTTCCACGGTAGGGTGAAGGCTCTGGCTGAAAAGGTCCGCGAAGGCGGGCTGGTTTTCTAGGGGGCTTTCAATGGCTGAAGCAAGACAGGGCGGCAGGGCTCCCCGGGGCGAAGGGGCCGCCGGAGGCGGACCGGGCGCCAGGGGCGGCAGGGCTCCCAGGGACAGGAAAGAGCCCAGGACAAGGCAGCGCAAGATCGAGGTGGTGGAAGACGACGGCCTGGTGGACAGGCTCATAGCCGTCAACCGTTGCGCCAAGGTCACCAAGGGCGGGAGGACCTTCGGGTTCAACGCCATCGTTGCCGTGGGCGATCAGAACGGCAAGGTCGGGATCGGGCTGGGAAAGGCCACAGAGCTTCCCGAGTCCATCCGAAAGGCCACCGAAGCGGCCAAGAAGAGCATGATAGATATCCCCATCGTGGACAACAGGACCCTTCCCCACGACATAGTGGGTAAGTACGGCGCCGGCCGGGTTATCCTCAGACCCGCCAGCCCCGGCACCGGGGTCATCGCCGGGAGCGCCGTCCGGGCCATAATGGAGTGCGCCGGAATCAAGGACGTGCTGACCAAGGCTCAGGGCACCAACAACCCGCACAACGTGGTCAAGGCCACCATGAGCGGGCTGACGGATCTGATCACCATCTCCAGGGTGAGTTCCATCCGGTCCAAGGTTGTCGCCGGAAGGACGGAGAGCAATGGCTGAATCGAAGCTTAGGATCACGAAGGTGAAGAGCTGCATTGATCGGCAGGAAGTGCAGAAGAGGACCCTTGAGGCCCTCGGGCTTCGAAGGATGAACCAGGTGGTGGAGCAGCCCGACAACCCCCAGATCAGGGGGATGGTCTTCAGGGTCCGCCACCTCGTGAAAGTGGAAGAGGTAAAGGCATGAGAAGGCTGCAACACCTCAGTCCCGCCGACGGCGCCAAGAGGGACCGCCGCCGCAGGGGTTGCGGCCGGGGAACCGGCAACGGAGGAACCGCCGGCAAGGGGCATAAGGGCCAGAAGGCCAGGGGGAAGGTCCATCCCTGGTTCGAAGGCGGCCAGCTCCCCATCCACCGGCGGATGACCCACAAGGGTTTCAACAATGCCGGATTCGCCCTGGAGTTCCAGGTGGTGAACGTCGGCATGCTGAACAGGTTCGATAACGCCACCGTGGTCACGCCGGACATACTGAAGTGCGCCGGGCTCATCTCCTCCCGGAACAGGCCTGTGAAGATACTCGGCGACGGAACCCTCGATAAGGAACTCACGGTGTGCGCCCATGCGTTCACCCGGAGTGCCCTGGCCGCCATCCGGTCCGCCGGAGGCGTCGCAGAGGTGATCGCCTGATGCGCGGTTTCGAGAACATCATGAAGATCCAGGAGTTGCGGAAGAAGATAATCTATACCTTCCTCCTCCTGGCGGTTTACCGCATCGGCGGCCACATACCGGTGCCCGGGATTGACGGTTCCGCCCTTCAGGAAGCGTTCGCCTCGGCGGGGGGGATGCTGGGGATGTACGACCTGTTCGTGGGAGGCGCCCTGAGTCGGGCCAGTATCTTCGCCCTGGGCATAATGCCCTACATCTCCGCCTCCATCATCATCCAGCTTCTGACGTCGGTTATGCCCTACTTCGAAAAGCTCAAGAAGGAGGGCGAGGCGGGGCGGCAGAAGATGACCGAGCTTACGCGGTACGGTACGGTCCTCCTGGGATTGATCCAGGGGCTGGGAATCTCACGGTTCATCACCGGGATGAACCAGCAGGTTCCCGGGGTCGTTCCGAACCCCGGGCTGGGCTTCACCCTGCAGACGGTGCTGACCCTGATCACCGGTACCATCTTCGTGATGTGGCTGGGCGAGAGGATCAGCGAGCGCGGGGTGGGCAACGGGATCAGCCTCATCATCTTCGCCGGCATCGTAGGCGACCTGCCCGGGGCCGTCAGGTCCATGATCAACGACGTGTTTATCCTGCAGCAGACCAGCTTCATAAGCATGGTGTTCCTGCTGGTGTTCATGTTCGCCGTGGTGGCCTTCGTAGTGCTCATGACCGAGGCCCAGCGGAAGATTCCGGTGACCTACGCCAAACAGGTCCGGGGCAGAAAGGTTTACGGCGGTCAGAGCACCTTCATACCCATCCGGCTCAACACCGCGGGGGTTATCCCGGTGATCTTCGCCCAGTCCTTCATGATGTTCCCGTCGTCCATCGCCATGTTCTTCCCCAATTCCGGCATTGACGACTGGGTCAACAGCTGGCTCTCCCCGGGAGGGGCGCTGTACAACATCATTTATGTGGTACTGATCATAGTGTTCGCCTATGTGTACACCGCCATAACCTTCAACCCGCAGGACCTGGCGGACAACATGAAGAAGTACGGGGGATTCATCCCCGGCAGGAAGCCCGGCAAGTCCACGGCCAAGTACATCGAGCGGGTGCTGGTCAGGGTTACGCTCCCCGGCGCCGTCTTCCTGGCTTTCATAGCGGTGCTTCCCATGGTTCTGGCCAGGCATGTCGGTGTGAGCTTCCGGTTCGGCGGAACCAGCCTGCTGATCGTGGTGGGGGTCGCCCTCGAAACCCTCAGGCAGATAGAAACCCACCTGCTCATGAGGCACTACGACGGTTTCCTGGCCAAGGGCAGGATTCGGGGCAGGAGATGATAGTCACCTTCTTCGGTTCCCCGGGGGCCGGCAAGGGCACCCAGGCGGAGCTGGCCGCGGAGGCTTTCGGGCTTTACTACTTCTCCACGGGCGAGTACTTCCGCCGGGAGATCCGGGAGGATACCCTCCTGGGGCGTGAGATCCGGGGGATTATCGAAGGAGGGAACTTTATTGCGGACCACCTGGTGAACCGCGTTGTCTTCGGCGTGATGGACGGCCTTCCGGACGTACTTCTGGACGGGTACCCCAGGAACGTGCCCCAGGCCCTCAGCCTTGATGCCTTCCTTGACGGGCAGGGACGCCGGATGGACCTGGCGGTCTTCCTGGACGTGCCGGAAGCCGAGGCTTCCGAGCGCCTGGCGGGCAGGCGGCAATGCGTTGCCTGTGGAGCCCGGGCATCCATGAAGGACGAAACCTGCGTGGCCTGCGGCGCGGAACTCGTGCAGAGGAGTGACGACGACCCGGCGGTGGTCCACCGGCGCTTCCTGGAGTACCACCGGGAGACCAGGCCTCTGGAGGAGCACTACCAGGACAGGCTGGTGATGGTGGACGGCCTTGGGACGGTGGAACAGGTACACCGGCGGGTGCTGAAGGCGATGGAGTCATGGCGGTAGTGAGTTTCGGATCCGACGAGATGGCCGCGGCCAGGGAGGCGGGCAGGATCGTCAGGAAGGTCCTGAACGAGGTCGAGGCCTTTGTGGCCCCCGGGGTGAGCACCTGGCAGATAGACCGGCTGGGCCGGAAGATCATCGCCGCCGAGGGTGCACTGCCTTCCTTCCTGGGTTTCAACGGCTACCCCGCCGCCCTGTGCGTGTCCGTCAACAGCGAGGTGGTCCATGGGATCCCCAGAAAGGACAGAATCCTCAGGGAAGGCGACCTGGTGAGCGTGGACGTGGGGGCGTTCAAGAACGGCTTTCATGGGGACGCCGCGGATACCTTTCCGGTGGGGACCGTGATTCCCCTGGCCCTTAAGCTGATTGATGTCACCCGAAGGGCCCGGGACCTCGGGATCGCCGCGGCGGTTTCCGGGGGGCGCCTCGGGGATATCGGAGCGGCGATTCAGGAGGAGGTGGAGCGGAACGGGTTCAGTGTGGTGCGGGAACTGGTGGGGCACGGCATCGGAAGGAAACTCCACGAGAAGCCCCAGGTGCCCAACTACGGCACCCGGGGGCGGGGGATGCGGCTTCCCGATGGAATGCTGCTGGCCATAGAGCCCATGGTGAACTCGGGGGATGCGTTCGTGAAAACCCTTTCCGACGGTTGGACCGTAACCACTGAGGACGGTTCCCTTTCCGCCCACGCGGAGCATACCGTCATGATTCGGGCGAACGAACCGGAAGTATTGACGGCGTAGACATTTATGCGAATAATTGGTGTTCTCTGCCACCGGAAGGGAGTGAAGGCACTTGGCTAAAGAACAGGGCGTAGTGGTTGACGGGACGGTTCTCGAGACACTTCCAAACAACATGTGTCGCGTTCAGCTGGACAAGCCCGAGGGTCATGTGGTCCTTTGCCATGTTTCCGGCAAGATGAGAATGCACTACATAAGGATACTGGTGGGTGACAGGGTTACGGTGGAGATATCTCCGTACGATCTCTCCCGGGGCAGGATCACCTACAGGTACAAGTGAGGTTGTAAAATGAAGGTACGCAGCTCGGTGAAGAAAATCTGCGAATACTGCCGGATTGTTCGTCGCAACGGAAAAGTACTGGTGATCTGCCCCAGGAACCCCCGGCACAAACAACGGCAGGGATAGCCGCTGACGCGGCGACGGAGGTACAGGATTGGCGAGAATCGCAGGAGTTGACCTGCCCAGGAACAAGCATGTGCTCTATGCTCTTCCATACATCTACGGCATCGGGCTCACGAGTTCCAGGATCATACTGGACAAGGTCGGCATTCCCCCGGACCGGAATACCGATGCTCTCTCCGAAAGCGACGTGGCCGCGCTCCGAAAGGTTATCGAAGAGGAGTTCAAGGTCGAGGGGGCACTGAGGGCCGAGGAGAGTATGAACCGTAAGCGGCTGATGGACATCGGCTGCTACCGGGGGCTCAGGCATCGCCGGGGCCTTCCGGTCCGGGGGCAGAGAACCCACACCAACGCCCGCACCCGCAAGGGTCCCAAGCAGGGCCACACCAGGAAGCGGTAGGAGGTAGAGACCTTGCCCAAAGCAAAGGGAACGCGGACAGTCAAGAAGATCACCAGGGTCTCGGACATAAACGGCGTCGCCCACGTCAAGTCATCCTTCAACAACACCCTGGTCTCGATTTCCGACCGGCAGGGCAACGTCATCACCTGGGCCAGCGGGGGAACCACCGGGGTGAAGGGCACCAGGAAAAGCACCGCCTACGCCGCCAGCCAGGCTGCGGTCCAGGCCGCCGAGAGGGCCATCGAGGCGGGCCTGAAGAAGGTCGAGATCTGGGTCATGGGCCCCGGGTCCGGCCGGGAGGCCGCGGTCAGGGCTCTCCAGTCCACGGACCTGGAAGTTCTGGCCATCAAGGACATCACCCGGCTGCCTCACAACGGCTGCAGGCCTACGAAGAGACGCAGGGGCAAGTCGTAGGAGGGATTCTCAAGCCTTCAGGGGGATGATGAATGGAATTCATGAAGCTTTACCTGCCGGACAGGGTACAGTGGGATGGGGAATCCCTTACGGAGACTTATGGCAGGCTGGTAATCACACCTCTTGAGAGGGGTTTCGGGCGAACTCTCGGCACCGCCGTCAGAAGAGTGATGCTCTCCTCTCTGGAGGGCGCCGCCGCGGTATCGGTCACCATTAAGGGCGTCAGCCACGAGTTCAGCGCTCTTCCGGGGGTCAGGCAGGACGCCTCGGACATAGTGCTCAACGTTAAATCCCTCAGCATACGCCATGACGGAGACGAGCCGGGCAAGCTCATCCTCAAGGCCGACAAACCGGGGATTTACACCGCCGCCTCCCTGGTGGGTGACCCCGGAATCCGGGTGACCAACCCCGAGCGGGAGATCGCCGAAATCACCGGCAAGGGCGGCCTCGACCTTACGATCATGGTGGAAAAGGGCAAGGGCTTCGTCACCGTGGACGAATGGTACAACAGCGGCCGGGGTCAGGACATCGGAACCATTCTGGTGGACTCCTGGTTCTGCCCGGTGAAGAAGGTGAACTATACCGTGGAGAGCGCCCGGGTGGGGGACAGGACGGATTACGACAGCCTCCGCCTCGAAATCACGACCGACGGCAGCCTCACTCCCGTGGAAGCGATGGAGAAGACCTGCGCCATCCTGATTCAGCATTTCAAGATGATCATGGAGGGGGACCAGACGGAAGCTCCGGCGGCGGAACCCACCGATGACGGTAAAGCAGCGGCGAAGTCCGAAGCCGGCGGAACGGACTCCACGCCAATAGATGACGAGGAGTTCGGGCTGGACAGGAAGTATGCAAACATTCTCAAAACCGCCGGTGTCGATACCGTAGGCACGCTCACCGCCATGACCGAAGGGCAGTTGAAGGGGCTCAAGGGCGTGGGCGACAAAACTTTTCAGGTGGTCATCGAGAAGCTTGCTTCGAAGGGCCTGAAGCTGAGAACGGAATAGGAAATACATGCGTCACAGAAAAACGACACCCAAACTCAGCCGGACCAAGGACGCGAGAACCAGGATGCTCCGGAACCTGGTCACCTCCCTCGTCATCGAGGAGAGGGTTACCACGAGCCTCGCAAGGGCCAAAGCCGCCAGGTCCCTGGCCGAAAGGGTGATCACCAAGGGCAAGCGCGACACCGTTCACTCCCGCAGGCAGGTGGCCTGCATGGTTTACGGCAGCGATGCGGTGAAGAAGGTGTTCAACGACCTGGGGCCGCGGTTCAACCAGCGTCCCGGCGGCTATACCCGCATTCTGAAGCTCGGTCATCGCTCCGGCGATGCGGCGGAAGCGGTTATACTGGAACTGGTGGACGCTCCGGCAGTGGAAAAGAAGTGAGGAGAATCGCCGTTCTCTCCTCCGGGGGCGATGCCCCGGGGATGAACGCCGGAATACGGGCCACGGTAAGGGCAGCCCTTCACCGTGGCCTTTCCGTATTCGGCGTCCGCCGGGGATACGAGGGGCTCATAGACGACGCCTTCATGCCCCTGGAATCCCGGGACGTCTCCAACATTCTGCAGCACGGGGGGACCATTCTGCATTCGGCCCGGAGCGACAGGTTCATGACCCCCGCAGGGAAGGCGGCCGCCGCCGCAAACCTCGAAAGCCGCGGGATAGAGGGGCTGGTGGTTCTGGGGGGCGACGGCAGCTTTCGCGGCGCCCATGATTTTTACGGCGCCCACGGCGTTCCGGTGGCGGGGGTCCCCGCCACCATAGACAACGATGTCCGGGG
>JAKPTG010000112.1 GCA_029571005.1 Candidatus Fermentibacterota bacterium
GTATCAGCTTCCGAGGGACAAGACTATCGGGCCTGCGGCCCGGAAGGGGGAACAGAATGATCCGGAGGTTTTTTCCAGTCGCAGCGTTGCTTACCCTGGCCTCCTGCGGCGTTTCCGCTCCCAACCCGATGCCCGGGGCCGATATCCGGCCGCTCCGGGAGAGCGGCGCACAGTTCGCCGTGGACCTCTACAAGGTGGTGTGCCTGGAGAGCGGCGAAGAAAACGTGATGCTGTCGCCCTTCTGTATCTCCTCGGCCCTGGGGATGGTCTGGGCCGGAGCCCGGGGAGAGACCGAAGCGGAAATGGCCGAAGTCCTAAGGCTGCGGGGGGAACCGGCGGAGATCCACGCCGGATTCCACAGGCTGATCGGGTTGATTCTCAGGGAAGACGTGGAACCCGTGGACGACCCCGTAACCTTGAACTTCGCCAACGCCCTGTGGGTGGAGCGGACCTACCCCCTGCTGGACGAGTACACGGGGATCGTCCGGGACAGTTACCGGGCCGAGGCGGAGAACCTCGACTTCCAGGGCGACCCCGAGGGGGGAAGGGCCGAGATCAACCGGTGGGTCGAGGAAAAAACCGAGGCGCTCATCAAGGATCTCCTGGCTCCCGGCTCGATCACCCGGGCCACCCGGGCGGTGCTCACCAGCGCCGTGTACTTCAAGGGCGACTGGATGCACCGGTTCAACCCCGAGGCCACCATGCCCGGAACTTTCACCACCTTCGCCGGCGACCCGGTGGAAGTGCGCTTCATGCACCGCACCGGCGACTACCCCTTCTACGCCGGAGAGGGCTGCCGGGCCTTGTCGCTGCCCTACTCCGACGGCCGGTGCAGGATGCTGGTGATACTGCCGGACGGGGACCTTCGGCGCTTCGAGCGGGAGTTCACCGTCGAGACCCTGCGGAGGCTGGACGAAGGTCTGACGGAAAGGGAAGTGGCCCTGACCATGCCCCCCTTCCGGTTCAACACCACGTACGGGCTCGTGGAGATTCTTTCGGACATGGGCATGCCCCTGGCCTTCGACTGCGGCGCCGCGGACTTCAGCGGTTTCTCCGGCAGCCGCGACCTCTTCATCAGCGAGGTGATCCACAAGGCTTACGTGAAGGTGGACGAGACGGGCACGGAAGCGGCGGCGGCCACGGGGGTCGTGATGGCCCTCACCGCCATGCCCGCCGACCCGCCGGAGCGTTTCGTGCTGGACAGGCCCTTCATGTTCCTGATAGTTGACGACCTGTCCGGTGCGGTGCTTTTCATGGGAAGGGTGGCCGACCCGTCGGAGTAGCGGTCGGCCCCGGAAAGCGGATATGTTTGCGTTTCGGAGTCCTTGGCGGCGGGGAGGGAATTGACCGGTAAAAGAACGGACGAATCCGGAGCCCGGGTGACCTGGCTCAGCCTGGTGGTGAACATCCTCCTTTCCGGGTTCAAGCTCGCCGCCGGGCTCATCGGGCGAAGCGGGGCAATGGTGGCCGACGCGGTGCATTCCGTCTCCGACCTGGCCACCGACGTAGTGGTCCTGGCCGGGCTTCGCTTCTCCAGCAGACCCGTGGACAGGAACCACTCCTACGGCCACGGGAAGCTGGAGACCGTGGCCGCTGCCCTCATCGGCGCCACCCTTCTGGTGGTGGCCGCCGGGCTCGCCCGGGGCGCGGTGATGAAGCTGCATGACTGCATGGAGGGCAGACTGCCGGAGGTTCCCACGGGGATAGCCCTGGTCGCCGCGGGAGTGTCCATCGTGGTGAAGGAACTGCTGTACCGCTGCACGGTCAAGACGGGAAAGCGGATAGGAAGCGGCGCCCTGGTGGCCAACGCCTGGCACCACCGGTCCGATGCCCTGTCCTCGGTGGGCGCCCTGCTCGGGATAGGGGGGGCGATGCTCCTGGGGGGAAAGTGGAGCGTTCTGGACCCGCTTGCAGCCCTGGTGGTATGCTTCTTCATCGGAAAAGCCGGCGTGGAGGTCCTCTCGGGCAGCCTCGGGGAACTCACCGAGTCATCCCTGGGCGAGGGGATGGAGGGGGAGATACTACGGATCGTCCGGAGCGTACCGGGAGCCGTGGACCCCCACAACCTGCGGACCAGGCGAATCGGCCGGGACGTGGCGGTGGACCTGCACGTAAGGGCCGAGGGCCGGATGTCTCTGACCGAAGCCCACGACATAGCCTCGGTCATCGAGGAAAGAATCCGGGAGAGGTTCGGCAGAAACACCTTCGTGAGCATCCACGTGGAACCGGTGAAGTCCGCCCCAGACCGGTCATGAACCGGCCGCGGCGTCCCTCATCTCCCCCATCATCCTGACCGCCCGGTAGGCGTTGCTCTCGCCGGGGGCGGGCTTCAGAAGCTCCATGGCCCGTCCGGCGGCGGCCGTGTCTCCGGTGAGTTTCCAGTACCAGTATTCCGCGGTGCCCCGGACGGACCTCCAGGGCGAATCTCCCGCGGCCTCCAGTACGGCTTCGGGGCTTCCGGCCCCCGTCACGGCCCTGCAGGCAGCGGCGCACACCTCCGCCAGAGCGGCGTTGGGGAGCTGCCCGGCTTCCATGCCCCGGCGCGACGCCTCCTCCAGGTCCTTCAGGGCTTCACCGGTTCTCCCGCCGAACATCAGGAACAGCCCCCGGCAAAGGGTGTAGAGGCTCAGGCTAAGCACGCCGCCCCTGCCCGCAGCCATGTCCGAGGCCCTGTCCAGCAGGGCGACGGCTTCCTCCAGGCGGCCCCGGAGATCCAGGACCCGCGCCCTTAGAAACAGGGAACTCTCGATCAGGCGGGCGATACCGGTCCTGGCCGCCAGGTCGTTCATGGTTGTCACGCAGTCCTCGGCGTTTTCAACCCGGTCGAGGTCGAGAAATATCCTCGCCATGTTCCCGTAGATCGCCGCCAGCCGGATGGGGTCCCCCGCCTTTGACACCATCCTGGCGGCCTTCATGAATATCTCCAGGGCTTCCCCGTACTCGCCCCTCATCATCATCGCCACCCCAAGGTTGGCGACGGCGGTGCCGGCCAGCTTCCGGTTGCCGGTGACCTCCGCCAGCCTGCCCACCGCTCCGTAGCACCGGGCCGCCTCGATGTAGTCGTACGATGACGAAGCTATCCCTCCCCGGGTGTTCAGGGCGTAGGCCAGGGCCTTCAGGTTGCCGCTCCGGGCGGCGACCCTGACCAGGGTGCGGCACCCCTCCTCCGCTTCGCGGAGCCGGCCGGTTTTCCAAAGGCACGATACGATAAAGGCGTCGCAGCTTTCCACCATCCAGCCGAACCCCGAGGCGGCGGCCATGCTCCGGGCCCCGTCGGCGGCTTCCAGGGCCCGATCCATGAACCCGTGACGGGCCAGAACCCTGGCCTCTATCAGGACCAGGCGGCATTTCTGCAGCGGGGTCAGCCCCCGCCGATCCATCCGCTCCACATCCCGGGAAAAACAGTCCAGCGTGATCTTCTTCCAGTGAAGGGACATCGAGAGAATCTCCAGGTCGGTCTCCAGCCGGGGGCTCAGAAGCCCGGAGAGACGCTTCCCCTCCAGGCGCTCCGCCATGGCCGCGGCACCGGCGTCGTCGCCCATGTGAACCAGTATTTCCAGCATCAGGAAGGACGCCGGTATAGCGGCCTCCGAAGCCGCCCGGCCGGCGGCTTCCAGGGCCTGCTCCACGAATCCGCCGCGAAGAAGCCTTTCGCTTCGGGAGAGGGACGATCGGGGAAATACCTCCGGGAGGAGGGATTCCGCCAGGGACCAGAGCCCGGCGGCCCGGGCGTGGGTCACGCCGCCGGAGTTTCCGGCCGCCGCCAGGTACGCCCTGCCGGCGGACTCCCGGTCGCCCCCCCTGAGGAAAAGGTCTCCGGCCAGCCTCAGGGTCCCCGGCGAATCCCCGGCCCCGCGGAGCACCATGGCGCCGGCCCTCGCATGAAGGGTGCGGGATTCCTCCGGGTCCATGCCGTCCAGTATCCGGGCCCTGACCGCCGGGGATCCGAACCTGAGCCCGCCCCGGGGGAGCCGCGCCCATATCCCCGCCCCCAGCAGGGGCGCCGGATCGGAGCGGTTTCCGGAAAGCTCCGACGCCTCCCGGAGATCGAACACGAAACCCAGGACCGCCGCGGCCCGGGCCAGGGAAAGAAGGCCCCGGGGGACGACCGGGGCCGGTTCTTCATGGGACGATGCCTCGATCACCCTCGCCGGAAAGGGCGGGTCGCCGGAGAGGGAGGCGGCCACCATGGGTGGAAGCCTCCTGCCGCGCCCCGTCAGGAGCCTTCGGATGAAGCCCAGGGTAAAGGAATCCAGATTCCGGGCGTCCGGCGCCAGGAACACCGCCGGGCTATGGGCCGCAAGGGCTTCGGCAAGGAACTCCAGGGCTTCCGTGGCGTCGCCTTCGCCGGCGAGCCAGCGGCGGATGGTCTCCCGGTGCCGCTGGAGCCCGGCGGCGGCCTCCGCACCGTCGGGGCCGCCCTGGATGCCAAGGGAGATTGACAGGGCCGTCCATTCGTCGGCGAAACCCGGGCCGCCGGCCTGGAAGAGGACCGCCAGACCGGACCTCACCCCAGGGTTCAGGGTAATGGCAAGAATGCCGGGTCTCCGCCTCAGGATGCCGTCGAAAAGCCGGAAGGCGCCGTCGGAATCCAGCCCCCGGATGAACAGGGGCCGGCCGGAACCCCGGTCAATGTGGTCCAGCGACGCCCTGAGAATCCTGTCGTCATCCATGGAACCAGGACGGGGTTTCGGTCGGACGCAGAATCCGGACCGTCTTCCTGCTGGACCGTCTGCCGGCGATTATGAGCACGCTTTCCGCGCCGAACTGGGCCGCAAGCCACCTGACAAGGGCTTCGTTGGCCCTGCCCTCCACCGGCGGCGCATTCACCACGATTTTCACGGCGCCGTCGGCCATGATTCCCGCGAAACCCGTGGTCCCCCCCCTGAGAACAACCTTCACCGACAGGACGACGGCATCGGTCAGTCCCGCTCCTCCATGGTTCTCGCCTCCTCGATGAGCATCACCGGGATGTCGTCCCGGACCGGGTAAGCCAGTCGGCAGGCCCCGCATCTCAGCTCCTCCGGGGGACCGGTGACGTAATCCAGCTCCCCCTTGCACCGGGGGCAGGCAAGTATCCTCAGGAGCCTCTCGTCCACCACAATGCGCCTCCTATACCGTAAAGAGCCCGTCCCGGATCACCGGCACCTCCCGCTGGTCTCCGGTCACCCCGAACACGCTCACCTCCGGAGAACCTATCATGAAGTCGGTATGCACCAGGCTGCCGTTGCAGCCGGCCTCCTCCAGGGCCCGGTCGTCCATGGCGGTGCCGCCCTGGATGCAGTCGCTGTATCCGTTGCCCAGGGCGATGTGACAGGAGGCGTTCTCGTCGAGGAGGATGTTGTGGAACACCAGACCGCTCCGGAACAGGGGCGAGTCGGTGCCCACCAGGGCCACCTCCCCGACCCTTCCGGCCCCTTCGTCCGTGTCCAGGTAGCGGCCCAGAATATCGCCGTTCCTGTCCGCTCCGAATTCGGTCACCCGCCCGTCCCGGAAGCGGAACCAGGCGTTCTCCACCTGAGCGCCCAGCACGGTCACAGGCCGGGTGCAGCGCACCTCGCCCTCGGTCCGGTGCATGTCCGGCGTGCTGAAAACCTCCTCGGTGGGTATGTTGGGGAAGAAACGGGTTCCGTCCGCCGCCAGGGAGCTGCCGCCGTGGAACACCCGGTCGCTTCGCATCCCTATGAATAGGTCCGTGCCCGGCCCCCTGAACCTGAACCCGTCGAACTTCTCTCCGTTCAGGAACTCCGCCCTTCTTTTGAGCCGGTCGTCATGCTCCTTCCACGCCGCCACCGGATCCGGGGCGTCGAGCCTGAGCACGGGGGTGAGAACCTCCCATATCCGCCGCTCCCAGTCATCGGCTCCGCCAAGGACCTTGGCCGCCCAGCGGGGGGTGGGCATCAGGAACACGTTCCATGGTATCCGGTTGGACGATATGGCCTTCAGGAATCCGGAACCGGCCTCTGAACGGGCTTTCCGCATCCTGCCCAGCCCGATCGGGTCGGCCCCCTCCATGAGGTCGGGGTTTTCGGGCCCCCGCAGGGCCAGGCTCCGCCAGCCCTCCCGCACCACCCGCTCAAGCATGCCGACGGTGAAGCCCGGCGTGTAGTCCAGGAACTCCGGGTTCCGGGTCCGGTCCACCCTGATCCTCTCCTGTTCGGGATCGTCCAGGGAGAGGTGCACGTAGCGGGCTCCAAGGTCGTAGGCTTTCCGGGCGAGCACCCCGGCGAACCTCCGGTGAACCGGCTCCGTCCTTATCCACAGGATCCGGCCCTCCCGAAGGTCCAGGGCGCCCCGGAGAATCAAGTCTGCGCAGGTCTCGCGGATCAGCTCCAGATCAGGCATCTTTCTCTCCTATATGAGGCCGAGGAAATCAACGGCCAGTGCTCTGTAGGGCGCTCCCCCGGTCTCCAGCACATCCTTGAACTGAAGGCCGATCCTAACCTGGCCGAAGCTCTGCCAGTAAACCTCGAAGTTGAGGAAGCCCCCGGAATTGTCGAAACGGTAATTCCTTTCAGCGTTGGTGGCCAGGTCCCAGTCCGCCGCCAGGCCGAAGCCCCCGGGGAGGGTCTTGTCCACCCCGATCCAGCACCCGGCGTGTTCCGGTGCCTCAGGAGAAAGGCTGGCGCCAAGGTGGAAGCCGCTCTCTCCCAGCGGATCGACGAAACTCTTGCTGACCGCCAGGTAGAACCCCCTCTCGGGCCTGGCGTACTCCCCGCCCCCCCTGGAATGCTCCTCCTCGTTGTCGAAGCCCAGGGCCAGCGCGGGGAAGGTCCTCCTCTCGTCGAGGAAACGGAACCGGGCCTTGATGTAAAGGTTGCCGAACCAGTCCGGCCTGGACATGCCGGTGACGTTGTAGCCGCCGTAGCCTATGCCGGCCATCAGCCGGGGAAGGAGGCCCGCCTGAACGGAAAACACCATGTTGTCGGTGGGAAAGGTGGCCAGGGAGATGTAGAGGGTTCTCGGGGCCACAATACCGGCGGTGGGTTCGGAAACCGTTCTCAGAAGCTCCGCTCCGCCCGCCGCGGAGGCGAGCAGAAGCGTGACGGCGAAAACCGCAATGGATCTCAATACACCCCACCTCCATTGTACAGGGAAACCGAAGCCCTGTCCCCCAGATGGCGCCTCAGCTCCTCCAGCAGCCTCCCCCCGGTGGCCACCCTGATGCTGCGGGATTCACCGACGTAACGCCGACCCGTGCCTTCGCATTCCATTTCCACGAAAACCGGCGCATTGCCCGGATGCTTTCCGAGAAGCGCCACCAGACCCGTGAAAAGTTCCGGTGGAAGCCCTTCCCCGGTGACCGTGAACCTGAGTCTAAGGCCGGACCTCTTCCTGATTTCCTCGAGGGGTTCCGCCTTCTCCACGCAGAACCGGGGTTCGCCCCGGCCGTTCTGGACCCTTCCGGTAAACAGCAGGGGTTTTCCGGAACCGAGGACGGCGGCGCACTTCTCCAGGCTCTCGGGCCAGACCGTGGCCTCGCAGGAATCCGACACCCCGGAGAGGGTGAGGAAGGCTATCCGGCCCCGCTTGCCGTCCCGGAACCGGAGCTGGTCCACGAGCGCCGCCACCGACACGGGCCGGGCCCCCTTGTATCCGGCCACGGCGCCGGGGCTGTGGGTCGCATAGGCCCGGACCTCCTCACGGTACTCGTCCAGGGGGTGGCCCGTGAGGTAGAAGCCCAGCAGCTCCTTCTCGCCCCGGAGCATCTCCTCCCGGGGTATCTCCTCCATCTCCTGGAGGGGCGGAGCCTCCGGCTCAGCCATGGACTCTGCACCAAAAAGGGTCATCTGACCGGCCTCCCGATGCTTCCTGAAGGCCGTCGCGTAGGCCAGCACCCGGTCCACGGAGGCCAGCATGGCGGACCTCTTCCCGGGAAGGGAATCCAGGGCGCCGGCTATGATCAGGGATTCCAGAACCTTCTTGTTTAGGCCGCTCTCCACCCGGCAGGCAAGGTCCTGAATGCCGGTGAAGGCCCCCCCCCGGTTCCGGGCGGCCACTATCTCCAGGGCCGGGCTTTCCCCCACGTTCTTCACCGCCTTGAGGGCGTAAACTATCCTGCCCTCCCGGTCAACATCGAAGGTGACAAGGCTGTCGTTCACCGACGGGGGGAGCACCGTCAGGCCCATTCTGCCGGCCTCGGCGACAAGGGCGGCGAGCCTCTCGGTGCTCCCCATCTCGCTGGTCATGGTGGCCGCCATGAACTCCCCGGGAAAGTGGGCCTTCAGGTAGGCCGTCCAGTAGGCGATTATCGCGTAGCAGACCGAGTGCGACTTGTTGAATCCGTACTCGCCGAAGTGCCGGATGTGGTCGAAGATCTCCCTGGCCTTCCTTTCGGAAACGCCCCGGGAACGGGCGCCGGATATGAAGGCCGCCCCGAAGGACTCCATCTCCCTGGCGTTCTTCTTGCTTATGGCCCGGCGAAGGCTGTCCGCTTCCGCCATGGACATGCCGGCGAAGCTGTGGGCTATCTCCATGACCTGTTCCTGGTAGACTATCACCCCATGGGTCTCCCCCAGAACATCCTGCAGCTCCGGAATCATATCCTTGGCGGGCTTGCCCTCGGCGGCCCGCCTCTTGTTCTCGCCGTAGAGGTCTATCATGTGCATGGAGCCGGGACGGAAGATGGCCACCGCGGCGGTCACGTCGTCGAACCGGTCCACCCCTATCTTCCTAAGGGCGTCCCTCATGCCCGGGCTCTCGAGCTGAAAGACCCCGATGGTCTCCACCCGGTTCAGGAGGTCCAGGGTGGCCGGGTCGTCCAATGGAATACCCTCGACGCTGAAGGAGGGCTGCCGGCGCCGGACCATCTCCTCCGCGTGTCTCAGGACCGTAACGGTTCTCAGGCCGAGCACATCCAGCTTCATCAGGCCTATCTTCTCCGCCGACTTCATCTCGAACTGGGTGGTCAGCCCCTTTTCCCGGGAAAAGCAGAGGGGAACGTAATCCATCAGGGGACCCGGGGTTATCACGACTCCCGCGGCGTGAACCCCGCTGTGCCGCGCTACACCGGAGATCTCCCCGCAGTAGCGGATCAACCTTGCAACCTCCGGATCCTCCTCCGCCTCCCGGGCCAGTTCGGGAATCTGTTTCGCCAGAACGTCAAGCGGGGCATCCTGGTCCGGTGCTGTCGCCAGAAGCTTGGACAGCCGGTCGCCGGTCTCGAAGGGCATTCCCATAACCCTGGACACATCCCGGATGGCGGCCCTGTTCTTCATCCTGTTGAAGGAAATGATCTGGCAGACCCTGTCCTGGCCGTACTTTTCCACTATGTGGGCGATAACCTCGCCCCTGCGTTCGTAGCAGACGTCCATGTCAATGTCGGGCATCTGCTTCCTGGCCGGGTTCAGGAACCTCTCGAAGCTGAGGCCGTACTTCAGGGGGTTCACCTCGGTGATGCCGATGGCCCAGGAGACCAGGCTGCCCGCGGCGCTTCCTCTTCCGGGGCCCAGGGGGATGCCCCGGGAGCGGGCCCACTCCGTCAGTTCGGACACTATGAGGAAGTAACCGGGGAACCCCATGTCGCAGATCACATCCAGCTCGTAGGTCAGCCTGCGGCGTTCGGTTTCGTCCGGCTCCCTGCCCAGCTTCCTGGAAAGCCCGGCCTCGGCCAGGCTCCTGAGGTGGAGGTCCAGACTCTCCTCACCGGGGGGAAGCGGAAAGTCAGGGAGGAGGAAGCCGCCCCTGCCGAGGCTGAAGGTGCACTGCCGCGCCACCTCGACGGTGTTGGTCACCGCCTCCGGAATCCACGAGAAAAGCCTGGCCATCTCTTCCGGGGTTTTCACGTAGAACTCCTCGGTGGCCAGCTTCATGCGTCCAGGGTCGCTGAGGGTCTTCTTTGTCTGAAGGCAGAGGAGGATGTCGTGGATCCCCGCATGGTCCCGGACCAGGTAGTGGGCGTCGTTGGTGGCGACCGGGAGGGCGCCGGTTTCCCGGGCGAGTTCCGCCAACCCGGGGAGGATCGCCTTCTCCTCCGGCAGGCCGTGGTCCATGAGTTCGATGAAGAAGCGCTCCCTGCCCACCAGGTCCTGGTAGAAGCGAACCGCCTCCAACGCCAGATCCTTCCTGCCCCGGGAGATATGGTAGGCGATTTCGCCCTGGAGGCAGGCCGACCCGATCACCAGCCCCCGGGAGTGCCGGGCGAGGGTTTCCCTGTCGATCCTGGGGCGGCGGTAGAAGCCTTCCGTCCACCCGATGCTGGAAAGCCGGCAGAGGTTCCTGTACCCCTCCTCGTCCGCCGCCAGCAGGGTGAGGTGTCTGGTTCCCTCCCTGGAATCGTCGCTTTTCTCCAGGCGGCTGCCGGAGGCTACGTAGGCCTCCATCCCCACGATGGGGTGAACCCCGTGTTCGGCCATGACATCGCTGAAGTGCACTGCGCCGTAGAGGCTGCCGTGGTCGGTGACCGCCACCGTGTTCATTCCGTTCTCGCGAAGGTAAGGGGCGAGCTTCTCGAAACGGATCGCCCCGTCCAGCAGGCTGTACTCCGAGTGAAGGTGGAGGTGTACGAAGGGCGGGGAACCGCTCATTTGCCGTCCCGAAGCTCGTCACCGGCCTTATCGGCGGACCCGTAGAGTTTCTGGAACTCCCTGAACTCCTCATCGTCGGCACGGGCCAGGAGGTCGTCGCCGTCCTTCGCCTTCCGCACGGCCAGGTACAGAATCGTCCACAGGGAAGCGCCGCTGGAGAGCCAGTAGGCGGCGATGAGCAGGGCTATGGCCGCCCCGGAAAGCCCGGCGGCCCAGCCGGCGGCTCCGCTCCAGGGGGCGGGGCCCCCGGAAAGGGAACCGAGGGGAGCCATGAAAGAACCGTAGTGGGACACCAGCTGGGGCGCCGCCAGGTGCAGGCCTCCCTGGACCGTCGGGGAGAAGCCGTCGGCCCCCATGCCGGCGCCGATCCCCAGGGCGGCTATCGCCAGGGCTCCCCGGGCGAAGAGGATGAAAAGCGCCAGGGATACGGCCCGGGCCGCAAGGCCCGCAACCAGGTAGAAAAGTATCCGCCACGGCTGGGCGGTGATGGAGCTGAAGAGTTCGAACAGGGTCTCGAAGGTGTCGCCCTTGGTGCAGGCGGTGATGGCCGGCACCATGTGAAACGCGAGCACCAGGGCCACCAGCGAGAGGACACCGAAGAGGGAAAGCCCCCAGAGGGGCACCGCCAGCACCCCGACCAGCACCGGCCCCACCCCTGGAATCCTTCCCAGAAGGCCGATCAGGAACAGGCCGAGGAACAGGATCACCAGCCCGGACAGCACCGCCACGGGCACCATGATCATGGGCTTCCAGTTCTCACGGTGGAAAGTCAGGGCTTCCCGGCCGCTGTAGAAGCCGTCGCCCCGGATCTGCTCGAAGGTGATCCTGCCCACCTTCTGAAAGGCGGACATCATGATCCAGAGGCAGAGCAGCACGGCTATGCCCAGGAACGCCATGGCCGCAGGACTCTCCATGAACGCCCCGCAGGGAACCGGGAAAAGCCGGGACTCCTGCCAGCGCCCTTCCATGGAGTCACCCGAGGCGAAGAAGCCAAGGTAGACAAAGCCCGCCCAGACCAGCCAGGAAAGCGCCAGGGCCTTCCACATCACCCAGAGGTTTCTGGCTCTCAGGCCGTACTTCACCGAGAGAAGCATGTCTCTCGCATCGAAACGCAGATTATGAATCACGGCGGTCCTCCCTGCCTTCGGGTTCGGTTTCCCCAATTCTTTCTTCTATCATACTTCCGCGCCGGGTTTCCCGAAAGTTCACAGCCAGCGGAATCACGTCCGCCGCACCCCCGCGGCGAAGCGCTCCGGACGCCTGCCTCAGGGTCTCCCCGGTGGCCAGCACATCGTCCAGAAGCCATATCCTGCCCCCGGGAACCGTCCCCACGGTATGAAAGGCCCCTTCAAGGTTAAGCCTTCTCTCCCGGGCCGACAGCCCGACCTGGCTGGGACCCGGTTTCCTCGACAGCACCTCCGTGAAGCGGCACCCCGCCAGAGCCGCCAGTCGGCGGGCTATGACGCTCACCTGGTTGTAGCCCCTTCTTCTGAGGGTGGCGGGAGACGAAGGCACGCAGGTGACCGTGTCGCCCGGGGAGGGAATGCGGTTCCACTCCTCCAGGGCCATCTCCGCGAGCACCCCGCCCAGGTGCCGTTCTCCTGAGTACTTGAGGCGGATCATCATCTCCCTCATGACCCCCCGGTGCAGAAAAGCCGCAGGCCCGGCTCCCGGCACGGGGTACACCCTGGTAAGACACCAGGCGCAGAGCCTGCTGCCCTTCACCGGAACCCTTCGGCCGCAGCCGGGGCAGAGGAAGAGAAAGAAAAGGTTCAGCAGCCTTTTCGCCGGCGCAGGCGAAGCCATACTCCCAGAATCAGGGAGCCTGCGATCATCACCAGGCTCACAAGCTGATTGTCGGTGATCCCGGGCCTCCCCGCGAATACGCTGTACCCCAGCAGTTCGCAGGGCCGGTGGTCGAAGTGCCTGAACTCCTCCAGGCCGAATCGGGTCGCTCCGTAGAGACCCAGGAAGAGGGAGAAGATGAAGCCGGGGTAATGCCTTCTTTTCCCGGCCAGAAGCAGGACCAGGAGGATGTACAACCCCGCCGCGGAAGCGTAGAGCTGGGTGGGGTGAAGGCGGGCATGGCCGTAAACGCTCCAGGGAAGCGACCCGTAGGGGAAGCTCACGCCTGCGAAGCTCTCCGTCGGGATCCCGAAGCAGCAACCGTTGAGGAAACACCCGACCCGGGTTATGAAGATGCCCAGGGGAAACGCGGGTATGACCGCATCGGCCAGTTCCCAGGCGGGCCATTTCTTACGGGCGATGTAAACGAACCCGACTACGATGGCCAGCACCACGCCGCCTAGCATGCTGAGGCCGTACAAACCGTTCCAGAACGCGATGATGCGGATCGGGGCCCCTGCGAACTCGTCGAGGTGGGTCAAAACGTAAAGGGCCCTGGACCCGACTATGGCGGCCATCATCACCCAGACGCCCATACTGGTCACATCGTCCTTGGGTATCCCCCGGGCGGCGCACCGGCGGGAGGCGAGCCCGACGCCCAGCAGGAAGGACACCGCCAGGGTGAGCCCGTAGGAATTGAGCGGTATGCCGCCGATTCTGAACAATACCGGGTGCATGGGTTCCTCCTCCCGTAAGGGGAATCTAAGGAGTGCCGGGGCGGTTCACCAGCTTCGCCAGTTCCTGGCGGCGTTCATGGCCAGGCCCACCATGATCATCTCCGTAATCACATGGCTTCCGCCGTAGGTCATAAGGGGAAGGGGGAGACCCGTTACGGGCATGATCCCGATGGCCATGCCGATGTTGACGAACAGGTGGATGATGAAGTAAAAGGCGATACCTGCCACCAGAATTGAGTTGAACGGGTTCATGGATCTCCTGGCCGCCAGCAGAATCCGCCATATCAGCAGCAGGAAGAGCCCCAGCAGGAGCATGGAGCCCAGAAAACCGAATTCCTCGGCATAGACGCTGAAGATGAAATCGGTGTGCCTGGCGGGGAGGTATGCCAGCGTCTTCTGAGTTCCCTGAAGAAAGCCCTGCCCGTAGAATCTGCCGGCGCCCACCGCCACCTCGGACTGGATCACGTTCCATCCCGCCCCCTGGGGATCCGCGGCGGGGTTCAGGAAGGTGGTGAGTCTTGTCCTCTGATAGGGTCTCAGCAGATTCCAGGCCACCGGGGTCAGGGCCGCAACCGTGGTGTTGAATGTCGTGATGAAGACCCATTTCCAGGTGGGCGCCCTGTCCCGGTACAGAACGGCGCACAGCATCACGGTGAACAGCAGCCACCACCCGAAACCGATGGATGACAGGGCGGCCAGGAAAGGGCTCACGAAAAGGAAGATCCACCGGAACCCGAAGCCCGCCCAGTAGAGCATACCCAGGATTATCATGCCCATGGCGACCGCGGTTCCCAGGTCGGGCTGGACCGCGGTGAGCATCACCAGAAGAAAAACACCGGCAAGGAAAAGCGGCGTGCTCCACCTCGACGACTCCGTTTTCATGCCCGGCATCCATCTGGCGGACACCAGAATGACGGCCAGCTTGGCGAACTCCGAAACCTGAAGGTGCAGCGGACCTATCACCAGCCATCTCCCGGCCGGCCCCCGGCCGTAGAGAATGGTGAGAATCAGAAGAACCATCACCGGGAGGTAGATGAAGGGATACAGTTCCTCCAGTAACCTGAGCGGAAAGTTGTAGGCCGCGAGCATCATCACGAAGCCCACCGCCACCATCCAGAGCTGATGGTAGAACATGCCCTCCTCGGGGACTGCGGAGTAGACCGTCATGAGTCCCAGGAAGAGCAGCGCCGCCAGGGCTCCGGCCATGAGGAAATCGGGCCTGTCACCAGACGGCATCGGGGTACAGCCTTTCCACGGCTTTCTCCACTATCGCCCTGGCCAGAGGGCCGGCCACGACGCCTCCCGAGCCGCCGTACTCCACGAAAACCGCGTAGGCCAGGGGGGCCGGCCTGGGAAGGTAGCCGCACACCCAGGCGTGGTCCAGGCCGGCATAGGTTTCCGCCGTGCCGCTCTTGGCCCTGAAGGGGAGGGGGCTGTCGTGCATGGCCGAGAAGAGGGTCCCGCCCCGCCGGGTCACCGCAGCCCGGAGGGCCTGGTCTATCACCGCCAGATTATCGGGCGAGATCGGCGGCGCCAGCTTCACGCCGCAGGGGTCCTCTCCTACGATCAGTGACAGGGGCGGCATATCGCCCATGGAGGCCACGAGTCCTGAAACCACCGCCATCTGAAGGGGGCTCGCCAGCAGTTCCCCCTGGCCGATGGACAGGTTCAGAAGATTGCCCTGCCCCCACCCCCCCGGGCCGTACCGGCTGTTCATGTAGTCCCTGTCGGGCACCACACCGGAAGCTTCCCCGGGAAGTAAACCGGTAACCCTGGCGCCCATCCCCATGGACCGGGCCATTTTTGCCAGGTTGTCCATGTTCCCGTTCTGGACGACCCGGTAGAAGTAGCTGTCGCAGGAGACGGCCAGCGCCTCCAGGATGTTTATCCTGCCGTGCGTTCCCCAGCACCGGAAGACATTGCCTCCGTAGGACACCGATCCGTAGCAGGGGTCCGGCATGTAATCGGGGGACGGCACCAGGCCTTCCTCCAGAATCCAGGCGGCGGTGACTATCTTGAAGGTGGAACCCGGGGGATGGCAGGTGCCCCACGCCCGATTGAGCAGAGGCTTCTGGGGATTGTCGAGGATGGCGTTCCAGTCGTCGGAGGAAAGTCCCTCGATGAAGAGGTTCGGGTCGAAGCCCGGTTCCGAGGCGAGGCAGAGCAGTTCCCCCGTGGACCAGTCGAGAACAACCGCGGCGCCGGGGTTTCCGGTGCCGGAGATTATGCTGTCGGCGTATGCCTGCAGCTCCGCATCCACCGTCAGGGCCACGTCGCGGCCCGGGACCGGAACGCTCTCCGACGGATCTCCAAAGGTGTCCACCACCCTCCCGTAGGCGTCCACCACCTCCCTGACGTAACCCGGCGTTCCGCTGAGCCTGTCGTTCAGTATCCTTTCAAGGCCCGTCACCCCGGCCAGCTCCCCCTGATACCGGGCCGCGCTGTCCGCCAGGCTGACATAGCCGATGAGGTGGCAGAAGGTCTCTCCCATCCGGTACCTTCTCCGCGGGGTCACCGAAAGGATGACGCCGGGAAGGCGGTACATGTTGTCCGCCACCGGAATCACGGCTTCAAGCTCCAGGTCGTCCTTCACCACGATGGCCCGGTACGGGGACCTTTCCGCGGCCGCGAACCTTTCCTCCATTTCCCCTTCGGGCAGGGAGAGGAGATCCGCCAGGAGTTCCCGGTTTACGGTGTCGAACTCCGAGTGTATCAGTGAAACGGTGAAGGCCGGCTCGTTGTCCGCAAGGACCAGCCCGAACCTGTCGGTCACCACCCCCCTGGGGGCGGGAATCGCGACGCTTCGAATCCTGTTCCGGGCAGCCAGTTCACTGTAGTACTCACCCCTGATCAATTGCAGGTAAACCAGCCTGGCCGTGAGTATCCCCAGAAGAATGAAGAGCACGACAACCACGCTTGTCATGGGCCACGGCTTACCCTCCCGGCTTCGGGGTTTCACGCCGAATCGCTCCTGATCCGGAAAAGGAGTATCTGCACCACCACCAGACACGCGAGGGGCGCCACCGCCCGGGGAATCACCAGGAGGGTTCCAACGCCGAAATAGGCTCCCGGAGGCCGGGAGGCCAGGAGTATGAAGAGCAGGTCACTGAAAATCGAAGCCAGCACCGAGTGGAGATAAAAGGAAACCTCCCCCGCCGCGATGGTGGCGCTGAGAAGCCTGCGGGCCGCCAGGATACCAAGGATCATGGACAGGGACGAGGTTCCGGGAGGCTGGTGGGTGAGCAGGTCCAGAGAAAGCCCCGAGAAGAACGCCTTCCCCTGCACATGCCACCGGGGCTCCCTGTTCAGGGCCAGGTACACCAGAACCGGCACCAGGATGTTGGGCGCCGCAAGAACCCTGCCCAGGGTGACCTCCAGCATGAACTGGACTGCGACGGTGAGTGCGACGATCGTCTGGTCCCGGACGGAAAACCTCATTCCGCACCGGTCCGGCGGAGGATGAGCACTTCCCCGAGCCTCCTGAAGTCCACAGCCGGCTCCAGCACCAGAGTCATGTCCAGCCCCCGGGAGCCTTCCTCCACCGCCGTGACGGTTCCAATGACGATCCCGTCCGGATAGACGCCGCCGAACCGGCTGGTCAGGACCTGTTCCCCCACCCTGGGTCCGGCCGCCATATCCACATGGTCCATCCTGAGCCCGCCGTCGGGGGCGGAGGAAACCAGCCCCATGGCTCCGGACTCGGCGCAGACGGCGCTCACCAGCACTCCCGGTATCACCACGGGCAGAACGGTGCAGGTGTTTTCCTCCACCCGGTCAACCACCCCTACCAATCCGGCGGCCGCTATACAGACCGAACCGATCTCCACCTGGTCCGCCCGTCCCCGGTCGAGGACGAAACCGCCGCCCACGAGGCCTTCGGTCCGGTAGAGGACCCTTGCCACCACCGCCCGGGTTTCCGGCAGCCTGATGTAACCAAGGAGTTCACGGTACAGCGCCGTCTTCATGGAGATCTCCCTGAGCCGGGCGTTCTCCAGCATGAGTTCCAGGATCAGCGTGCGGGTGTATTCATCCCGATGATCGTCTTCCCGGAAAAAGAGGCCGGAGAAAAGAAAACCGAGCCTGCTGCCCACCCCCGATACCAGGGCCGACCCCACCACCAGCAGCAACAGGGAGAAAAGGATGTAGAGGATTGTGCGGTTACGGGATGGATCCATCTCAGTCCAGAAGGAGCTTCCTGTACCGGAACAGATCTCCCAGAATCAGCCCCGCTCCCAGGACCGTGCATGCCAGCGGGTTGTCTGCTATCCGGATGGGCAGGCCGGTTTCCCCCTCCAGAAGACTGTCAATCCCCTGCAGGAGCGCGCCGCCGCCGGTCAGGACTATGCCCCGGTCCACAATGTCCCTGGCGAGTTCCGCCGGGGTCTTTTCCAGGGCCTGGTGCACGGCTTCCACAATCTGGCCCACCGGAACCTTCAGGGCCTCGTGAATGTCCTGGGACTTGATCCTGTAAGTCATGGGAACACCGTTGATGAGATCGAGGCCGCTGACTTCCATTTCTTCCGATTTTCCCTCGGTGACCGCACCCAGGGAGATCTTCACCATCTCCGCCGTGCGTTCCCCCACAAGCAGGCTGAATTGCTTCTTGAGGTATCCCTGTATGGCTTCGTTCATCTCGTCCCCGCCGACCCGGATGGAGTTCTCCGCCGCGATGGAGTTGAGGCTGATCACGGCGATCTCCGTGGTGCCGCCGCCTATGTCCACCACCATGTTACCCGGAGCACCCTCCACGGGAAGACCCACCCCAAGGGCCGATGCCAGGGGTTCGGACACCATGAGCACCTCCCTGGCCCCCGCCCTCTCCAGGGAGTCGCGCACAGCGGTCTTCTCAACCTCGGTGATCCCGCTGGGAACGCACACCAGCACCCTCGGCCGCATGGAAAAGCGCCGGGTCTGGCTCCGGGCGAAGAACTCCTTGAGCATGGCCAGGGTCGCCGTCGCGTTTGTGATGACGCCGTCCTTCAGGGGCCGGATGACCGTGAGGTTCCTGTTGGTTCTGCCCAGCATGACCTTGGCGTCGCCGCCCACGGCCGCCACGGCTCCTCCGTCGTTCTCCAGGGCGATGACACTGGGTTCCTCGAGGACGATGCCCCTGTTCGCCACATACACCAGCGTGTTGGCGGTCCCGAGATCAATCGCCATGGAAAACGACAGGATGCCGCCGCCATCGCTTCCCGTAAACCGGCGGAACAACCCTTTAAGGTCCATGAGTTACCAAATCCCCTCTCGGAACGAACCGACGCTTTCCGCTCAAGGACAGCAAGATATAATAAACATGAAAGCACAAGGGTACCCTGGAGGGGTACAAACCGGGCGGCCCTTGTTAACAGGGCTTCGAGTTAACGGATCCGGGGCTCCGGGGTGAGCCGCCAGGGGGGATGCGGCGGCAACGTGTCAACGGACACCGGGACCCTGAGGGACCATAGCGCGTCCCACGGAGGGGTGTTCTCATCGATGGCGGTAATTGTAAACTCGGTTGTCCCATAAGGTGTTACGATAAGCCAGCCCGAGGGCCAGGCCCGGTATTCATCGTGGGCCGAAGCCTGGGTCACCGTGGCCGAGGACAGGCCCATCGTCAGCCTTGAAGGAAAAAGACCGCCTTCGAATACGAGGCCGGCGGTATCACCGGCGGCGGTGAAAAGCCAGCCCCCTTCGGTCACGGTCTCGTCCAGCACCCGGGGCTCGGGGGGAACCGGAAACCCGGTCCGAAGAAGTGCCAGGAGGGAAATCACCGGAAGACAACCGTTTCCCGCACGAAGACCGGCGGTGTGAAAGAATGCGCTCCGCTCTCCGGGGTAGTAGCACAGAAAACCGGTGGAGTCGCAGAAAAAACTGGCCAGGGGCCGCCCGTCCGGGCCGTAAACATCACCCCTGAGCCTGGGCGGAAACCGGCTTCCCCAAATCACCATGGGGCCCTCCGCCACCAGGCCCTTGCCGACGGCTTTGGCCCGCCCACGGATCTGGAAATGGTTCAGGTTCTCCCAGCAGAATGCCGCCCGGGCCATGTACAGCCGTTCCGGGGCGATGGAGACTTCACTGCGGGCGGCGCAGCCGGAAAGGGTCAGAAGCAACGCCGCCGGAAGGGCGAGACGGGATAGCCCCATCAGGCTCCGTACTGCTTCTCCAGTGCAGATATCCGCCGATCCAGCTCCAGCTCGGCGGCCAGTCTCTGCCTTCTCTTCCGGAGCACTCCGGCCTTTTCCGCCGGAACCCTCGCGATCAGGTTGTCGAGCATCGCCAGTGCCCTGACCCTGTCCCCCGCCTTTGCGGTGTCGTTAATGGTCCTGACCAGATCGCTGAGTTTAGCCATGCCGATAGACCTCCTTCTTCAAGGATCCGCAGGTTTCCAGGAAGGCAGCCACCTGCCCCGAGTCCACCCTGAATCCGTCGGCGCTGGGGGGGAAAACATCTCTGTCGTCAATGCCGTGGTAATCACTTCCACCGGTCACAAGAAGGTCGAGTTTCCGGGCGGTTTCCAGCAGGAATCCGATGAACCTTTCATCGTGGCCGGGGTAGAAGACCTCTAGACCCATTAGCCCTTCGTCCTTCAGGGAGGCCGCCAGCGCCCTTACCCGGCTTTCATCCCTGTTCTCCAGGAGCCCGGGGTGCGCCAGAACCGGGATTCCGCGGTTCTCCCGGATGAGCCCGATCGCCCGGTAATCCCCGAGCCTCTTCCGGGAAACGTAGGCCGGAGCGCCTCTGCCCAGGTAGTCCCTGAAGGCCTCCTCGGAATTCCTTACAACACCCTTCATCACCATGACGGCCGCGATGTGCGGCCTTCCCGTAACCCCGGCGCCGGCCTTCTCCCCGACCTCCTCCATCGTTACGGGAACACCCATTTCCACGAGCTTGTCCACTATCAGGCGGTTTCTCTCGTCCCTGGCCCTGCGAACCGCCTTCAGGGCCTGCTCCACCGATCCGCCGTCCCAGGTTTCCGGGTCGCATCCGGGGAAGTAGCCCAGCATGTGAGCGGACCCTCCGCCGTGGAGTTCGACGCTCAGTTCGATGCCCGGGATGAGGTCCAGCCCGGAGGCCGCGGCGGCGGCGCCGGCTTCGGGAATGCCGCAGAAGGTATCGTGGTCCGTGATTGACAAGGCCCGGAAGCCGCAGGAGGAAGCCTTTTCCACAAGCCACGACGGGCTCCTGAGACCGTCACTGCCGGTGCTGTGCACATGAAGATCTACAGTGGCCATATCACCTTTCCAAGGAAAACGGAATATGTTCCTAAGTCGCCGGCCGGGCAATGGAGCCGGTGTCGGCGGGCGGGAGCCGGACGAAGGGTTTTCCATGCGAAAGGTGATGTACATCAGGGACCCGGTGCACGGGTCAATCAAACTGTCCCCCCTGCAGGAGGATCTGCTGAAGACGGTGGAGGTCCAGAGGCTCAGCTTCATCCATCAGCTGGGCACCACATTTCAGTGCTACCCCGGCGCCCACGGCATGAGGCTGGCCCATGCGGTGGGGGTGTCGCACCTCGCCGGGGTGATCGCCGATCACCTGGCCGAAACCGGTATCCCGCCGTCAACGCCGGAGGACGGCGGTCGGGCGGCGGACCTGGTCCAGGCGGCGGGAATGCTTCACGACATAGGGCACACCCCCTGGTCCCACACCCTCGAACCGCTGTACTTCGAACTTCACGGCACGGATCACATGGGGCTGGTTGCGGAAATCGTCACCGGCAGAACGAAGATGAACATACCGGGCTCCGGAAGGATTCCGGATATCCTGCGGGACCGGCACATTGACCCTTCCAGCGTGGCGGAACTCGTGAGAAGCAGGTTCAGGGGCGCTCCTTTCATACAGCAGATCATCTTCGGCGAAGTTGACGCGGACATGCTGGACTACCTCCAGAGGGACTTCCATTTCACCGGAGTGGCCTTCGGACACATAGAGGTTGACCGTATCATCAGCACCATGACCGTGAGGGATGGAAGCCTGGTTTTCCAGCTCAAGGGCCTGGACGCGGTGAGGGACTTTCTGCTGGCCAGGTTTCACATGTACTCCGGGGTGTACCTGCACAAAAAGACCAGGATTGTGGACCAGATGCTCCTGGCGGCGGCCCGGCGCAGTATCCTGGAACTGGGGGAGACGCCGGATTTCCACTTCATGACCGACGACCAGCTCCTCAGCCGGCTGGCGGAGCAGTCCGAAGACCCGTGGGTCAGGGAAATGGCCTGGCGGGTCAAGTTCCGGCAGGGTCTCTTCAGCCAGGTCTTCAGTGTCGGCGCCCTGGCCGACTCCCGCAGGAACGCCGGCTTCCTGGCGGAACTCCTCTCCCACGGAAGGTCGCCCCGGGAAGGCGCCGATGTCATGGCCGGCAGAATAGCCTCCGAGTCCGGGGTGGACCGGCGGTACATAATCGTTGACCTCCCTGTGGAGGCGGTGAAGATGAGCGAAGAACGCTTCGGACGCCTGGACATCCGCTTCGTGGACCCGTCGGACCGCGTCCTGACCCTGGAGGAGGTGGATCCGGCCTTCTCCCGGTACCTCGGGGAGATGAAACCCAACAGGAACATGATCACCGTGAGCTGCGCCCCCGAGTACCGGGAGAGGGTGGCTTCAGCCTGCGGGAAGATATTCAGGGAAGCGGTGATCCCGCTGTTCTCGGAGGAGGATCAGGAAAGCTCGCCGTCCAGGTAGGTCGGGGCGGCGGCCTTGCCGCAGTTGCCGCAGGTGAACCTGAGGTGCTCCCATACCCCGATTGAGTTGTACCAGTTGATCCTCGAGGCGTCGGGGCGCTCCATGGCGGCGCCGCACCCGGGACATGTCCATTTGCTTTTCCGAGTCCTGCGCAGGGCCTTGAGGGCTTCCTCGATGAGGGGAATGTACTGGTGGTTGCCGGACCTCTCGGCGATCCGGATCGGAGTCAGGCCTTCGCCGTTTCTGTGGTAGGCCTTCGCCCCGTGCTTGAAAAGTATTTTCAGTATCGCTTTTCCGTTCCCGCCGGCGGCCGCCAGATGAATCGGAGCGTCACCGTCGGAGTTCTCCGCCCCCGCGTCGGCACCTGCCTCCAGGAGAATCCTGCAGATATCCTCCCACCCTTCGGAGACCGCTATATGCAGGGCCGACTCGCCGGTGACGGACGTGGCGGCGGGGGAGGATCCGGCCTCCAGGAAGACCTTCACCATTTCACGGCTTCCGGTGCGGACCGCAAGGTGAATCGGCGATTCGCCGCCCTCGGTGACCGGTTTGTTCATATCGCCGCCCCGGCTGACGAAATTCCTCAGAACCGAAAGCAGAAGCCCGGAATCCACAGCCTCGGCGCCGGCCCTCTCCACCAGCGCCTGAAGAAGCATCCCTGCCTCCCCGACGGCCTTGCCGGTAACCTCGTAGCGCCCTGCTGAAAGGCCTTCCAGCTTTTTCCAGTCCGGGGTGGGCTTCGCCAGCTCACCGATCATCTTTCGAAGATTGTTAGTGAAAAGAGCCAAATCTCCTCCAAGAAAACAGCGACGTCAAAAAAACGGGAACGAGTGATTATGCTAAATCCGTACCCCTCGGTCACCCCTGTCCCGTCTGACCTTCGCCACCAGTGCCCTGACGGCATGCACCATCTCGCCGGGGGGGCTGGGTTTCGGCAGAAACTCCACCCTCCTGTCGTCAAGGAGCGCCTGAATGCCGTCCGGTTTCTCATACCCGCTGGAGAGTATGACCGCCATGTCTTCGTACGCCTGGAGGCAATGGGCGGCAATACTCAACGACGGCCTGCCGGGCATGTTCAGGTCGAGGATGATCGCATCGAACCACTCCTTGCCGAGGTATTCCATGGCCTTATCACCGTCCGCCGCGGTAACCACCCGGAAGTCCTGGGACCTGAGGAACTCCCCGAGGGTTTCCCTCACCAGGTCCGCATCGTCCGCCAGGAGCACCTTCAGATTGTTTTCCCCGACGGAACCGGAGACGCCGGCATGCTCACCGGCCGTGTCGGAGGGTATGCCCTTGAGAACGAGACAGAGGATGGTTTCGCCCATCTCCCTTTCAAAGCTTATCCATCCGCCGAATTCCAGGGAGACCCGATAGGCGGTGCCGTAGGATGCGCCGAACTGTCGTTCGACATCCGAGGGCTCGTACTCCCGCCCGGTAAAGACATCCCTTAGTTCCGGAGGCATGATGAAGCCGTCGGAATACCTGAAGCAAAGCCTGTTTCCGCGCTCCAGGTCGGGTGAGAGGACCCGCCGCGGCAAACGGTCGGAAAGGTTTATTCTTATCCTTCCCGCAGCACCCTTCATCCGATCGCTCGAAGCCAGGGCGAGGTTGAAGAAAAACTGCCGCAGTATGCCCCGGTCAACCAGTATCTTGAATCTGGAGGAACCTCCCGCCTCCACTGCGATGTTGAAGGGCATCACGCTTCGAAGCACCTGGGAGATTCTGGCCATTTCGTAGGACGGATCGCATATGCCCGATTCGCTCTCCCCGCTCGTCAACAGAAGCTGCAATTCGCTGCAGATGTCCGAAAGTTTCCCCGCTTCCCTCTGGATGTCCCTGAACCTCCCGGCCAGTTCCCAATCAACGGTTGCCTCCCTTATTCCCAGGGACGCCACTCCGATGATGCCTGCAACAGTGTTATTGAGGTTGTGCGCCAGCCCCCGGACCATTCCGGCCAGTATTTCCTCATCCTGCTTTTGTTTGACCCCGTCGGCCTCCCGGGAGGTGCTCCCGGTTTCCCCGGCCCCCGGAAACAGGAAGAGAACTCCGCCGCCGCCCCCCGCCTCCATCTCGAAGGGCTGATAAACGATATCCACCTTGTTGACCTCCCCCGACGCCCGCATCAGCTCAACGGTCTCCTGAAACGGCGATCCGCCGGAGAGGCACTTTTCCCTGACTTCACGGGGAAGCGCGATAAAGGAAGAAAAATCCGATGCGTCCTCGGCGGTTCCGGCCTCCAGGAGGAAAGCGGCGGCTCTGCTCACGGAAACCGCTCTCCCGCTGCCGTCCAGTATCAGCACGGCAACATCCGATTCGCCGATGACGGTCTTCATGGCGGCCGCATGGATACTCTCCCGTGAAGGACCGCCGGCGGTATTCGAAAATCTCCGCAGCTCGTCGCGCCGCCTGAACATGGAAAACAGCGTCACAGCTATAGGACTGATTGCAATAATCACTATTGATAAAATTGTAATGATTATGCTATTTTTAGCGTATATATAATTATAATGCTGCTTATTCCAATCCGTATCGTCGTAGAAAAACACTGAACTCCCGGCGGGCGACAACTTGGTATACCTGACAATAAGACTCCCGGAATCCGCGTTCAGTCCGCTCCCGTGCGGCAACCGGCTCGGAAACAGGATAGACGCCGATCTCAGCCCTGAATACCCGAGCCGGGCCGAAGGTATCTCGACGGCGGCTGTGCCGCTCGATCCGCCGCCCACCCGGGACACGGCGTAACTTTCATAGTGGTCCGCGAAACCGTGCAGCTGGATGATCCGCCTCATCCTGCCGTCCCTGAGCAGACCATCCGCATAAAAACCCCAGAGGGCGGATGCGCCCAGGGCCAGCAGTAAGCCGAAGGCAAAGGAAGCGAGTATCCCGGCGGCGTTCCTTTGCTCCCCGGGTGAGGAAGCACACGGGGTTTCAACGGATTCCGGATGTTTCACGCGGTTCTGCTCCCCCAACCTTTCCTCCATATCCGCAACATGACTTCAATCGCCGGAAATGGCAAGAAGTAAATTGACACAGTGAAAGCGATTTCTTATTATTACGGTATGTTGTGGTAATCGTCGAGAACCCCTGCTCCGATGAAAGGAAAAGTGATGGACTTCATTGAACGCACCAAAAAACAGTTGATGGAATCAGGAAGAAGCCCGAAGACTGCAAACAGCTATATCTCTCACCTTCGCAGGCTTACGGCTCATTTTGGCGAAGAGACAGGCAACCTCTCTTCCGAAGCCCTCAGGGATTATCTCGAGAACATGGTGGAGGAAGGCAAGTCCCTTTCCTACCTCAACCAGGCCCAGAGCGCCATAAGGTACCTTTACACCCAGGTGCTGGACAAGGCCAACCCCCTTCCCAGCCCCAGCGTCATCGCCAAAAGAGTCCCCCTTCACGGCCTTTTCACCAGGGAAGAAATCGCGGCGCTTTTCCAGCACGTGCATGAACTCAAGTACCGCCTGGCCCTCATGTTCATCTACTCCAGCGGCCTCCGGGTGAGCGAAACCGCGATTCTCAAGCGCGAGAACGTGGACATGGTCAACCACATCATCCACGTGTACTCCTTCGAGGGAGAATACCTCCGCGACACAATCCTGTCCAGGAAGGTCGGCAGGATTCTCGGGCAGTACCTGGACCTGAGGACCGACCCGTCGCCCTTCCTCTTCCCCGGAAGGTCGCATACCAACTACGTTTCGGCGAGAACCATCCAGAGGGCCTTCATTGACGCACTGGACGAAGCCGGCATCAACAAGCGGGCCACCCTCGGCTGGCTGAGGCACAGCTTCGCGGTTCATCTGCTCGAGGACGGTGTTGACAGGCGCCTTGTACAGAAGCTCCTGGGCATCACCACTCCATCCATGATCACACCCTACCTCAAGCTCGCCAAGGATCGTTCCGAACTGAGGGTCATGAGCCCCCTGGATCGGTTCGATATCTGATCATTCCCGTTCCGTAAGGCCGGGGGGCGCAGGGCCGCCCCCCGGTTTTTCTACACCACCGCCTCCCTCCGCGGGCGGTGTTTCCCATGTCCTCCTCACCGCTGGAGGGCTTCCATCCAGTTGCCGGGCGAGCCGGACGATGAATCGAAGGCCCGGGCCGGAGCGGGGGCGTATGACCGCTCCCGCTTCATATCCGGCCGCTTATCCGTACGATACGGGAGCCGGTCGGTTTCGCTTACCCCATCCCTTTCAGTACCTGTAATTTTCGGGCTTGAAGGGGCCTTCCGCGGGGACCCCGATGTACTCCGCCTGCTGCGGCGACATGGTGGTCAGCTTCGCCCCCAGCCTTCCAAGGTGGAGCCTCGCCACCTCCTCGTCCAGCTTCTTGGGGAGAGTGTACACCCCGATCCCGGGCCTGTCGGCGGCCAGGGCCATCTGGGCCAGGCACTGGTTGGTGAAACTGCTGCTCATCACGAAGCTGGGATGGCCCGTGGCGCACCCAAGGTTCACCAGGCGTCCCTCCGCCAGGAGGTATATGCAGTGTCCGTCCGGGAAGGAGAAGCGATGGACCTGGGGCTTGATCTGTTCCTTACGGATGCCCGGAACGGCTTCCAGCAGGTCCACCTGGATTTCGTTGTCGAAGTGGCCGATGTTGCAGACAATGGCCTGGTCCTTCATCCCCGCCATGTGCTCCGCCGTGATCACGTCCCGGTTCCCGGTGGCGGTCACGAAGATGTCCGTTTCCGCCAGGGCGTCTTCCACCGTGGTGACCCGGTAGCCCTCCATGGCCGCCTGCAGGGCGCAGATGGGGTCGATCTCCGTCACCAGCACCCGGGCGCCGAACCCCCTCATGCTCTGGCAGCACCCCTTGCCCACATCACCGTAACCGCACACCAGCACCGTCTTGCCCGCCACCATCACGTCGGTGGCCCGCTTGATGCCGTCCGCCAGGGACTCCCTGCACCCGTAGAGGTTGTCGAACTTGCTCTTGGTCACCGAATCGTTCACGTTGTAGGCTGGGAAGAGGAGTTCCCCGTCCTTGAGCATCCGGTAAAGCCGGTGCACCCCGGTGGTGGTCTCCTCGCTCACGCCGATGATCCTCCGGGAAACCTCCGTCCAGAAGCCCGGGTTTTCCCCGATCCCGAGTATCAGGTTCTCCCTCAGCCGACGCAGGTCTTCGGGACCCCCGCCGACCTCCGGCAGCCTGCCCGTCTCCCGGAACTCCCTTTCGAGGGTGACCCCAAGGTGTACCATGAGGGTGGCGTCGCCACCGTCGTCCACTATCAGGTCGGGTCCCCCGCCGTCCGGAAACGTCAGGGCGTTCCGGGTGCACCACCAGTACTCTTCCAGGTTTTCGCCCTTCCAGGCGAACACCGGAACCCCGGCCTCCGCCATGGCGGCGGCGGCGTGGTCCTGGGTGCTGAAAATGTTGCAGCTCGCCCAGCGGACCTGCGCCCCCAATTCCCGGAGGGTTTCGATGAGGACCGCCGTCTGGACGGTCATGTGAAGGGAACCCGACACCTTCAGCCCATTCAGGGGCCGTTCGGGCCCGTACTTTTCCCTGACGGCGATGAGGCCCGGCATTTCGTGTTCTGCGATGGCTATCTCCCGACGTCCGAAGTCCGCCAGGGCGATGTCCGCCACTCGGTAGTCCGTGTCAGTGCGCATGTTCTTTTCCCTTTCTGAAGGCAGATATCATCACGGATCCGTCCTTTGTCTCCATCCAGCTCTCCGGGGCCAGTCCCGCCGGAAGACACCATGAGGTGAGTTCTTCCCTGGTGAACCCGGGCCACAGATCGCCGTGCCTGCGGCGGAAGGAGCCGGCGGTGGGACCGGTGAACTCCGCCACCACCAGAACCCCCCCGGGGGACAGCACCCGGCCCGCCTCCATCATGGCCTCCCCGGGGTTGCCCGCGTGGTGGAGCATGAAGTGCATCAGCACCGCGTCAACCGAACCGTCCCCTAAAGGCAGGTGTTCCGCCTCCCCGAGCCTGGTCTCCACCCGGGAGGAGAGCCCCAGGGATGAAGCGGCGGCGGCGGCCTCCGACAGCATTTCGGGGGAGTTGTCCACCCCCACCACCCGCCGGGCGACCCGGCAGAGAAACGGGATCATGTGCCCCGCCCCTATGCCCACCTCCAGCAGGGAGTCCGGGGTTCCCAGGGCCGAAGACAGGCTCTCGGCATAGGTCTCCGGAGGCGGCAGGCCCTCCCTGATGACCCCCCAGCGGCTCCCGAGGGCCTTGAAGAACTCCCTGGACCTGCTGCGTCTCTCCCGGTACAGGGCCGACAGCCTGCGGTAATCCGCCTCCGAGGCCGCCACCGTCCCCCGGCGGGCGACTATCGCAGCGATTATATCCCCTACCAGCGGCTCATTCCGGTTGATTCCGTAGAACGCCCAGCCCCGGTCACCCCGGCGACAGACCACGCCGGCGTCGGTGAGCTTCTTCAGATGGTGGCTCACGTTGGACTGGGAAAGCCCCAGCACCCAGGTTATCTCACCGACGGACAAAGGCCCCCTGTCCAGGATCAAGGCGATCCTGAGCCTGTTACCATCCCCAAGGGCCTTGAATACCCGCTCCATATCATGAGCATATCAACATACATTCATATGGTCAAGGTTTTTCCGGGCATGACACGCCCATCCGGGTATGCTACATTAGGGCAGGGTTTTGCAGAAGGGAGACGGACGATGAGCCCTCCGGCGGATCCATCCCTGGGAAAACCTTTTCAAACCGTCACCGGAAAGGCCGCCTGCCTTTCGTTCCGGGCCTCGGGGCTGGAGGGCCTTTCCCGGGTCCTGGACCCGCCCCTTGCCCTTCGTTTCCGGCACTCCCTGTTCAGCGAACTCGCGTCGGTTCTGGAAGACGTCGGCGGCCTTGTGTCGAAAACGGACGATTCCGGGCTGACCGCCCTCTTCGACGCCGGCCGGAAACACGAAAGCCACTGCCTCGCGGCGGTGGAGGGAGCGGTGCAACTGCTGGACCGCTTCGACGGTCTCACCCTGGAACTGAGGGATAAGGGGCTCGACCTGCAGGGAAAAGCCGGAATATCCTGGGGTGCGCCGGGCCCCTCCACTCTCTCCGCCGCAGAAGCCCTCGAAAGCCTTGCCGGACCGGACGGTCTCCTGGTCGCACCGGAGGTGGCGGCCATGTCCGGGTGCCGATGGATATGGGAGAAGGCCCCGGCTTCCTCCGCCGAAATCGAGGCTCTGCGCCGGGTGGGGCGGAGGGAAAGCGGCTGGTTCCCCTTCTTCACGCCGGATCATCCGGCCTACCGGGACATGATGGACGCCCATAGGCATTTCCTGGAGGAGGGAGCCGGAGCCTCGGGGGGAGTGGCCCTGATAGGGAAACCGGGGCTGGGAAAGAACGGTATGGCGGAGAGCTACGCATCTCTGATAGCCGAAGGCGGAGAACCGGTGGTGGCCTGCGGCGGCTTAGGCCCCTGGGGAGCGCTGCCCATGGGCATGTGGCGGACGATAAGAGGGTCCCGGCCCGGGCCGGACGACGACCATATCCCCTCGTGGCTGGGCTCGGCCCTGAAGGAACTGGCTGGAACCCGGCAGAGAGCGGTGGTGCTGCTGCAGGACCTGCACTGTGCGGATGAGTCTTCTCTGAGGGTGCTGTCCAGGCTCATCGTCATGCCCCCGGACGGGCTTTCCCTGTTTTTCATCCTGGTGGGAGAGCGACTGCCGGAGCAGATTCCGGCGGACCGTCTTCTTGTGGTGACGCCGGAGCCCATGAGCCCGAAGGCCATCGAATCCTTTCTTCGGGAGATGCTTCCCGACCTCGGGGAGGCGGACCTCCCGGACACCCTTGCCCGCACCCTGCACGAATACACCATGGGCTATCCCCTTTTCGTCCAGCAGACCTTTCTTCAACTCCTTTCCTCGGGTTGTCTGGCCAGGTCCACCGCCGGAGAATGGACACTGGAGGAGCCCCTGACCGGCCCGGCCCCCTCGATGGAAGCGCTGCTTCAGGCCAGGATGGACGCACTGCCGGGGAAACTTCGGCAGGGGCTGCTCATGGCGGGGCTTCTCGGAAGAAACTTCTCCCGGGACCTCTTTCTGCACCTCCACGAAGCCTTTGCCGGCCCCGGCGGCGATTCGGTCCTCCTGGAACTCGCGGAAGCCGGATTTCTCTCGCTGAACGGCCCGCTCTGTCGCTTCCGGGAAAGCCTTCTGGCGGAGACCGCCGCCGGAGCCGTCTCCGAGAACGATGCAAAGGTGATGCATGGAATCGCCGGGAACCATCTGTCACGGGTAAGGCCGCCCGGTCCGGACGAAGCCTTCGCCCTGGAAACTGCGGGACATCTGGTGAGGGCGGGCCGGTACGGGGAGGCGATGCCCTGGGCACTGGCGGCCCTGGAGCAGATGACGGCGGCGGCGGACTGCACCGAGGCGCTCCAGCTCCTTGAAAGGCTGCGGAGATGGCCGGCGGAAACGAAGAGCGCCGAATCGGAGCGCCGGATAAACAAGGCGGCTTTCGATATCCATTCCACGAGGGGGGACTACCGCGAGGCCATGGACCTCTATGCGCTCCTGGCCCCGGGAGCCGACCCCGGGGAGCTGGCCCGGCTCGATATGATCAAGGCGAGAATGCATTCGGAGAAGGGCGAGACCCTGGAGGCGGCGGCCCTGCTGGAGGGAGTTCTCGCGGAGTGCGGAGAAGACGGTTTCGTGCGGGCGACGGTCCTCTGCAGGCTCAGCGTGTTCTTCGCCCACTTGGGAGACATGGCCAAATCCCGCAACTACCAGGACCTGGCCATGGACATGGTGAACCGTGACCCCGGCCTGATGGAGTGCATCCTGGGAAACCTGGCCATAACCAGGCTCTTATCGGGCGACCCGGAGAAGGCCGAGGAGCTGTGCCGCAAGGCCCTGAAATTAGACCACTACAGGAGTAACCTGAAGCGCAGGGCGCAGCTTCTGAGTGTGCTGTCCATCATATGCATGCGTACCCGGCGGGAACGGGAGGGGATGGAACTCTCCTCCGAGGCGGTGGAGATCCACCGGCAAAGCGGAAATCTGCACGGATTGTGCCGCGTGTTGGGGAACACCGGCACCATGCTGGCCAGAAGCGGACGGTTGGAGCCGGCTCTTGAAGCCCTCGGCGAGGCTCTGCACCTGGCGAAAAAAACGGAAAGCGCGGATATGATCTCGGCTTACAGCGTTTCCATGGGCAACGTCCTCTGCATCATGAACAGGTTCGAGGAGAGCGAGGCCTGTTTCAGGGAAACCCTGACGGTCTCGGAAAAAGCCGGTAACTCCCGGATGATGACTTCGGCGCTGATGGGAATGGGCTGCCTGCACCAGAAGACCGGGGCGCTTGACAAGGCGGAGGCGTGCTTCCGGAGAGTGCTCAGGATGAACCGGAGGGCGGGCAGCCTGGTGAGCCAGGCCCTCGCGCTCATGGGCATGTGCGAGGTGACCCTTCTCAGGGGGAAGCCGGAGGACGCACTGCAATCCGCGGAAGACGCGGGCAAACTGGCCGCCGCCGGCGGGGACCCCCAGTTGTCGGTGGACATCCGCTTCCTCAGCTCCCGGGTTCTTCTGGCGCTGGATCGCCGCAGCGAGGCCCTGGACGCTTACCGGAAGGCCTGCCTGCTGGCGGATGAACACGGAATCACCATCGCCGGCATGGAGATCCGAGAGACCCTGGAGGGCGAACTCCGGGAAAAAGGCCTTCAGATCTCCACCAGCGCCGAGAGGTAGAACCTGGCGTCCTTCGGCCCCCTGTCCAGGGGGAAGCCCGCTCCCGCATCGTACCGGAGCCGTCCGGCGGTTCCCCTGATTCCACCCCCGGCGGAGATCGGCCTTTCGATTCCGGTCGCCGTTCTGAGCACCGCCAGGTCGGAAAAGACGTAGAGCCGGGTGGCGGTCTCACCCAGGGAAACCTCCGGAGACACGATCCCCCACTCCCCGGCCCGGTACACATCCTCCGGGTAACCCCTGAGGGTGCCGTACCCGCCCAGGCGCCGGAGGCCGGAGGACAGCCACTCCCCGCGAATGACGCCCCCGGCCTTGATCCCGAGGCCGAACCCCAGGGCTCCGCGGTAACCCGTCAGGGAAGCGGAACCATCACAGGCGGCCATGAACCAGGTGGAATCGGCGCCGGAGGCGTTGCCCGCGGTGGTGGAGACGGAACCTCTGAAGCCCCTTTTTCCCTGCGGCGAATTTCTCGTCAGGTCCCAGTCCAGCCCCGCCGCGGCGTAATCGTAACGCTGCCCGCCGCCCCCGGCGGGCCAGCCGTACCACGCTCCCCCGCCTCCGGAAACCTCCAGATCGCCGATTTCGTAGAAAGCCCTGGCCTCCCAGCTCCGGTTCACACTGCCGGAATCCGGTATCTCCTGGCTCAGGCGCACCGAAAAACCAAGGGGGCTGCCCAGTATCCAGGGCTCCCGGTAGCGAAAAGAGCCGTCCACCCCCCATTCGGTGGCGTCCGCCGCGATTTCCAGCCTCCTTCCGCCGCCGAACACGTTGCACAGCACCAGTTCGCCGCCCCCAAGGACGCCGGAGGCGTCATTGTAGGACATGCCCCCGGCGAACCAGCCAAGGGGGGCCTCCAGAACCGGCATGAACAACACCAGGTCTCCCATGGGCCCCAGGAAGAGTTCCGGCGGACCCGCCTCCCGGATGATCTCCATCCTGTTGAGGGCGTCCACCCACCGGGTGACCGCCCCGGGATCGTAGGGGTCCCCTTCCTTCATGGCCAGTTTCCTCAGGAGCAGGCCCGGTCTGGTACGCAGATCGTCTGGAAACCGGACTTCCTCCAGGGCCGCCCGCCTCCCCGGAACCAGGGTCACGACAAGGGAGTCCTCCCCGGTGAAGTACATCCCGGCGCCGGCGAAGGGATAGCCCTGGGAAAGGTACCAGAGAAGAACGCCCTCGACCATCGAGGCGACGGCCGAATCCGAAGGGGCCACCGATTCTCCGGGCGGAGGCAGGGGCGGCGAGCCGGTGAAGGTCAGCGATACGTCCCCCAGAAAAGCCAGGATCAGCAACGGCATCAGAACGTCACCGTCCCCTCCAGCCCCCCGGTTCGGGTCCAGTCCCCCCCCGCCGGCCTCCTCCCCCGGAAGAACAGGTTCAGCCGGAACCATCTGCCGAGGCTCCTGCCCGCGTTGAGATCCCCCTCCAGGGTGTAACCCCGCCCGGCGCCGTCGAAGAACCAGGACGGCAGGTCCCCTTCGCCGGCTATCCTGGATACCGAATACCCGGCGCTCACGGACCAGCCCCGGGTGTTCAGGGAAAGGTGAGGGCGGATGCCGTAGGAGGCGGCGGCCAGCCCGGAGTTCCGCTCCCTGCGTTTTTCCGCGGAGACCTCCACCCCGCCGGTGAAGCCCGGAAAGGGAATGTACCGGGGGTCGGCGGAAAGCCTGGTTCCGGTGATTCTCCTGGAGCCGTAGAGGTTCTGATCCTTCAGGAACAGCTTCCCCGAGAGTTCCAGTTCCAGCACCTGAGCCGGCCTCAGCAGCGGGGTCAGCCCCGCCGAACGCTCCCGGCCGCTCCGAAGCCCCGACCCGCTGAGGTTCTCGCGGAGTTCCGAGGCGTACAGCCTCAAGGTCACTCTTCTCAGAACCCCCTCCTCCCACGCGAGCCAGGGGGTTCCGGTGAAGGTCCACTCCCCGGGACCGCCGGTATCGAAGGCTCCCGCCAGGAGGAAGGTTTTCCACCGGTCGCCGGGATCCTGGGCGGCCAGGGTGACGGAAGCGTCAAGGCCGCCCCCGTCGAGCCGCAGGGACCCGGCCGACTTGAGACGGCTTTCCAGAACCTTCTCCTCGCCTTCGCCGGACTGAAACGACCGGAGGTACTCTCCTCCGGGGTCGGGGTAGTATTCGCCGGTGTCCGGATCGTAACCGTAATCACCGTTCCCCCGCCCGACCCAGGTGTATATCACCTCCACCGCCCTCCCGAGGTAACCGCCGGCGGTGTAGTCGGCGTTGGCCCACCATCCGGCGCCGGTCAGACACACCCTCCCCAGGATGGCGTCCGCACGGCTCAGCCCGCCTCCGGGAAACCAGCCGGTAGAGTGGTTGTAGTTCCACCCCGCCGACCAGCCGGAACCGGCCCCTTCCCCGGACAGTCCGGCCCGGGCCGTCCGGTCCGGCATGTCGTCCCCGCCCCGGCGGTCCAGGACCCCGCCGGTGTAACACCTGAGGCTCCAGGGGCCCAGGGACGCCAGGGTGCCGACCTCGCCCTGGTGCATGAAACCCTCCAGGCTGTCGGCCCAGGATTCCCGGCGGGACTCCATGCTGATGAAGGGGGTGAAAGCGCCGACCCGGTATTCCATGGAGGAACCCCCGGAGACCCTGCTTCCCTCCGCCAGCTCCGGGGCGCCGGACCGGCGCCCCGCCCCGGCGGTCAGCCTGAGGGTCAACCGGCCCATGTCCAGCTCGGAATCGGCTTCGGCGTTCTCCACGGAACCGCCGCTCTCGAGGCTCCTCTTCCCGAAACGCAGTGCCGCCCGCTCGGACTCCAGTCCGGCTTCACCGTAGGAGTCGTTTCCGGAGTACCCGGGGGGAAGGAGCCAGCGGGACAGGGTGCTGTCCGGGTCCGACTCATCGGGAAAGGTGAACCCCTCCGAGACGAACCGGCCCCTGGCGAAGAGTTCCGGGCCGGATTCCCAGGGCTCCAGGGAAAAGCCGGTGGAGACGTAAGACCCCTCCCGGGTCGTCAGCCCGGGGTTGAACAGGTTCCCCCGCCGCCGGGAAACGTAACCCGTGACCTGTCCCGAGAGGGAACCGGTGCCGGCGGTCAGGGTGACCCCGCCCAGCTCCCTCATGGCGGGGATGTCTATGTACTTCCGGGGAAGGTGGGTTCCCAGGCCCTCACCGGCCCAGAGGAATCCCCCGAGCACCGAGTCGTAGATGTAGTCGCCCGCCAGGGGTGCCGGGGGGCGCTGAAAGGTCACGGTCCAGCCGCCGCACTCCGGCCCCTCGTAAACGTAGTGCCCCAGGCTGTCCAGACTGTAGGAACCCTTTCCCTCCCCCACGTACGAGGCGCCGTCCAGCCAGGCGTCGCCGGGGTTTTCCCCGGCGCTTCTCAGGACGTCCTCCGCCTCCGGGCTCATTACGAAACCGAGGGGCGCCCCGGTGTCGTCCCCCTCCCGGAAGAACCGGGAAAGCACCGTCAGCCCCTCCCCCCGGGCCGACAGTTCCCCGGCGGCGACTCCCCGCCGGAAGCCGTCACCCACCCGGTAGCACGACACCTCAACCCTCTGGTCGCGCCGGATGAGCCGGGACGGGGTGAAGGTCAGCCTGCCCCCGGCGTAATCCACGGTATAGTCCGCACCGCTTCCCCTCCGCATCAGGACTCCGTCCAGATAGACCCTCTCGCTTCCCGGGGTGACGCCGGAGGGGGCGAAGGAGTAGGGCCCCTGAACCCCCTCCTGTGTGAAAAAAACCGAATTGTGCCTTCTGGCGCCGGTCACCCCGAAGGAGCCTCCAAGGGAGAGCCGACCCCCGGGTTCCAGGGAGCCCGCCGCACCGCTGACGCTCCTGCGGTAACTCACCGGGGACAGGGCCCCCCCGGCCACCTCCCGCTCCATGTCCCCCAGCTCCGCGCTCCACCTCTCCCCCTCCACCAGGAGGTTCACCCGGTCCAGCTCCGACAGGGCCTCCGACGATGCGGCACCAAGGGGGAGGCTCTCGTCGCTGACGGTTCCGCTCACCCTCACCCCCGGAGAGAGCATTCCTTCCAGGGATATCCTGGTGCCCTGCGCCAGGCCGCCGTCGCTGCCCAGGGACACTCCCAGCCTCTTCACACCGCTTATGTACAGGCCTTCGCCGGCGGGGGAAGGAGAGTAGGACGAGCCGGCCGACACCGGTATCCTGTCCAGGGGCTCCAGCCGCAACCCGGTGGTGTGCGGGATCGTAAAGGGAAGGGTGTCGAAAACCAGGGTCACCGGGGTTCCGGCCGGGGGCGGAGGTTCGACCCGCATACCCACCTGCGCGCCCCTGGCGGCATTGAATGCGCTCAGGGTGTCGCCGCCGACCAGGGCGAAGGAGCCGGAGGGGGCGGCCCAAAGGGAGTCCGGCAGGGGAAAGAAACCGGAACCGTCGCTGGTCAGGGTGATGGAGGCTCCAGGGAGGAGGAGAAGCGCGATAAACGTCAATCCAGCACCACGGGAGGCGCAGGACCGCCCCACAGAACCACGGTTCCGCCGTCGGGGGAGGAGGAGACCCGGGTGTGGACCACCCCGGCGGCCAGGGTGTCGCCGCCGGCCCGGCAGAGGACCGAATCCCGAAGCAGCAGGACGGCGCCGCCGGACAGGCAGCCGGTGCCGTCCTCACTCAGGACGACCGGCTCCGAGCCCTCCGACAACGACATCACCCCCCTTCCTGCCAGAAGCCCGGTCCCCCTTTGAAAATGAAGGGCGGCGCCGGAAGGAACGTCCCTGGCCAGCACGAGGCCCCGGGTGTCCCTCACCAGCCCCCGCTCGACGTCCACGTACCAGAGGGAAAGACCGGACAGCGCCAGGTCACCGGGAACCCCCGGAACCGCGATGACCGCCGCCGGCTCCATGAACCGGTCGAAGAGGGTCACGGTTCCCATGGCCGCATCCGAAATCAGCACCCCGCCGGTACCGTCCAGGAAGAGGCCGCCGGGCCGGGAGATTCCCTGAAGGAAGAATCTTTCCGGGGCTCCATCCTTAGGAATCCTGAACAGCTCGCTCCCGACCCGGGGCAGCACCCACACGGCGCCGTCGGACGAAACCTCGAGATCGGTGTAGTCCCCGGCGGGGAAAACGTGCAGCAGCAGGAAGAGAAGGCTAACGGACCACGGTGAAACTGCCGGACTCCACATGACCACCCCGGACCAGCCGGAAGAAGTATATCCCGGACGCCAGGTCCCCGGCGCCGGTATAGACCAGAACCCTCTCCCCGGGCTGCTGAAATCCGAAATCCTCCCGGTCCACCAGGGCTCCCGTCTGGTCGAACACCGCAAGGCTCACCGATTCACCCGAAGATAGGAACTGAAGGTAGAGGTCTCCCAGGCATGGGTTGGGGTACACCGCCGGCCCGGCCCCCACGCTGCCCGCGGAGGCCGTAACGGTGAGACCGGCAAAGGCGTTGTTCAGCAGGAGCAGGGTGCCGGGCCGGTCCAGGGGGACCGCCACTTCACCGGTTCCCCCCACGTTGACCGGTACCAGGTCATGGTCGGTCAGCAGGAAGGCTTCCATGCTGCCTATCCCCGAGGCCCCGATTCTGAGGCTTCCGGAGAGCCCCGGCCCGATACGGTAGTACCTGCCCTGGTAGGAGCCCATCTCCCCGCCGGCCCCCTCCCAGGGGGTCTGTTCGATCACGCCGGTCCAGTCCAGCCCGGGCCGGTTGCCCGGGGACGCCCCGTCGTAGTCCGCCACCGAGAAGGCCTGGAATCCGTAGCCCCGCCGGGGGTCGTCTATGAAGCACGAGAGCATCCAGTCCCTGAGTATGCTCTCGAGGGACTCGGACCGGCCGGTGGCGGCGAGAACGGCGTCCTCGATGTTCTGAACCCCGCGGGAGGCGAGCCGCAGGGAGTTCCGGATGAAGTCCCGGCCGCCGTAGTTCTCCATCAGGTAGGAGAAGAAGAGGTAGCCGGCGCCGTAGCCGGCCACGTAGCGAATGTCCGAGAAGTCGTACCTGGTCCAGTTTATAGGGGTCACACCGCCGGCTTCAAGAAAGGTGGCGACCTGGAAAGCCGGGTAGCCGCACACGTAGGGCCCCGCCTGGGCCTGGTTCTCGATGACCCACAGATCCTGGGAGCTGAAGGGGGCGAGGCCCCACTGTATGAGGTGCACCGTTTCGTGGCTCGCCACGTAGGAGGCGTCGGACATGACGCCCGGGCGGCAGTCTATGTAGAGCATCTCCACCTCGTTGGAGTGCCCGCCGTAGCGCAGCCTGGCCTCCCACTCGGTGAACTGGTTGTAGGGGGAGAAGTAGCCGGCGATGTAGGCGGGGCTGGAAACCGGGTCCCAGCCGTCGGGAATGTCCAGCACCAGGAAGTACATCCTTGGGTCCCGGTCTATCTCGTCGGGAATCGGCCCGAAACTGTTCTCCAGGGCCGCCACTATCCCCTCCGGCCCCTCCAGGGCCGCCAGAAGGCTGTCCACTCCGTCCTGGTCGAAGTTCACCCCCCACTGGGTGTCCTCCACGAAGACGTAGGCCCTCTCCCCCACCGCCCGGCAGGTGGCCCCGGTGAGGTAGAAAGTGGTGTACTCGCCGGTGAAATCCTGGGCCCAGAAGTTCACCCGGTCACCCACCTGCGCTCCGCCGGACAGGGCCAGGGCCCCGGTGGGCGCCAGGGACGGGTCGTGCGTCTTCTCGATCCGCAACACCTCGGGATACCGGAAGGTCCCCCCCACGGGCACCGGCCTGGAGACCAGCATGACAAGGGCCGCCAGAAGGGCCGCCATCAGAACCTTGCTCCCACGGTGAAAAGCACCGACGAGTTATCGAAAGCCTCCGGAAAGGTTATCCCGGTGTAAACCCCGGGCTGCGCCGGATCCAGCAAGGCGGCGTCTATGGCGCTCACCACCCGGTTCACGACGGCGAACATGGCTATGTAGGTGGTGCGCCGGTACCACTCACGGCTGCTCCTGAGGGCGTCACGATAAGCCAGACGCTCGGCCTCGCCGCTCCAGTTCCATCCCGATTCCCCGGAGACGGAATGCAGCCGGTAGTACTCCTGCTGGGCCTCCGGGTCGTCAGGGTAGTAGTACCGGGCCAGCCGGCGTATGAAGACGTTGTAATCGTCGCTGCTCATGTAGGAGCCCACGTTGTCCTGAAAGCCCCTGTCCCGTCCGGCGACATCGATCCCGGCCTTCTGAAGGGCCAGCATCCGGTAGTTGTCCCGCTCCCAGGCGGCCTCCAGGCAGGAAAGCCCCGCCCCAAGCCAGGTGGCCGCCTCCACCCCCATGAACACCGTACTCCGGGTCTTGTACCCCAGATGGGCCTGTCCCCATCCCGGGAGCAGCAGGGACCGGGCCATGGCGCCCCGGTCGGCGCCGGCCAGGGCGAAACAGACCAGAACCGCCGCCGCGGACATCCTCATCCCTCCCACAGGCACCTCAATTCACCACCGCGGCGTGGAAGAGGGCTTCGAAGGAATCCCCCGGGACATCCACCCGCAAACACACGTAATACAAACCCGGCGAGAGCCTGGAGGTGTCCCACGGAACCTCCCAGGGCGATCCCCCCGGGGCCTCCCCCCGGAAGAACCCCGCCAGCTCACCCGCCACATTGAAGATCCGGACCGTGAATGTGCAGTCCTCCGGCGGTGTGAACCGGACGAAAGCGGCCCCTCCGGTCACGGGGTTCGGCCACACGAAGAAGCCTTCCGGAACCGGCCCCGACGGGCCCGTAACGGGGGGAAGGTCCCGGGGCCGCCAGCAGCCCTCGCCGCCCCTGTCCATACCGGTATGCCACCCCGGGGGCTCCAGGGTCACCGGCCATCCGCCGATCCATCCGTTTCCGGACACACCCATGAGCCGATACCGATCCTCCCCCTGGAACCGCCACAGGAGCGGCCTGCCCCGGGGTGCGTCCCCCAGGGACCAGAGAGAGCCTTCCATCTCCCCGCCAGAGCAGGACCACAGACCGGTCCTGCCGTCCCTCAGGGAAAACGCGGCGAACCCTGCCCCCCCGACCCCAAGGTTGAATCCGTCGGCCGACACCGCCAGGGTGTCGGTGGGAGCGGTGACGGGCCAGTCCGCCAGCAGGGTTCCCGAGGCGGTGAAGGCCGCGGCCCCGGTGGAGGTTTCCACCACCAGCTCCAAAAACCCGTTTCCGTCCAGGTCCGCCGGAAAGAGCCCCCCCAGGACCGACCCGGGCACCTTCGCGGGAAAACCGGGCTCGATGCCGCCCTCCCCGTCGTAGCACCAGACGTACCCCCGGCTGGTGACCGCGATCTCCAGCACCCCGTCCCGGTCGAAGTCCGAGGAAACCGGCTTCGAGATGTCCTCCCCGCCGGGATGGACGGGCCCGCCGGCGAACAGGGCCTTTCCCTGCAGATCGTAACAGGCCAGGCTGCCGTCCGATGTGGTCACCGCGATCCCGGGCAGGTCCGGGTCTGGCACCACGCATATTCCGATCACGGGGTAATCGAATCGGAGGGGCCACCCCTGGAGCGGCTCTCCGACGGGGCTCCACAGGCATACTTCGGCGCCGGACACCGCCGCCGCCAGCCCGAGGTCCCCGGAGAAGAGAACCTGGGACGGCTCGGAGGAGGTCTTCACCGGCCAGCCCGGGGCCTCCGTCCCCCATTCCGGGGTGAGCATGTGCACGTAGCCGTTCCTGTCGCCGGTCATGAGGTGCTCCACCCCCTCCAGCACCGCCACCACCGGCGGAGTCGAGAGGAAGGTCCCGAATCCGCCAAGGGATTCGCCGGAGGGAGAGTAGAGTTCCATCCCGCCGCCGGCCCGGACGACGGCGATGACCTCGCCGAGCCCGGGCGCGTTCCATAGGGTGAGACCGCTTCCCGGGGCCCTGCCGATCGCCACGGGCCAGCCTTCGGCCCCCTCCCGGGAAACGGTGAATCCCATGACGTTCCCGGAAGCGGAGGTGACGTCCACCGTAACCCCGGTGCGCCCCCCCCAGGAAGCCGAGGTGGACGGGGTGGTTTCCGGACCAAGGAGCCAGGCGTACCCGTCCCGCTTCCACGGGTCCCACCGGCTCCCCTCACTGGTGTAGAGGGCGTCGTAGGTCGCCGAAGTGAAGTCGGGAATGCCGTCGGCCTCCAGCACGGAAACCCCCTGGTGGTCCGGGTCCGTATTCACCGTGTTGGCGGCCACGTGAGCCCCCAGCCTCGACTCGTCCACGTGCCATATCAGCACCCCGGAACCGGGAAGCCCGAAGTCCCGCTCGTGGGCCCCGCACAGGCCGTTTCCGTCCGGATCCCTCTGGCGGTTCTCGATGAGCAGGTACTCGGTGCCGGACAGGGGAACCCTGTAGATCGTGTCTCCGGGGGAAACGGTGTAGCTCCCCTCCCAGACCTCCAGCACCCGGGCCCAGCCAAGGCGCTCCCGGGTGAAGGCGCCCGGGGCCGAAGGCCAGAACCCGTACATCAACCATTGCCCGTAACCCATTATATCCCAGCCGCCTACGGCCACCTGACCGGTGGATGTGTTGTAAAGGTCCGGAGCGCCGAGCCACCTCATGAGCTTGTGGCAGATCGTTCCCAGAACGCCCAGGCCGTAGCCGTCCTGGGTCTGGTGTTCCGGAACCACCATCCCGCTCTTCACAAGAACGCCGTCGTTGGTGGGGATCCCCGAGGCGAGCCAGGGGTCCACGGTGCTCATGTAGTAATTGAAGGTGTTGTAGCTTATGAACATGGAACTGATGTCCCAGGGGCTGTTCCCGGCCACGTCGGCCTCGAGGCCGGCTCCGGCGTGAACCACCATCACCGCGTCGAAGTCGGAAAAATCCACGTCCCCGTCGGCGGCCTGCACCCCGTGGACAAGTATCCAGATGACCCCGAGGGGCCATCTGCCGGGGCCTCCGTACCAGCCCATCTGGTGGGGCAGGCCGTAGGCGCCGCCGGTCTCGGGGAAGACCTCGAACTGAAACTCACGTCTGCCGCCGCTCACATCCAGGAAGTAGGAAGACACCTGCTCCGCGATGTTCACGCTGTAGTCACGGCCGTGTTCCTGGAGAAAAAGGCCGTTTCCCGTGGTTGAATCGGTGTAGTCCTCAACGAATTCAACCCGGAGCATGCACACCCGGGTCACCGCGCCGGCTCCCGGTGAAACCGGCGCAAAGGCCGTAAGCAGCAGAAGCGGAGGCAGCAACCCTAAAACCTGATGGTGAGGGAGAACTTCTGGTTGAACTTGCCGCTCCCCTGGAGTTCCTCCACCACCGGAATGAAGGCCATGTCGAACTGGAAACCCTCCCACTGGAGGCCGGCGCCCCAGGTGAGACCCTGACGGGTGCTGGCCCCTTCGGTATCGTGGGAGTAACCGGCCCGGAGGGCAAGAAGATTGTAGTACCAGAGTTCGGCGCCGACGCCGAAGGTGTTCTCCTTGACTTCCTCGCCTATGCTGTCTTCGATGTCCACGAGCAGCTTGGAGTAGTCGGAGGCCACCAGGAGCCGGAACAGGTCGTTCTCCACGGGCCTGAAGGCTACCCCGAGCCTGATCTCCCGGGGCAGCGGGTTGTTCTCGCTGCTGCCGCCGTAGCTCATGTTGGGGCCCAGGTTGGCGAGACACGCCCCGAGGGACACGTCGCCGATTCCGAACTCGGGGACATGGTAGAGAACGCCGAAGTCAGCGGCGAAACTGGAGCCCTTGCCGTTGTCCTTGTAATACAGGTGGTCGTATATGAACTTGAGGCTCATGCCCACGCCAAGCCCCTCCGTCACTTCGGTTCCGAAGCTTCCTGTGCCGCTGATACCGTAGGAGTAGAATGTGCCGACAGGCTCGGTGTGCCCCTCCGGAATCTCCTGCTGCTCTCCCATGGACATGAAGGTGATGTTGCCCCCGATGCCCCCCCACCCCTTGAGTTGCTGGGCGTAGCCCAGAAACTCGAAGTAGAGGTCGTCCGCCAGCTGGGGAAGCCATTTGGAGTGCTGAAGGGTCAGCTCCACGTCTTCGGGGTCCACAAACGCCAGGCCGGCGGGGTTCCAGTAGCTTGCGGTGGCGTCGTCGCTCACCGCCGTGAACACCTCACCCATACCGTTGGGCCTTGCACCGGGGGTGATGTCCTTCCAGATGACCGCCGCCGAGGCTCCGTAGCCGGTTCCGACGATAAGCAAAGCCGCTGCCGCCCAGAGAAGCTTTCGCATCATACCCTCCCGTTTCATGAATTCCTTGCGACGGCCATCACCCCGGTGACGGAGGAACCGCCGGAACTAACAGTATAAATGTATGCTCCCGATGCCAGCGGATCTCCGTCGGCGTCCGTGAGATTCCAGAGAAACTGGTTATAGCCGGCGGTCCCCTGCAGGTTCCGGAACTCCCACACCTTCCTGCCCGCCACGGTGAACACGGTTATGTCCACGGGCCCCGGGCCGGACTGGGTCCAGTGGAAGCCTGCGGCATCCGAGGAGGGGTTCGGATAGATCCACACCCTCTCGAGCACCGGCTCCCGATCCGAAACGACCTCCAGCTCCATCTCGAACCAGGCTATGTTCATCAGGCCGTCCGCCGCCCGAAACCTCAACCGGTGCATCCCCTGGCCCAGGGGCGGCAGGGGCGCCTGCAGGGTGCCGCTCCGGCAGGTTCCCGGGTCGAAGACAAAGTATTCCGACACATCCGAGGGAACCCCGTCCACATACAGCGCAAGCTGAGCCCCGGGATAGGGCAGAAGGTTGATGCCGGAGGAATCCCGGAGGGAGGCGCAGAACAAAACCTCCCCGGAGACCCTTGGCACCACGTCGTCCCGGTAACCCTGGATCCAGCCCTGGATCTCCGGTCCCTCGTTGTCTTCCGAAGGGTCGCCGGAAACCAGTATGCCGGGAAACAGGCACGACAGGCTTCCGCCTCCCGGACCGCGGTGGAAGAACCGAACCCTGGCCATATCCCCTTTCGAGGCCACAAGGGGTACGAAGAGTTCCTGGGAGAAGTCGGGGGAGGCCTGGACGACCCCCTGGTGGAAACGGCCCGGGACCGACAGGAAGCCTATGGGGAGGGACGTCTGGTAGGTGTAGTAGGTATCGGGCCTCATGGACTCCCATGCGGTCACCATCACCAGGCCGTCCCGACCCAGGAGGGTGCCGTGCAGCGTCACCGCTTCGCCGGCCCGCAACTGGGGGTAGTTGTGGGTTATGCCGCTGTCGGGCAGGGCCAGGGCAAGGCTGCCGTCACCGAAAACCGGATAGTATTTGTTCTGGCCGGGCCCCTGCGCGATCTTCCCCAGCCATGTCGCCTCCCCCAGGGACAGATCGAAGTCCGCAAAGAGCAGGGAGAATATGTTGCTGAGCAGTACTCGGTTCTGGCTGCCGGTAGTCTTCACCGTAGCCCCCATGGATGCCACGGCGCCGCCGGAGGCGGCCAGGGTTACCTCCCCGGAAATGCACTTCCTGCCCGGGAACTGGAACATTCCCACATCGCAGGAGCCGAAGAAGGCGTAGGGCAGCCGGCGGCCGTTGGCCAGCAGGGCGATGTCCTCCAGGTAGAACAGCCCTTCGTCGGCTATCTGGTCGAAACTGCCGTGGCCCATGTAGAAAACCGCCAGAGCCCCTTCGGACCAGGCGTCTATGAAGGACTGCCTCCACTCCGGCTTCTTGAATGAGTCGTTCCATGTGTGGAAAATCCCGTAGCGACGATCCGGGAAGTACCTGTCGGGAACCGACTCCAGGATGGTCTCGGTCTGGATGGTATGGTAGGTGTCGCCGTAGGAGACGATACCGCTGGTCACCTTTCTCTCATCATCGGCGGCGGCGATGACCTGGGACTGCCACTCCCCGGAGGCTTCGCCTGTGAAGTAGTCCCGGTAACGCTGGGCCAGGAACTGAAGCTCGCTCCTGGTGGATGCGAAAACCCTGGAAACCGAGAACTGGGGCATGGAGGAACCCCTAACCACACCGTAGTAATCGTCGCTGACCCCCTCCTGGCCCGGGCTCACCACAAGCACGTCCATAGGGCACGGGTGGTCGTAGAGGAAATGTCTCGGATCGAAGTGCCCCGAACCGACCAGAACCAGGTCGGTGGGAAGCGGGTCCCAGGTTTCCGCCACCCAGTTCATGAAGGCCCGGACAGCCTGGGGGTCCCGGACACCGCCGTTGAACTCGTCCCATATCTCCCGGAGGGACACGAAAACCCTGGAGCGCCCGTCGGGCCTGTCCAGAAGGGGCATATCCGGGGTGAACTCGTCCGGGCAGACCACCACCACATCGGCCCCGGAAAGGTTCGCCGTTATGCGGCCGGGGGAAGCGTAGGCCACGGAGACGGGCTCCGGCAGGCTGCCGGTGGGGTACAGGTGAAGAACGGGCGCCCGCCAGCCCTCGGGAACCTCGACCTCGAAGGAGTTTCCCCCGGGCAGGTCCAGGGACCGGGCAAGGGTGTCTCCGCTGACCAGAAACGCCCGGGCCGGATCGAGGTTTTGGCCCCAGTCTATACGCCGGCGCGTGCCCGGGGCGATGTTCCGTTCCAGGGGCGCCTCCACGGCCGTGCCGGAGGAGGCGAAGGATATTTCCGGGAACACCGAAACCCAGTCCACAAACACCGTGTAGCTGCCCGCGACCGGGGTGAATCTAAGCCCCAGCGTGTTGCCCGACTCCCTGATGCCCGAGACCGGAAGGGTGACTATCTGATGGGTTCCCGTGAGCACGGTATCGCCCTGACTGACGCCGTTCAGAAGGACCGCGAGACGCCCGCCGCCCCGGGTGCGGGAGATCCCCGCCCTGACCGTACCCGTACCGACGGCGCCGGGGACGTCGAAAACAACATTCGCGGTCTGAACGTGACTGCCGGAGAACCGGGACCAGGCCCAGAGGTCCCAGACCGAACTCTCCCGGATGTAGTTCTGCTCCAGGTGAAGCCTTGCGGTGTACCCGTCTCCGGCGGAGGGGGCACCGGTCAGGGAGCAGTCGGAGGATTCCATGAACGGCCCCCCGGCCCCACCCCAGGTAAGCCAGTAGGTGTTCAGCGAGTCGTACATGC
>JAKPTG010000032.1 GCA_029571005.1 Candidatus Fermentibacterota bacterium
ACCTGAGGCTGGCCCCATTCGCCACGAAGTAAAGCCCCACCAGCAGCGCGACGACGGTGTGGAACAGAAGCTTCACCACCGGTTTCATCCCCACGATGTCGTCCAGAAGCCCGGCCATAAGTATCAGGGTGGCGGCGATGATCATCATCGCCAACAGGGAGTTCCAGTCCAGGGGGGTGTCGCTTACCACCCCCTCGGTCAGGTTGGGCCAGGCGATACGGCCCACCACCATGACGGCGGTGAAAGCCAGGAACAGCGCCACGCCGCCCAGCAGCGGGGTGGGCTTGAGATGGCCCTTTTGTTCCTTTCCGGGGCGGTCCACGAAATTCAGTTTCAGGGCGACCCTCCGGGCCGCCGGCGTCAGTACGGCCGACACGAGAAAAGCCCCGGCAAGGGCTGTGAACACGGGCAGTAGCGTCACGGGTTAATCCTCATTCCGTCGGTTGTGAAAAAGACACATCCGGAGGGTTCCAGGGAAAACGTCATTTCGTCGCCTATCCCGGCGTCCACATCGGGCCCGCACCGGCACCTGAGCCCGTCCCCCTCCGTATCGAGATGGATGATGACTTCGTTTCCCAGGGTCTCGAGGAATCTCACCACACCTCTGAAGGTTCCCCGGGAATCGGGATGCACATGCTCCGGCCTGACCCCCATCAGGCACCGGCCCTCCGGGATCCCCGGCGCCGGTACGGAGCCTTCGGAAGTCATGCAGACCCCATCCCGAACCTCGCCCTTCAGAAAATTGATCCGCGGGCTTCCTATGAAGCCCGCCACAAAGGTGTTGCAGGGGTTCCGGTATATCTCCAGGGGGGGCGCCGCCTGCTGGATCCGCCCGCTGTCCAGAACCGCGATCCTGTCTCCCAGGGTCATGGCCTCGGACTGATCGTGGGTGACGAAGATCATGGTGCTGGAAAGCCTGCGGTGCAGGCTGGTCAGCTCGTCCCGCATGCTCACCCTCAGCCCGGCGTCCAGGTTCGACAGGGGCTCGTCGAAGAGGAACACCTCAGGTTCCCTGACCATTGCCCTGCCCAGGGCGACCCTCTGCTTCTGGCCTCCGGAGAGTTCCCTGGGCTTGCGCTTCAGCAGGGTGCCTATTCCAAGGACATCCGCCGTTTCCTGCACCTTTTCGCGGATCCGGGAAGCGGGAACCTTTCTCATCCGGAGCCCGAAGGCCATATTGTCGTACACCGTCATGTGCGGGTACAGGGCGTAGTTCTGGAACACCATGGCGATGTTCCGGTCTCCCGGCGGAACGTCGGTCACATCCCTGCCGCCTATGAACACCCTGCCGGAAGTAGGCTCCGTGAGGCCGGAAAGGATCCGGAGAAGCGTTGATTTCCCGCAGCCGCTGGGGCCCACCAGAACCAGAAACTCGCCGTCCCCCACGGTGAGCGAAATGTCCGAGAGTACGGGAACACCCTTCTCGAAATACTTGCCCACCCCACGGAATTCCACCGAAGCCATGGCTACCTCACCACCAGTACGGACACGTCCATCCCCCTCCAGGCGGACCTGTCGGGACACATGGGGTCCGGAACCACCCGCATCCCGTCCACCAGGAAGGCGTAACGGTGCCGGCCCCGGGGCAGGTCCTCCGGAACCGGGACGGCCCATCGGCCCGGGGAGGTTTCGTTCATGGTTCCGACCCACGGTTCGAACCGGCCGGAAGGGCCGTCGGCGCCCCCCCAGAGGTTCCAGTCCGCCACCACCTGAACCCTGGACGCCCCGGGATGGACCAGGAAGAGTTCCCGGGGCGAAGAAGCGGATTCCGCGGGAACAAAGGCTGCGCATCCGCACAGCAGAGTGAGTAGGAATGCAATGTAACGCTTCATGGACCCAGCCAACCTCCGAGTTCCAGGCCGACAATACTCTCGTCCCGGCTCCAGGCGTACCTCGCCAGCAGGTAGAGCGGGCCCCGGGTTCCGGACAGGGCCACGGTTCCGGAAGGATCCGGGCTGTCGTCGAAGACATCGGCCTCCAGTTCAAGCCTTGCGGATACCCCGGGAACCGGTGAGTAGCCGGCGGAGCAGGCGACCCTGGTGCTGTCCCGGCTGACCGTCACTCCGGCTCCGAAACTTCCCGGAACCGATGGATAGTCGCCCCTGAGGGAGACGGACCACTCATCCCCTCCCGAGAACCCGGCCCCGGCGTTCCAGTGTATGCCCGCACGGCTTTTCATGAAGTATCCCAGGGCGCCGTTGAAGGCCCCCTTTTCCTGCACGGGGACGCCGACCCTCAGAAACCCGGACTGGGCGGTTCTCTCACCGGAGAAGAGGATTTTCATCCCCGCCGCGGTGCTGTCCGCCCCGGAGTAGTGAACCCACGGAACGGCGGAAAGCCCCGGGAGCGGGGAGAGGCCGCGGACCTCCGCATCGCCCCGCACCAGGCCCGAGGAATCGCACAGGCTGAACCAGGGGGTAAGGGTCCCCAGGTCAACCATTCCCGAGAGGACATTCATGTCCTTGGCTCCCCGGAGGCCGTCCCACCACAACTGGGCGAACCCCAGCCACGGCGACCGCACCCCCGTCAGGATCAGGCTGTCCCCCGCACCGGGGCGGAAGACTCCGTAAAAACCGCTGAAGCCCAGAACGCCGCCCGCCTCGAGGCCGCACCAGACCAGGCTGTCCCGGGAGCCGTCGTCCCTTTCCAGCCAGGGACCGTCCAGCCCGGGCACGAAGGGGGCGTCCGCCCCGTAAAAGGCTCCGGCGCCGATCCAGGGCGAACCGGGAAGCCTGACCCGTCCGCCGGCATGCCGAACACCCAACCGGTTCACGGAATCCATGGGGGCCGCCCTGAAAATCGAGACCAGGGAGTACCCCTCGCCGGTCAGGGAGAGGGACGGAAACAGGAAAACGCTGTCCGCCCGCAGGGTTTCCGGGCCGGCCTCCAGGTCGGCGCCGGCGTATCCGAAAAACCCGGCCCCGGCCCGGAAGGGGCCCTCCCCCGGGCCGGGCTGCAACATGAGCATGGCGAGCAGGGCTACCATCCGGCGCTCCAGTTGAGCCCGACGCCCCCGGAAACGGTCTCCCGGGAAGCCGCCACCGCCGCTTCAGCCCGCAAGGAACCGATTCCGACCGACACGCCCGTGTGCCAGAGGGAGCCGCCCGTGCCTGCGCTGATGCACAGGCCCGGGGAAAGCGAGAGCACCGCCCCTATCTCCGGGTCCCCCCCGGAGATTCCGGCATTGACGGTGAACGCCCGGTTGAACACGTGGGTGAAGCCGAAATGCCCCTCGGGCCTTTTGCCGTGTTTCCACAGGCAGGAGGCCCCAAGGGCGAAGGAGGGGAAGAGAGACAACTGGAGCGACCCATCGCCGACGGGAAAGACCCCGGCACCCTCCTCCATAACCCCGGCTGAAGCCCCCAGCACCAGGCTCGGGCCGAAGAGACCCTCCATGAAGCCGATGGGATCGCCGGTTATCACCCAGGACCCGCCGGCCATCGCCCCGAAACGGTCCAGGCCCTCTCCTTCGACATACGCCGACAGCCCGCCGGCGAACCTGCCTTCCGCCAGAGGAAGCCCCCCGGCCAGCCCCACGGCCCCCGGACCGTTCCCGGCTCCCCAGTACCATGCACCGACCTCGGGGCCGGTGAGCCGGGAAAGCCCCGCGGGGGCATCCGGCAACTGCATGGGGCCGAAGGCCCAGGCCGCCGGGTGAACCCCCCTGCCCATCGCCGCCGGAGATGGAAACAGCAGGCCCGCCGACAGCAGAATCGCAAGCATCAGTAGGCTCCCCTCCCGGCCAGCACTGTGTAAACGGTCCTGAGCAGTATCGCTACGTCCAGCATCAGGGACTGGTTCCGTATATAGTAAAAATCGTACTCCAGATTGTCATGAAGGGGAAGGTCCTTCCGCCCCATGACCTGCCAGAGCCCGGTTATCCCCGGTTTCACGTCCAGGCGGCGTTTCTGCCAGGCGTTGTACTCCTTTACAACGAAATCCATCTCCGGCCTCGGCCCCACCAGACTCATGCTTCCCCGGAGGACGTTGAACAACTGGGGAAGCTCGTCAAGGCTCGTCTTCCTCAGGAACCTGCCGATCCGGGTGACCCTGGGGTCTCCGGGGTTCAGCGGGGCCACCTCGTACTCGCCGGCCTCGGGAATCATCGTCCTGAACTTGTAAAGGGTGAAGGGCACGCCGTTTTTCCCCACCCTCTTCTGCCTGAACAGAGGGTCCCCCTTTCCTCCGGCCAGCAGCAGCAGCCATATGACCGCCATGAGGGGAGCCAGCAGAACCGTCAGCGGCAGCGACAAGACAAGGTCCAGCATCCGCTTCGCCCTTTGGTGGTAGGTTCCGGTTCCGGCCGAACCGATCTCCACCACCGGCATCCTTGTGAGTTCCTCCAGGCTCCCGGCACCGGAAGCTATCTGAAAGAGGTCCGTCACGACCATGAAGACCACATTCTCATCCCTGACGGAATTGATCGCCTCCATGATCCGGGTCCTGTCCAGACCGGTGCTGGCGAACACCACCTCCCCCACCTTGAGGCTGGCGACCAGCCGGGGAAGGTCCCGGATGTTCCCCCTGACGGGGACCCCGCAGACCTCCCCGATGCCGGGTTTGTCCTCTTCGGTGAGGATCCCCTGTATGACATGCCTGGGTTCGGACATCCTGCGGAGCGACATTATCACCTTTTCGGCGTACTCTCCGGAACCCACCACCAGCACCCCCGGGGCTTCCCTCACCGGAACCAGCCTTCTCGAGAGCCGGGCGGCCAGGCGGCGCAGCAGGCCGTCTATCAGCCATGCCACCGCTATGAACATGAACAGGATGACCCTGGAGTAATCCATCTTGACCAGGTAGCTGGCGGCCATCAGGGAAACCGCCAGCATGAAGTAGGCCTTCAGGCGCTTGGTCAGAAGGGCGATGCCGTCGGCCCGGCGCGCCGGACGGTACAGCTCCGCACTGTAGAAACATGCTATCCATATGAGGGTCACCCAGGGGATCACGGGGGTGTACACCCTCAGGGGATGATCGAACCTGGGGAGCCACCGGGAAAACACCTCCGCCCGAAGGTACCAGGTAACCAGCACAGACAGGGGCACCGCCAGCATGTCCGCCGCAATCTGCCCGATTATGAAGGCCCGGTCGGATTTCCTCACCGGAGCGAACAGGTTCCGCCTCCCTTCGAGAATCCCGAGACGAAGCCCGAGGCAAGGGCGACTCCCCGCCACCAGCAGAACACCGGCACCAGGGGAAGTACGCCGGGATCACTTCTGGCGGCCACCCTGGCCAGGGGCGCGGTCAGGCCCAGAAACACCAGGGCCCAGAGGGGCAGGGACGGCGGCCAGCACACGGAAAGCAGGGCGGCCGGCAGAACCAGCGGACTCATCAGCATCTGAAACTTCATGGCCTGGGGCGTGTACCCGTCGCTGAGGGCCATTTCCGGAAACTTCCTGAGCACCCTGTGACGCCACCTGCCGCGGCTCATCTTAAGCATGAAGTATGCACCCCACCGTTCCCTGTGGGTATGGGCGACCCCGGCCTCCGGTACGAAACGGATGCTTCCCCCGGACCCGACGAGCCTCCATGAGAGGTCCACGTCCTCGTGATCCGGCACGGGAAAGGTTTCGTCGAAGCCCCCAAGGCTCTCCAGAGCCTCCCTGGTGAAGCCGGCGGAGTAGGTGTCCGCCAGGGTCACCCTCCCGGCCCTGTTCATGATCCGGTACCTCTCCAGGAATTCAATCTGCGCCAGCCTCTGGATGAGTCTGGACCCGCCGCCGGTGTAAACACCCTTGGAACCCTGAAAGCCTTCCTTCAGCGGCGCCGCCAGCCTCTCCGCCCAGTCGGGGGCGGGAACGCAGTCTGAATCAGTAAATAAAATGAGTTTCCCGGAGGAGTTTCTCCAGCCGCGGTTACGGGCCCCCGCCGGGCCGGTCCTGACCGGGGAGGCCACCACCAGGTCCGCCGCTTTTTCGGCCCCGGGAGGACATTCCGGGCCGTCAACGCTGAGAACCACCTGGAGGGAGTTGCGCACGGTCTGCCGGCCGAGGGCCTCCAGGCAGCGGAACAGAGGCCCGGGGGAGCCGTGGAAGGGGACCACCACAGAGATGTCCCGCATCATCGGAACATGTGCCTTCGGAAGGTGCGCGCAGCCAGTGTCACGCTTCTTATCTCGTCCCTGTCCCCCACCGTCCTCAGAAGCTTGCCCAGGATGTACCCCGGACGAAGGTAAAACCTCCTCCTGGCCTTCCTGCAGAACTCCACCAGGTCGTCGGGGGTCAGTGCGGCGGTCTTCACCACACAGTTGTGGGTTCCGTCGGGCCTGAGCCAGGACCGGAAATCCGAGGAAACCATATTGCCGTCCTCGCAGGCGCTCCTGTAGGCGTCCGTACCGGGGTAGGCCATGAGGGGATAGAACTGTGCGGTGTCCGGATCCAGTTCCAGGGCGAACTTCAGGGTCTGCTCCATCGTTTCACGGGTTTCCCCCCGGGTACCCACCATGAAACAGCCGTGCACCCGCACCCCGGCCCTGGCGCAGTCCCGGCGGAAGGTCCTCATCCTGCCGGTGGTGAGGTTCTTTCCCATGGCCGCCAGCATCAGGTCGCTGCCGCTCTCGAATCCCACGCACACGGTCCGAAGCCCGGCCCTGCGGCAGAGGGCCAGGGTATCGTAATCCATGTCGGCCCGCATGTTGCAGGACCAGCTCAGGCGTACGCCCCTGCGGATCATTTCGTCGGCTATCTCCGCCAGCCTTCCCCGGTCCGCCGTCATGGTGTCGTCTTCGAAGAAGACCGCCCGGACCTCCGGCATGTTTTCCTGTACCCATACCGTCTCGTCCACGATGTTCGAGGCGGACCGCCCCCGGAAACGGCGGCCGGTCAGGGTCTGGGGAAAAACGCAGAAACTGCACCGATTGGGGCATCCACGGCCCCCCATTACCATCACCTGAGGGTGCAGGGCGTTGGGGTTCGAGTACCTCTCCACCGGCAGATGCCTGGCGTAAACGGAGCTGACGAAGGGCAGCGAATCCAGGTCTTCCAGGGGTTCCGCCGGCGGTGCGGCCCGAAAGCCGTCCGGGGTTCTTGTGACCAGTCCGGGCACCTCTCCAAGGGGCCCCCCGTCCCCCAAGGCCCGGGCCGCCCCCAAAAGCGGATTCTCGTA
>JAKPTG010000051.1 GCA_029571005.1 Candidatus Fermentibacterota bacterium
TGGCCGCCGCCCCGGTGCCTTACGGTGATGCGCCCCTTGTTGTTGCGCCCCGCCTTGCCGGGGAGCGGAACCAGCAGGGACTTCTCGCCGCCCGTCCTGGTGATCTCCGAGAAGTCCGGCGACACCCTGAACCTGCTACCGGGGGTGGTGGGTTTCCATCTCTTCATACCCATGGTTACACCCCCTCGAAGAAATCCACCGTGTCGCCCTTTTTCAGGGTTACCACGGCCTTTTTCCAGGATGAGCGGCGACCCGCGAAGCGGCCCATGCGCTTCAGTTTGCCCTCCATCCTGATGGTGTGCACATTGAGAACGGTGACGTTGAATATCTCCTCCACAGCCATGGCTATCTGCAACTTCGTGGCGGAGGGCCATACCTTGAAGGAATAGGCGTTTCGGCTCTCCCGGGCCTGGGTGGATTTCTCGGTAATGATAGGCTCGAGGATAATCTGCCTGGCATCCATCACATCAGCCTCGCTTTCAGCTCGTCCACGGCCCGCTCGTCCATCAGGACCACTTCGGAGTTGACCAGGGTGGTGACGGGTACGCTCCGGGCGCCGGCGGCCCAGACCCCCGGGATGTTCCGGGAAGCCCTGGATGCCATCTCGTCCCCCTCAAGGGTCAGGATGAGGGTCCTCCTGCCGGTGCAGCCGTTGCCGGCCAGCATCCCGGCCACCTGCCTGGTCTTCCCCTCCGGAAGAAAGTCACGGATGAGCCGGAAGTTGCCCTCGTCGAGCCTTTCACTCAGTATCCCGGCAAGGGCCTTGCGGCGGACCCGGCGATTGAGCTTGACACTCCAGGGCCTGGGATGCGGCCCGAAGGCCACGCCGCCGCCGCGCCAGATCGGGGACTTCCTCGTTCCGCTTCGGGCGTGGCCGGTGTGCTTCTGCCTCCAGGGCTTCCTGCCGCTTCCGACCACCTCGGCCCTGGTCTTGCTGCTTGCGGTGCCCCTACGACGGTTGATCTGCTCGGCCCTGACCACCTCCCAGAGCACATGGGTGGAGACCCCCGCGGAAAACATCTCGTCCGGAAGCTGAACGGTGTCAACCTCTTCACCGCTCATCGTGTAAACTCTCGCGAGTGCCATCAGTTGTTGCCTCCGCTTCTGCAGTGCTTCCGAATCAGGAGGTATCCGTTCCTGGAGCCGGGCACGGCGCCCTTGAGAACCACCAGGTTCTTTTCGCCGTCAACCTCCACCACCTCCAGGTTCTTCACGGTGACCCTGGAATTGCCGGTCTGTCCGGGCATCTTCTTGTTCTTCCAGACCCGGCCGGGGGTGGCGCTCTGTCCGATGGAGCCGGTAACCCTGTGGGACTTGCACCCGTGGGTCTTATCGCCGCCGCTGAAGCCGTGCCTCTTGACCACGCCCTGGAAGCCCTTGCCTTTGCAGACGCCGGTGACGTCCACCTTCTCTCCGGGGGTGAAGATGTTCACCGTGATGACGTCCCCGGGCTTCACGTCGCCGGAAGGCGCACCCACTTCCCTCAACCGGGATACCGGGGGAACCCCCGCCTTGGCCAGGTGCCCCTTCAAGGGCTTGTTCAGGTGGCTTTCCTTCTGGGGTCTGTAACCCACCTGAACCGCAGAGTATCCGTCGTGTTCGCGGGTTTTCACCTGAACCACGTGGTTCGGCGCCGCCTCGAGAACGGTCACCGGGATCACCCGGCCGTCTTCACTGAAGAGCCGGGTCATACCCAGTTTACGAGCCATTAGTCCGCTCATACACCACTTCCCGTCGCTGAAGTCCCCTATAGGCGGGGGGACGAGCGTTTCTGTTTCTTCTTCCGCCGTCCGCCGGTGCTTCCGCCAGGCTCCGCGGTACGGCTTTTCCTCTTAACCCGGCGCCGCCGGGTCAGTCAGGAGGGTAACCGGTTATTTGATCTCTACATCCACGCCCGCAGGCACATCAAGCTGCCGGAGGGCTTCGGTGGTCTGCTCGTTGGGATCCCGGATCTCAATGAGCCTGGAATGTACCCTCAATTCGAACTGCTCCCGGGACTTCTTGTCAACGTGCGGGCTGCGGAGAACCGTGAGCATGGTCCGCCTTGTGGGCAGCGGTATCGGACCGGCGACCTTGGCACCGGTGTTCAGTACGCCGCGGACAATGGAAGCGGCGGACTTGTCCAGAAGCCTGTGATCGTAAGCCCGAAGCCTTATTCTGAGCCTTATCTCGTTCAAACCGTCTCCTCGCAAAACACCGATGTACAAACGCGCAGCAGCCCCTTCCGAGGGCGTCCCGCGCCGCTTCAAAACCTTCTCGCCCACCGGAACCTCTCCGGGGGCCGGAATATACCGGGCACGTCCGCGGAAAAACAACCGCCTCGTACTTTCCGGGAAGCACTTAAGTTACCGATTCCGGAGCGCCCTGTCAAGCCGCTTGACAGGGAAAGCCCCCGGGGGTTAGTTTACGACGGGACACAGACAAGGAGGGCACTGCGATGGAATGCAAAAAGAGCGCGAACCTGGCCGGATGCAAATGCACCTACGATCCATGCCCCCGAAAGGGATTGTGCTGCGAGTGTATAAGCAACCACCTCCGACGCCGGGAGCTTCCGGGGTGCTGCTTTTCCGTTGAGGCGGAAAAGACCTGGGACCGCTCCTTCCAGCACTTCGCCCGACTGGTGCGGGAAGGGAAACTGTGACCATCACGGAACTGCGCCGCACCCTCCACTCCATGCCGGAGTTGTCCGGAGCCGAGGCCCGGACCGCAGCCCTGCTGAAAGGTTTTCTGGAGACCACGGGACCTTCGCGGCTGATTCCCGACATCGCGGGCCACGGCATCGCGGCCCTGTACGGGGGGGGAAGGCCCGGCCCCGTAATCATGGTCAGATGCGAACTGGACGCTCTTCCGAGGCCGGACGGCCCCGGCGCCTACCACGGCTGCGGTCACGACGGACACATGGCCATAGCGGCCGGCCTCGCCGAGCGGCTCGGCTCCTCCCCGCCGGAAAGGGGTTCGGTCCTGGTGCTATTCCAGCCTGCGGAGGAGACCGGAGCCGGTGCGGCGCTCGTTCTTGCCGACCGGCGCTTCGCCGCCGTCATGCCCGACATGGCGGTGGCCCTCCACAACATCCCCGGATTCCCCATGGGACGGATTCTTCTGAAGGCCGGGGTGTTCGCCGCGGCCTCGACGGGGATCACGGTACGGCTGAGGGGGACGAGGTCCCACGCGGGAGAGCCGCATAAGGGGAACAACCCGGCGATGGCCATGGCCCAGATCATACAGACCTTCAGCGCCGTACCCCAGTTCTCCACGGGACTTAACCAGTTCGGCAAGGTTACGGTGGTGCATGCCGGCCTCGGCGCCAGGGCATTCGGAACTTCCCCGGACGAGGCGGTGGTGATGGCCGTCATCCGGGCTCTGGACGCCGGGGAAACGGACCGCCTCTACCGGCGATGCGAGACCCTTGCTACGGGAATCGCCGCCGCCTTCGACCTGGAAGTCACCGTGGAAGGTGCGGAGGAGTTCCCCCCGACAGTGAACGATGCGGGGCTGACCGCTGCGGTGGAACGGGCCGCCGGAAACCTGGGAATGCGGGTCCTCGTCCTTGACCGGCCTTTCCCCTGGTCCGAAGACTTCGGCCGCTTCGCCGAAAGAGTCCCCGGCGTCCTCTTCGGCCTTGGAGCGGGGGAAGACACCGCTCCGCTGCACGGCCGGGATTACCGGTTCCCCGACGAGCTGCTTCAGACGGGAACGGAGATACTCCTCGAAACGGTCCGCGTCCTCGCGAGGCGGGGAAGCGGATAGCCGGGAAGAAAGCCGCGGTCTGGAAACAATGCGTCCGGCCCGGATCGGGCCTGGCGGGGGCATGTTTCCGGTGCCTGCCGGACGCCGGCCGAGGGGGCGGTGGTTCGCCCGGGACAGGCGATAAAGGAACCGGCCCGCTCCCGGGGAAGCGTTCTCAAACAGGCGGCCGCGCCGGAATCACCGCGACAGAATGCCCATCCGGGTCAGAATGTCCCTCTGCACGTTGGGCGGGGTGTCGGTGTAGTTCAGGAACTGCATGGAGAACCCGGCCCTTCCCTGGGTAAGGCTGCGGATGGTGCTGGAGTAGCCGAAGAGTTCCGCCAGGGGAACCCGGGCCCGGATGTTCCTGGTATCGCCCCTCTGGTCTATGGCGTCCACCTGCCCCCGCCGGGAGTTGATGTCGCCCAGGACCTCCCCGAGATAGTCCGCCGGGGTGATCACATCCAGGCTCATGACCGGTTCCCTGATAACCGGCATCCCGTCCTTCAGAGCTTCCCGCAGGGCCTCGGCCGCCGCCGAGGCGTAGCCCAGGTCCGTGGAGTCCGTCTCGTGGATTCTGGCCTCAACCACGGTGATACGCACCCCGTCCACCGGGAACCCCGCCAGCGGGCCGGCTCCCACGCTGCCGCGGATACCGGTTCTGGCGGCTTCGGCGAAGGAGGCGGGCAACCCCGGGGGGGCGCAGAGTACCTCGAGACCCGCCGGCGCAGGCTCCACCTGGACAACCGCATGTCCGTAATTGCCCCTTCCGGCGATGAGCCTCTCGAAAGAGCCCTCGCCCCGGCCGACCCTGGACACTCCCTCCCGGTAGGAGACCTGAGGCTTTCCGGTGAGAACCTGGAGTTTCTTCTCCCTCTTCAACCGGTCCACCACGATCTCGAGGTGCAATTCTCCCATGCCCATGATCAGGTTCTGGCCGGTGTCCCGGTCCACCCCCACCCTGAGGCTCGGGTCCTCGCTGGTCATCTCCGCCAGGGCCTCCTCCAGAAGCTTGTCGTCCTTGGCGCCAACGGGCTCGATGGCCATCTGCATCACCGGCTCCGCGAACTCTATTGATTCCAGGACGATGGGGCTGCCCGTGGCGGTCAGGGTGTCACCGGTGGCGGCGTCCTTCAGCCCCGCCGCCGCGATGTCCCCCGCGGCCACGCGGTCCAGGTGTTCGCGCTTGTCCGCGTGCATCCGCACCAGCCGCATCAGCCTCTCCTTCTTCCCGGTCCTGTTGTTCAGCACCGCCTGACCGTCGGAAGCGCTTCCGGAGTACACCCGAAGGTAGGCCAGCCTCCCCAGGTGGGGGTCCGTCTGAATCTTGAAGACCAATGCGGTGAAGGGGGCTTCGGAACTCCTCGCCCGCTCCTTGGGGCCGTCGCCGGAGCCGGAGACCGGCGGCAGCTCCTCCGGCGCGGGAAGCCAGTTCACGATGGCGTCGAGAAGCCTCCGGATCCCTATGTTCCTGAGGGCGGCGCCGCAGAGCACCGGAACGAACCGCCTCTCCAGGGTGCCTTTACGGATGAGGGAAACGAGCCGGTCCGGGTCGAGGCCCCCGGAGAAATAAAGCTCCATGGCCTCTTCACTGAGGTCCGCCGTCGCCTCCCTGAGCCTTTCCAGGGCCGCCTCCGCCTCGGCGGCCATCTCTTCCGGAATCTCCTCCTCCCGGATGTCGTCGTCCGGGGATTCCTGATCGAGGTAGAGGGCCTTTCCCCGGATTACATCAACGATCCCACGGAACGACTGGCCGCTTCCGATGGGGAGGGACACCGGGAGGGGAGTAACGCCGAGCATGTCCCGCATCATCTGGAGCACCCCTGAAAAGTCGGCCCCCTGGCGGTCCATCTTGTTCACGAAGGCCAGGGACGGAACCTTGTACCTGGTGGCCTGCCGCCATACCGTCTCGGTCTGGGGTTCCACCCCGCCCACGGCACAGAACACCGCCACCCCTCCGTCCAGAACCCGGAGGGACCGTTCCACCTCTGCGGTGAAGTCCACATGCCCGGGGGTGTCTATGATGTTTATCATCGTTTCTTTCCAGAAACAGGTGGTGGCGGCGGAGACGATGGTTATCCCCCGCTCCCGTTCCTGGGGCATCCAGTCCATCACCGCGGTGCCGTAGTCAACGTCCCCCATCCGGTGGGTTTTCCCCGTGAAATAGAGGATACGCTCGGTGACGGTGGTCTTGCCTGCGTCAATGTGGGCGAAGATGCCTATGTTCCTGAAGGCGCTGGGACTGCCCATGAATACTCCGATCCCCCTTAGAACGGTTACAGAACAGCAACCTTACAGCCGGGGGTCTCTTTGTCAAGTTCGGAAGGGGAAGGCTCCCGAACCGTCCCCTGTCGGCGAACCCGATCTCCATGGCTCCTCTTCACGATGGTACTCGGAGGCTACACCTACTTCACGGATCGCGATCCCACGTACCGCTACCACTGGGGATGGGTGAAAGCCAACGTTCCGGATTCGGTGTGGGTTGGAGCCGGTCAATCCGGCGTACTCGGTTATTTCCATGACAGGACGATCAATACCGACGGGAAGGTGAACACCGAACTCTACTTCGTTGATTACGGCCATATCGGGGACTATCTGGCCGACAGGGGAGTGGATTACTTCATCGAATGGGGAGTTTCGTCGGTATTCAAGGACAGCGGCTTTCTCGAACGGTTCGTCTATGTCTGCGATTTCGGAACCAATCAGATATGGAGGAGAAGCCCCGACTGATGCCGAATCGTGACCCTGTCACCCCGAAGGCAGGAGACTGATCATTCGATCATCCGATCTTGTGCGGGAAGTCATTACCCTCCGGCGGGCCGTGACTCCGGCCGAGGCTCAGATGTAGCCCAGATTCCTCAGCGCGTCGAGAAAGGTGTTTTCCACCATCACCGGCGCGGGATCATAAAGCGGAGGCGTGGCCAGGTAGAACCTGGCTGCCTCCGCCAGGGAACTGTCCACCGGGGTGACTGCGCTGTGCTCCCCTGGATCGTCTGCCAGGTCGAACATGAATTCCGATTCGCCGCCGTTCACCAGATGAACTTTCAGGTCGCCCCTTCGCGCGGTGACCGCGTACCTCTGGGACAGGCTCATCCCCGATGGCACAGCCCGGTCCGCCGGGGGGCCGCCTGAAAGAAGGCTGACCCCGAAAAGACCCTCCGGCACCGGCACCCCCGCCCATTCCAGCACCGTGGGCATGATGTCCGCCTGGCTCAGGTTGGAGTTGTCCACCACGCCCTCCCCGAATCCCGGGCCCGATATGACCAGTGGGACGTGAAGCAGCTCCTCGAAGAGCGTGTGGGCGTGGCCCAGTTTTCCGTGGTCCTGGAACTCCTCCCCGTGGTCGGCCACCAGGATCACCAGGGCGTTGCCGGTGAGTCCCCGCTGACGGAGACCCGACAGGAGCCTTCCGATCTGGCTGTCGGTGTAGGCCAATTCCCCGTCGTACAGGGCTTCGAGATTGAAAAGGTCCTCCTCGGATATGTGTGTGACCCCACGGTTCACGTTCACCACGGCCTCCCTCCGGCCCCAGTTCTCGTCGAACGGGCCCGAGTACCGGGGATTTCTCCAGAGGTCGGCGAAGGAGTCCGGCGGGGAGTAGGTCAGGTGGGGATCGTAGAAATGGACGGCCAGGAACAGCCCGTCCCCGGAAGCACCCCGGGAATCGAGCCATTCCAGCACCGCATCCACCGTCTGGACCGCGTTCCTGTCGCTGCCGCTTCCCAGGGACGCCACGCAGTCGAAATGATGGAAACCCTGGTGGAAGCCAAAGTCCTGGTTCATGAAAACGACATTGAAGAAAGCTGCCGTCCGGTAGCCGGCTTCGCCCAGGCTCTCGGTCAGGGTGACGGCCTCCGGATCGATGCCGAAGTACGAATCCCCCCGCCTTCGGGCATTGTGTTCCAGGGGAAGAAGACCGGTAAAGATCGTGGCCATGGAGGGAAGAGTCCAGGGCTCCCCCGCGGTCACCCTGGTGTAGCGCACCCCCCGGGAGGCCAGACTGTCTATGCAGGGGGTGGTGTCCCGGTGGTAGCCGTAGCATCCGAGGTGATCGGCCCTCACAGTGTCCACGATGATCAGGATGATGTTGCCGAAGGGCTTCCGGCCACAGCCGGACAGCACAAGGATCCATGCGATAAGCAGGAGACGCCGCACTGCTTCACCCCGCGGAAAAGAACAAGACCTTGAAAAGAATGCTCAGAATTATCTGGCGGGCGCCGCGCTCCTGTCAAGGCAGCAGCCCTCCCCCCTTTCATAGCACGAACAGAGAGAGTTGATTCAGCAACGTATACTCTAAGACCTGGAACGAAAGATATGCCTATATTTTTTCGTAATAATTGAAATACTTGGAACCTAACTGTGCCGTTTTCAGATGGTAATTCTGATGGAACACCGGATTCCCCCAGATTTCGAACTCACTTAACCCGAACAAATTACCGGCCACATCACTTTCGGTAGCTGGATAGTCGGTAAATCTCATTTTCATGAAGAGGATTATGTCGGGCCGACGGCTCAGGACGTAGAGACCATCACCTTTCTCGTGACCCGGCAGCCCCATTCCCATTTCTGCAATCGGCCTTGAAGCGATCTGACGGTCGCACAGACCGTGCATGTCGATACACGGAAGACCTGACTCGAATGGTATCACGCCTGCATTGCCGGTGGCAATCAATGTCGAGTCCGGATAATTCGCCGCCAGCCATCTTCCAGCCTCAACATGAACCGGAAGAACCGATCTGCGCCATGCGGCAAATTGCCTTACACTGCTACCGCTTATAAGGAGTTGTGCAGCAGAAAGTATCAGGAAAGCAATGATGAATACTTGTGCACTTCTTCGTTTGAACAAGGTAAGTGCATATGACAATCCAGCTCCCGCAATACCAGCCATGATACCTGAAGGAAGCACAAAGAACCTGTGTGTTGGTTTAAAATCTCCCCCTATATAAACTACATAGGATAAGTTGACTACGAGAAACAAAATAGCAATGAAAGCAACTTTTCTCTGAAGTTCGCTGCCCTTTCTTAAGAGTAGTATAATGCTAAATACTGCTGCAGTAATAAGCGGTATTGCGTCTGATGTGTATTGCTTAAGATACCAGATACCTCTATCAAGTGAGGCTATCCCTCCACCTACCTTTGCATGGTATGTATTGGGCACTATATCATCATAATATATTATTCTAAATATAATATGTGATAATGCAATGAGTCCAAAGACTGACCATCTCTCTCTCTCTCTCTCTCTCTCTCTAAGAGTTGCCTTCCCGTCCATTTTCGGTTCTTCATCCGAAGCCATCTGAGCAGATCAACTGTAGCCGGCAGCAATACAACAGCCAAACCCTCAGGTCTGGTCAAATACGCCAGGGCAAGCAAAAGGCCGGAATAGCCGCCCCTTCTTCCAGAATCCTGAATCTCTGCTATGTAGCTTGAAAAGGCGTAAAGAACAAAGAAGAGGAAAAGAAGGGTTTCTAACCCCATTGCTGCCTCACCCATGGCAAAAGGAATGCAGGCGAAAATAAACGACCCAAAAACGAAAGCAAATCTCGACTTACCAGATACTACAAATGCCAGCTTTCCAGAGGCTATAGTGGCAAGTATAGCAGTTAACATTCCTATTATTCTTATATATACTATTGGATTGATCTCAAGAAGGAAGGGAACAGTACCAATGACGATCCAGAGAAAATTCGTGTATCCTTCGACTCTCTCACCTGAGTTGTAGACAAATCCCTCTCCCGATGAGAAGTTCCTTGAGTACCTTAGCCCTATGTAAGTATCGTCTTGAAGACAGAATCCAAAACTGGCCACATGCAGCACGGATAAAGCTGCTATAGCCGCCACCAATACATATGTTGATTTATTCATGTATTCCTAATTACTGTCATTTTTCTGCGCTGCGCTGTTGCATTTTCTCAGGTAAATTTCCCTGCCGGAACTCAGTGTTTTCCTGCCATTGGTGATTATAGTCCTGGTTTTTCCTCTCATCAATTCTTCAAGTACTATCCCTGCTTTCTTCTCGCTCATTGCATCAAGCGCATTGGTTGCTTCATCCAGCAATAATATCGGAGTTCTTTTGGCATTATACGAACAAGAGCTATCTTCTGCCGTTCGCCACCAGAAAGGTTGCGCTCCGGTCAACAACCGGGAATCGTATATTCCCGGGTCATTCACTCAAGGAAGACGGCATGAACCGGAATACACGAGCATGAACCATCCGTACCGGCGGGCCGTCAGAGTATGCGCCTGAGGCTTTCAGCCAGGTATTCATACTGGGAGATGTCGTTGTACAACTGGGCCGAGATCCTCAGGAGCCTGAGCCTCTCCCGCCTGATGTAAGACACGGGAACCTCCGTCCGGAACTCCTTGAGCAGCCTGCGCTGGAGCGGGTCCATCCAGACCCAGTCCGGCATGGGAGGGTCCGGGGGATCGATCCAGGGCAGCTCGAAGGATGCCATCGCCCCGACCATTGAGTCGGGGCAGGGCGGTTCCACGCCGAGCGAATCGCAGATCAGCCTCCTGGCCCGGAGCGCCAGGGCGCGGTTGGCCTGCATCACCGCCGGAAGCCCCCCGGGGAGCAGCGAGGCCAGGTGCTCCCCCGCCCGCGGGACGGACAGCGCCGCTGTCGGATCCGGTGTCCCGCTCCACTGGAACTCGATTCGAAAGGGAGTCTGACCGCTGTCGAAATCGCACGGCAGGTGGCTCGTGGCGAGGGGGTGTATCCTCTTCTGCATGTCGGGGCGGACGTACAGCATAGCGCAGACCTTCGGCGAACACAGCCACTTATGGAAGTTGCCGGTGTAGAAGGCCGCACCCAGGGCGCCCATGTCGAGGGGAACCATGCCCGGGCCGTGCGCACCGTCAACGAGGGTTTCTATGCCCTTCCCCCGCAGCTCCGCAACC
>JAKPTG010000061.1 GCA_029571005.1 Candidatus Fermentibacterota bacterium
GCATCCAGGCCCCCGGAGACTTCGTGGAGGTCTTCGTCCACGTTCCCCTGGAGGTGGCGGAGGAGAGGGACCCCAAGGGGCTCTACAAGAAGGCCCGGGCCGGAATCATCAAGGAGTTCACCGGCATAGACGCCCCCTACGAGGCGCCGGAACACCCGGAGCTTACGCTTGACACCCACCTGGAAACCCCCGAGGAGTCGGTGGAGAAGGTGGTGGCCTACCTGAGGAAGGCTGGCGTTCTGAAGGAGGCCTGACGGTGTTCCGTGAATGGCCTGCGGGGCGCCTGGGCAGGCTTTTCAGGGTTCCCCTGAAGCCCGGTGAGAGAAGCGCCCTGAAGCTTCACCTGGCGGCCCAGGCCCTGGGGGCGGTGGCTTCCGGAGTCGTTCTGAACCACGACTACATCGCCGGCAACGGGCTCGGCGGCTCGGTGGCCCAGATAACGGCGCTGGCCATGATATGGCCGGTGAGCAATCTCTTCAGCGTTCTCGCCAGCCACTGGCTGGACAGCACCAACAGCCACTTCCGGGCCATGATGCTCGGGACGGTCATGCGGCTGGCGGTGGCCCTGATGGCGTTCTCCTCCAGCGTGAACACCATGCTGCTTCTCCTTTTCCTTTTCTTCGCCTCCAACAGCGTGGTGATCCCGGGCACCAACGCCGCCCTGAGGCACCGGTACCGCCGGGGGAACCGGGGTGTTCTCTTCGGCTGGGGCATGAGTGTCTTCAACCTCGTGAGCCTTCCCGCCAGCATCCTGGTGGGTGTCCTGCTGGACGCGGACTTTTCCCTCTACCGCTGGCTGTTCCTGGCTCAGGGGATCTTCGGCGCCGGGCAGGCTTTATGCTTCGCCATGATGGTCAGGGGGCTGAAGAACGACGGGGAAACCCCCTCGGTATCGGTGCGGGAGATGTTCCGGGGCCTTGTCGCCGTCTTCAGAGCGGACCGGGAGTTCGTCCTCTTCGAGGCGTTCTTCATGCTTTACGGCTTCGGCTTCCTGGGGATACAGCCGGCGATTCCCTTCTTCGCCCGGGACGTGCTCCACCTGAGCTACGAACAGTACGCCACCGCCAAGGGGGTGCTGGGGCAGGTGGGGCTGGTGTTCCTGGGCCCTCTGCTGGGGGCCGGCCTGGAGAGGATCAGGCCCTTCAGGTTCACCGGACACATGTGCATGCTTCTGGCGGGCTACCCGCTTCTTCTGGCGGCTTCAAGCCTGACGCCGGGTCTGGGGGTTCCTCTGTTCTACGGCGCATGGATGGTGTACACCACCGCAATGGCGGGGATCCATATTTCGTGGAGCATGAGCAGCATGCACTTCGCTCCGGAGGGGAAGGTCGCCACATACCAGGGGTTTCACGTAACGGCATCGGCCTTCAGAGGCTTCATATCCCCGGCGCTGGGCAGTGTGATTATGCAGACCTTCGGCTACACCGCCAATTTCGCCATGTCCGCCGCTTTCTTCCTGGCCGCCGGCATCCTGTTCCTGCGGCACGCCCGGAAGCGGGCCCTGTCCGGCCTGCCGTCGGGCGCGCCGCCTTCTCTTCCCGGTTCTACCTGACCACTATCTTCGATGTGACGGGGTCAAGCCCGTCGCTTTCGATAAGAAGAAGGTAGATACCTGTGGGAACCGGCGTTCCCGTGGTGGTGCATTTGTTCCAGAGCACGTCGCCCGATGAGGAAGCCCCGTTCCAGACCATGCGGCCGGCAAGGTCGAAGACCGACACGGTCATGGGAACTCCCTCTTCCGCCGGGGCGATCCTGAAGAAGCCGTGTTTTGGGAAGATTCCCACTACGTGACTCCGCCGCTTGATCTGAGCGTTCAGGTTTTCCATCGGATTGTTCGTGCGGGTCTTGCGCCAATGTTCCAGGGGAAGGCGTGTGTGCGCGAGAACCTCCTCCCGGGCGTCGTCCAGCATGTCTGCAAGGCGGGGGAATCGCTTTCATCTCAGAACCCCCTCACGCGAAGAACGGTGTACGGAACCGCCAGGCCCTCCCAGAGGTTGCTGATGAACGGGCTGTAGTTTTCCCTGTCAATGAAATACCCGTTGGGAGAAACCTCCTGACACCGGTAGCCGTGAATCTCCTCCGAACTG
>JAKPTG010000073.1 GCA_029571005.1 Candidatus Fermentibacterota bacterium
CAGTTCCCGGGCGGAGAGGACCTTCCCCAGATGCTGGTGGTTGAAGTCGAGAAACTTCTTCACCAGTTCCGCGTAGCTTCGGATCTGCTCGTTCCCCGCGGAGTCGAAATCGATGTCGTCTTCCGCTTTCCGGTGGGCGCAGATAGTCAGTTTCCGGCAGGATTCCCCGATGTTGTCGATTTCGTTGGAGATCCGGATCAGGAGGTTGATGCGCTCCAGGCTCTTTCGGGGCGCGTTGGCCCGGGAGCAGTGGACCAGAAAGCGGGAGATCTCCTCGTGCATGACCCCCACGAGGGAGACCCGGGACATGGCCGCCTCGATGTGTCCCCGGACCTCCCGGGGTTCCGCCAGGATCGCCTGGATGGAGCGCAGGAAGGCCTCCTCCTTGACGATGGCCATCTTTTTCAGCTCGATTTCGGCTTTGAAGATGTTCACCTCCGGGGATTGACGTATCCCCTGCTCGGAGTAGGCGAAGCGATACCTCTCGGTATCCTCGCCGGGCCTGGCCTTGACCAGGAAGGTCACCAGCCGGGTGAAGGGGCGGAGGAAGGGCAGAAAGAAGATGGTGTTGGTTATATTGAACAGCGAATGGAAAAGGGCGAGGCGCGTGGCGATGATCACTCCCTCGTTCCCGGGGGTTTCGGGAATGATGAGCCGGACCAGGTCCAGGAAGGGGCGGAACAGCAGGGCCATCCAGAGGACGCCGATGAGGTTGAACAGGGTATGGGCCCGGGCCGCCCGCCGGGCGTTGACGTTGGCGTTCAGCGAGGCCAGGTAAGCGGTGATGGTGGTCCCGATGTTCTCCCCCAGAACGAGACAGGCGGCGGTGGGGAAGTCGATCCAGCCGGTGTAGGCCATGGTCAGAGTTATGGCCATGGCGGCGCTGGAGGACTGGATGAGGATCGTGACGATCGTCCCGGTGAGGACGAAGAGGAGAAAGCTGAAAAGCCCCTTTCCGGTGTAGTGCCGCAGAAACTCCAGCATCTCCGGCCTGTCCCCGATGTCGGGCACCGAGTCCTTCAGCAGCATCAGACCCAGGAAAAGGAGGCCGAAGCCCAGAAGAAACTCGCCGAAGTGCTGCTTTCCCCATTTGGACACGAACAGGAAAGGGATGGAGACCGCCAGGGCGGGCATGGCCACCGCGGATATGTCGAACTGGAAGCCCACCACCGCCACGATCCAGCCCGTCATGGTGGTGCCGATGTTGGCCCCCAGGATGACCCCCACGGCCTGGGTGAGGGAAAAAAGTCCGGCGTTGACGAAACCCACCACCATGACGGTGGTGGCGGAGGAGGACTGGATCAGGGCGGTGACCAGAAGACCCGTGGAGACGGCGGTGAAACGGTTCACCGTCATCAGGTTCAGCGCTTTCTTGAGCCTCTCGCCGGAGGATTTCTGGATGCCTTCGCTCATGAGCTTCATCCCGTAGAGGAAGATGCCCAGGGAGCCCCCGATCTGAAAAAATGTGTCTATCATTGGACGGCATCTTACCAGAAGAGATTCCTCCGTGCATAGGACCGGCGTTTTTTTTCGGAGGAGATCCTCCTGGTCATGGAGGGCCCTCACCGGACAGGGTGAGTCTCCCCTTCCAGGGAAAGCGTCGGAGCCGTCGGATCCGTCCCCTCCGGACCAGTTCTCCCAGGGCCTCCGCCGCGTCCTTCTCGTCGAAACCCCGGAGGGCGCCGAAGCCCCGGAGTCCCTGCAGTTCCCGGGTTATGGTCCTGAAGTCCCGCAGACCGCTGAGGGCCAGGGCCGCCTCCTCCCCGGTGAAGCGCCTCCTGTTCCGGCTGATGAAATCCACCGTCTCCGCTTCCCCGGGGGCCTGGAGAACGGCGGCGCCGTCGCAGATGTCGCAGCCGGAGCAGTTCGGCGGATCCCGCCCCAGAAGCGCCAGGAGCCGGCTTCTCCGGCAGCCCCCGGGGGGCAGGCAGTCCAGCATGGCGGCGAAGCGGGCCCGTGCCCCGGGGGAGCCCGACTGATCCAGCCGGGCCAGGTCCTCGGAACTCCAGAGCAGTACCGCCTCCGCCGGAGCGCCGTCCCTCCCCCCCCGGCCGGATTCCTGCAGGTAGGCTTCCACGCTGCCGGGAACGTCCCGGTGGATCACCGTCCGGATATCCGCCTTGTCGATCCCCAGTCCGTAGGGAAGTGCAACAGCAGTTCATGACTGTTTTTCCAGAGGAATCACCGCCCAAAGGCTGGGAGAAACCATTCGAGACGACACAACCCCATGCCTCATCTGCCCGCCCCCGTCGCCAAGAAGGAGGGACAGGTGGAGCCAGACGCCCGATCCTTATCGGGAATG
>JAKPTG010000124.1 GCA_029571005.1 Candidatus Fermentibacterota bacterium
GTTACCACCTTCCGGGCTACATCAACGGCGTCCCCTACCTTGGCCGCAGCCAGGACCTGGCCCTTCCGGTGAAGTTTTCGGAGAACGTGGGATTCAGCGGCTCGGTGAACCGCCTCATGAGTGATGTAACGGCCCTCAGACTGACCGTCGGCTCCATGAGGTTCATGGACTGGCAGAGAATCCGCCGGCCGGGCGGCGGATTCGTGGGTGAGGGGATGCCCCCTGTCTACTGGTTCACCCGGTACATGCCCGAGGAGCGGCTGGCGGACTCACTGGGCTTCTTCCACACCGGCGTCCACCCCAACGTATGGCTGGACAGCCGGGCGGATGTGAACACGGTGAAGCTCGACCTGGAAAGCCACCCAAACAGCCGCTTCCGGTTCAAATCCGGAATCTCCGCCGCCGCCTACGACCTTTACGAGTTCAGTGTTTACGCCCCGCAATTCGGCAACGTCTATGTGACCCGCTGGGACGCCCGCCCCTACTCCATGGCCGGGTTCTTCCAGGGAGACCTCCGGCTCTCCGGGGGGGTGGTGACCACTGCGGGGCTCCGGCTGGACGGCTTCGATCCCAACACCACCATGCTTTCCCAGGATGCGGGAACCGTGACGGAGGTGGAGCCCAAATGGCAACTGAGCCCCCGGGTAGGGCTTTCCGTGCCCTTCGGAGAGCGCTCGGTGTTCTTCACCACCTTCGGTCACTACTTCCAGATGCCCCCCCTGAGCCACCTTTTCCTGGAGAGTTCCTACAACTTCGCCCAGGAACGGCTCATATCCGGCAATCCGGATCTGGACGCCGAGCGCACCCAGGCCTTCGAGGCCGGCGTCCGCTTCACCCCGGCGGAACGCACGGAACTCTCCCTGGCCCTGTATTACAAGGACATCACAGGCCTTGTCAGCACCGTACAGCACCTGGAGGGGGCGTACTACCGGTTCGAGAACGACCGCAGCCACGGCATGGCCCGGGGACTGGAGGTCACCTTTTCCCGGGGACGGGGCGGCACCCTCTCGGGACACCTCACCTACAGCATGGGTATAGCCAAGGGAAGGTTCTCCACTCCCTTCGACCCCTACAACTACTCCCTGGAGGGGGTGTACCTGTTCTCCGGCGAGGACAACTACCTGGACTGGGACCAGTTGCACAGCGCCGGGGCGTCGCTGGAACTCACGGGCTTTCCCGGAGACGGCCCCTCCATCGGGGGATTCAGGCCCTTCGAGAACTCCACCCTCTCCCTGACCTGGAGCTACGGCAGCGGCCTGCCCTACACCATTCCCCCAGACGGCGGCGAACCGGTGGTACTGAACTCCGAGAGATACCCCTTCACCATGCAGACCGACCTCAGGGCGGTTCGCAGGATACCCCTGGGAAGCCTGGAGGCGGAGGTGGAACTCTCGGTGCAGAACCTGTTCAACAGAAGAAACATCTACAGGATCTACGACGGCGCCCTGTTCCGGAGTACCGGCGACCCGGGCGGAGAGATGGGCAACCCCAGGGCCTGGTCGCCCGCACGGCTGTTCCTGCTGTCGGCGTCGGTGGCTATATAGCGGAGAGGTACTCCACCGCCGCCTCGAGCACCGGATCAACCCCTGCCTGAAAATCCGCAGGGGAGCAAGGCACCGGAATGTCCGGCGGAATCCCCGCCCCGGAAACGGGGTTCATGTCCGGGTCGTAGATGACGACACCGGGAATCCACATCCGGGTGAACTCCGACTGGTTGAGGAGGAAGGGCATGCCTATGTCCGGCGCTCCGAAGGTGGTGTCGCCCATGAGAACCACGTTGGGCTGGGTGGCTGCGATCAGGGCCATTATCTCCCCGGCTCCGTCGGTGCCCCGACCGGTGAGGACCGCGATGGGCACGCTGAACTGCCAGCTTCCGTTCCTGGTGGCATAAACCGGTTTCGGCTCCCCCATGTCACACCGTCCGGGGCCGGTTCTGAACCGGCGGTGGAAGACGACGGCTCCCCCCTGATGCACGAATCTGCCCGAGATGAAAAGGGTGTTGCAGTAGTCGCTTATGCCTCTGCAGCTCCTCAGGTCCAGGATCAGGCCGGAGCAGTCCATGAGCTGCGCGGTCATGCTCAGAAAATCGGCCCAATGCATGAACGGATGCACCTGGGAAAGATAAATGTATCCAATTGACGTATCCGGGTCTGCATAGGCCCATCCACAGCCCTCGCCCGGCTGGTATTGAAACCCCCACCGGTCCATATACTCCTGCCAGACTCCCCGGTCGTAGTTCTCAAAGCGGCCCGACAGGAAGGGCCTGACTACCCCGGAAAAACTCTCGAGCAACACCTGCCCGTCCCCGATCTCCGCCAGCATCTCCACCACGAGGTCCAGCAGTTCATCCCTGTTCCGCAGGGAGCGGGCCCGGTCTCTTCGAGCGGCGAAAACCGCGTCCCAGTCCAGGCCGGGACGGGTGATGAAGGACGAGTAGTTCGCATCCACCAGATCCCACGCCAGGGTGAACTCCGAGAAAAGCGAATCCGGTTCGCCCACGGAGAAGGGTGACGACATGGAGCACGACACCATCGCCGTCAGGACGGCGGCGGCAAGGCAGCTAAGACACAATGAATCTTTCATTATCTCTCCAGGTTTTGAACAGAGCGACCGCCGCATATTATACTGAATACCTCCTCCGGCGCAGACACCTCCCTCCTGGGCTGGGGAGCCATTCCCCGCCACCACGGCGCCTTCCGACACCGACCGGCCCGCCGCGGCGGTTCCCGGGCATCCGGGGATTCTTCCGGCGGACGCGGTTCCGGCGGTATGGAACGGAACCGGGAATAATCCTATATTCACCGCCTGACGGGACAGGCGCCGGTTCGAACGGAGGCGGTCATGAATCGGAAAACAATCTGCGCTCTATCGGCGGTTCCGATCGCCCTTGCGGTATCGGGCTGCAGCAACTTCACGGAGTACTCGGAACTCCCTTCGGCGGGGTTTTTCGTCATCGCCCAGGAGAGCCTGGAACTGTTGGGAACCATCCCGGGAGTGGAAGGGGCCAGGGCCCTCTGCGCCGCCGGAGACAAGGGCTTGTTTTTCGTTTCCTCCGGCACCGGCGAACTTCACAGGCTCAACTCGGAAACCATGGCCCGGGACACGGTTTTCACCGTCGGCCCCGGCAGCGGCTCCGGGTACGGTTCCATGGCCTACGTGGAATGGAAGAACTCCATCTACCTGGTGGGCGCCCTGGGCAACATCCTCGAGATAAATGCCTCTACCGGGGAAATAATGGACGATATAGGCTCGATTCCGGCCCCCGCCACGATCACGCCCTCGAAGGACGGTCTACACCTCTTCGTGTCCTCTCCCATGCAGAAGAGGGTGTACGGCCTGAACACCCGGAGCAACGCCATCCAATGGAACTGGATCTACGATCTCACCCCCACGGTCACGGGGATGAACACCGGCTTCCCGGACACCCTGCTGGTGGCCACCAACGACGCCTCCGGCAAGGCTTACGTACAACCGTGCAGCGCCTCCCCGGGAAGGCTGGTCCCCCTCCCCCGTTCGTCGGACATAGAGAGATCCGATTGGCTGGGCTTCATGTTCGCCGCCCATCCGGGCCGCGACGACTCCTTCGGCACCGTGTCGGTGATAGACTCCCTCTTCCCCGCCCTGAGCATCCTTGGCACCGTCACCGTGCCGGGGAACCCGGTCTGCCTGGAGGCGAGCCGGAACCGGACGATCCTGTTCATCCTCTCAGCCGCCCGGTCCGGTGGCTGCACCCTCTACTCCTGTAAACCGGACTGGTTCTCCCTCGTGGACAGCCTGGAGTTGCCCGGAGCCCCTGCGGGCATGGTGACGACCGGCGACCGGCTGGTGGTGATGTCCTACTGATGGAAAGCGCCATAACTCTCGAGGGGGTCTCCAAACGCTACGGCAGAGTCAGAGCCCTGGATGAGGTCAGCCTGTCGGTCCCCGAGGGAAGCGCCATGGCGGTGCTGGGAGAGAACGGCGCCGGCAAGACCACCATGATAAGAATCATTCTTGGGCTCGCCTTCAGGGACGGCGGCAGGGCCATGATCCGCGGGATGGATGCGGAAAACCACAGGGCCAGGAGGAATGTGCGCTACCTGCCGGAGAGGGTGCGATTTCCCGAATGGGCCACCCCCTTGGACGTATTCCGGCACCTGGAGAGAATCCGCCGGGAGTCCGGGCTGTCCGAGTTCGTCAGGAGGGCCGAGGAACTCCAGTGCGGCGATCTGCTGAAGAGGGCCTTCGGGAAGATGTCCAAGGGGCAGAGCCAGAGGCTGGCCCTGGCCCTTGCCGTCTCCGGTTCGCCCTCCATGGTTATCCTGGACGAGCCCTCCGCGGGCCTTGACCCCGGGGGCAGAATCCTGATTCGCAGAACCATCTCCGCCCTGGCGGCCGGCGGCGCCACCATCCTCCTATGCTCCCACCTGCTGGGCGAGGTGGAACAGGTGTGCAGCCACGCCGCATTTCTCAACCGTGGAAGGCTGGTGGCCGGCGACAGCCTGGAAAACCTGTCAAGGTTCACCGGGGCCGCGGAGATACTGACCCCGGAACCCGGACGGATGGCCGAGGCCCTCGCCGCCGGCGGCTACGCCTGCAGAACGGAACAGGGCGGAGTCACGGCGGCCCTGAAGGGAGAGGGCTCCATCAGCCTCCTGGCCGCAGCCGCAGCGGCCACCGGCGTGCCCTTCTCATCCATCGCCCTTAAAAGGGAAACACTGGAGGACGTCTTCATGAGGGTAACGGAAGGGGCGGCGGACAATGTTTCTCAACGCCCTTGAGCACCTGCTTCGAAGAAAGCTCATCACACTGGCCCTTGTGCTGTTCGCGGTGTTCATGCTCCTGTTCTGGTGGGGCGTGTCCAGTTCCGCCGGAGCCGTTGACAAGTTCCACCGCGAGGCCGGGGAGGATACCCAGCCCATGGTGGGCCCGGAAGGCAAGGCCTGGATGGCCCTGGCCACCGCCGGGCCCATGCTGGCCGCCATACTCATCGGCCTCACCATCATCATGGGTGCCGGCGTCCTGCCGGACGAGATAGCCTCGGGCAGGCTTTCCCTCTGGGCCGGTCTGCCTCAGTCCCGCAGAAGCCTCTACCTCTCCACAACCCTGGCCCCCCTGGCCCTGTGCACCGCCTTCGGCTACCTGTTCTTCTTCAGTACGGCTCTGGTTGTCAGGCTGTACTTCCCCTTCTCCCCCGGCAACCTGTTGATGGCCGTGGCGGCCATGCCGGTATGGATATCCGTGACATGGGCGGCGGTCACCGCCCTCTCCCTGGTGCTGGGGAGAATCCCGGCAATGCTGCTCTCCTTCGTTCTGGGCGGAATCAGCGCCACCATGGGCAGTATCGTGGAACTCGGGAAAGTCCTGCCGGAGGTGGGCGAATCGGGGGTCTGCAAGGTGGCTGCGGTGGTCACCGCCCTGTTCCCCATAGACCGCGGCTACAGGGCTATAATGGCGGGGCTCCTTCCGGCGAAGACCGGCATAGACGAGTTACTGGCCCTGATGGGTTACGCCGGTTCCGTTTCCGCCGGCGAATTCCTCTATCCCCTGGCATGGGCCGCGGTGACAGCCTTCCTGGGATTCCTGGCGTTCCGTAGGATCGAGATCCGATAGCCTCCGCGGAAAACGGCCGGGGAAATCCGTAAAGGAATCGCCCGGGGCGACGCCCGGTCTGTCGGGACGGCTTCTCCCGGAGACAACACCTGCGGCGAACGAAAAAAGCCCCGAAGGCTTGGCCTTCGGGGCTTTTTGAGGGCGTTTTAGAAACGGGGCCTTCTCGGTCCGGCGGCGTTCCGGGGGCGCTCCTCCCGGGGACGGGCTTCGTTCACCCTGATGTCGCGGCCGGCGACTTCGCGGCCGTCCAGGGCGCTGATGGCGGACTCGGCTGCGGCCTGGTCGGCCATTTCAACAAAACCGAAGCCCTTGGCTCTTCCGGTGTCCCTGTCGGTGATGATTCTCGCGCTCGTGACCTCGCCGAACTCGGCAAAAAGGTCTTCAAGCTGCTTTTCGGTCATGTCGTACGACAGGTTTCCTACGTAGATGTTCATTTCTCTCCTAAAGTGCAAAAACAGCACCCTCAACGAGGGCCAGACCGTGCTGAACATCGTTGTTCAGCACGCGATTCTAACGGGTTGCGGAAGACCCGTCAAGTGCCGGGTGCCCGAGGGTAAAACGAAAACCCCGCCGATGTGTCAATGAATAACCCGGAATCTTCTACGCCATGTGCTCCACCATGCACAGAATCATCTTCTCGTGATCCAGGGCGCCGCTGGTCTCCCGGATGGAGTGCATGGCCAGCATCGGGTTGCCCACGTCCACCGTTGGAATCCCGGTGCGGGTGGCGGTTATGGGACCTATGGTGCTTCCCGCCTGTGCGTCGGTTCTCCCGGTGAACTCCTGCAGGGTCACACCGGCCCTCTCCGCGCAACGGAAGAAGTATGCCCCGGTCTCGATCCCGGTGGCGTAGTTCTGCATGGCGCTCCTCTTCACCGCCGGGCCGCCGTTCAGCCTGGGCCTGGACTGCGAGCTGTGCTTGTCCGCCCAGTCCGGATGCACGGCGTGGGCACAGTCCGCACTGACCATGAAGCTCCGGGCGACCGCCCGGAAGTACTCCTCCCGTCCGCCGCTCAGCCTCTCCAGCAGCGTTTCCAGGAAGGGGCCGGCCGCTCCGGCGGTGGTCCTGCTGCCCACCTCCTCGTTGTCGAAGAGAACCACCACCGCCGTTGACTCCGGGGACCGCACCCGGAAAAGGGCGTGCAGCGCCGCATGGCAACTGGCTATGTCGTCTATCCTGGAGGCCACCAGAAACTCCCGGTTGATTCCCGCCAGCACCGGTTTCTCGAGGCTCACCAGCTCCCCCGAGAAGAATGCCATTTTCCCGGCCTTCATACCTGCGGCCTCGGCCACCAGGGACCTGAGGGCGGGATACTCGTCCACCGTGGAGAACACGGGATGGATTTCGGTCTCGGGGTTGGCCTTGAACCCTTTCCGGTTCACATCCCGGTTCAGGTGGATCGCCGGAGACAGGATCCTCAGGATAGGCTCCTTGATGGAGTACAGGGCCACGGTTCCGTCGCTTCCGACCGCCTTGCCCGCAAGCCCCAGGTCCCTGTCGAACCAGGTGTTCAGCAGAGGGCCTCCGTAAACCTCTATCCCCAGGGTGCCCAGCCCCTCCTTGTAGGAATAGGGTTCGCTCTTCAGAAAAAGCCCCGGAGCGTCGGTGTGGGCGCCGGTTATCCGGAAGCCGGACTCCGCCGGGGGTCTTTTCCCCACGATGAAGGCCGCCAGGGTCGCGGGGGAATACATCGTGTAGTACCTGCCGCCGGGGGCGGTTTTCCATGGATCTCCGGGCTCCAGCCTGGAAAAGCCTTCCTTCTCCAGCATCTCCGCGCTCCGGGAACCGGTGTGGGCCGATGTGGGGCTCAGCGCAAGGTATTCCAGGAGAGAATCAAGAATCGGTTGCATCGCTGTCTCCCTTCTTCTCCGCGTACTTTTTCACCTGGAAGATGAAGGCCTCCAGTCTCGAGGAGTTGTCGCAATCCTCCTGGCCGTCGAAGGCGAGGTTCAGCCAGGGCAGATCGGGCCTGTCCCTTCTCAGCCTCCGGGAGACCGCCGAGACCACCGTCCCGGGAAGGCACCCGAAGGGCAGCACATTCACCGCGCCCTGGATGCCCCCTCTGCTCATGAGCGCCAACGGGGCTCCGATGCAGAGAATCGCCTCGCCCCCGATGTTCTCCGGCATGTAGGGACGGGCGAACTTCAGTATCGCCGCCGCTTCGGCGTGGGGGGTGTCCGACAGGAGTTCCCGGAAGGGGGCGTCCACCGGGTGCCTCATCATGGCCATCACTCCGGACTTCATCATGCCGGCCAGGACCTTGCCTTTTCTTCCCAGCTTCCTGGACTTCTCTACATAACTCAGATTCACGAAGTCCAGCCATTCCGTCACCGGGCTGTACACCACCTCCGCCCCCAGCTCCTCGATCCGCAGGTTGGTGTTGTCGTTGGCGTAGGGGTCGTTCCGGATGTAGATCTCTCCGAAGACGGCCACCCTGGGCCTCCTTGGAACATTCCGGCGCGGAATTCCGGCAAACGCACGGGCTGCGCGCCTCGCAGCCCTGCCCAGGCTCCCGCCTCTCTCGGCTACGGCACATATCGAATCGATCTGTTCCCGGTAAACCCGGTCGGTCTCCCCCGGGTTCGTCTCGTAGGGGCGTACCCTGTACAGGGCCCGGCAGAGGTTGTCCACCAGGGCGACCCCCTGGAAGAGGGTCTTCTGCCGACGAAAGGTGGAGAGACCCTCCACCGTGGCGTATCCGTCACTGCTGCTGGAGGTTATAATGGGTACGCTTCCGTGCCCCAGCCTTCTGAGGATCATCCGGTGGTATTCGCAGTACTGGCCGAACCGGCACGGACCGCTGGCGGTGCCCATGAAAAAGGCGGTCTTTTCCGGAGGGTTGGAGGCCAGTATCTCCATCATTCCACCGGAGGTGATGATGGCCGGGTAACACTCCCTTCCGCTGGTGACTCCCCTGCCCAGGGCCACGGAGGCGCTGGTGGTCGGCGGTATTACCCGGGCGTCGAGGCCGGCGTTCCGGGCCACCGCCGCCGCCAGGTGGCTTGCGTCGCTCAGGTAGGGAATCCAAAGGGTCCTGCCGGTGAGGTCGGCCTGGGGCTCGGCTTCGTCCCGGGCCTCCGGAGCCGGCTTCCCGGGGGCCTCAAGGGAATCCAGGAATGCTTCACAGCGGGTTATGACTCCGGTGTCCGCCGCATGTTCGTCTATCTCTATCACAAGGTATGGTTTGTCGCCCATGGTCTCAGAGAAGATATGCTCGATGAAGCTGTCGGGGCCGCAGCCGAAATTGGAGATGTACACCGCATTGAGACGGGGGTCGCTCTTCACCATCTCCGCCGCCGCTATGATCCGCTGCCCGTAGGTCCAGTACATATTCCGGTGCTTCTTCCATACCTTCTCCATGGGAAGCCTCAGAAAATCCATGGGAATCACCAGGGCGCCGAGCCTGGCAAGCTTATTGGGCAGATCGGTGTTCACCATGGGATCGTTTCCGTTGTAGGGCCTGCTCACCACCACGAAGGCCCGCCGACCCCGGATGTTCTCCAGTGCCTTGTCACCCTGGCTTCTGAGCGCCTCGGCGAACCTGTTCCGGGCGGAAACCGCCTTCCGGGCCGCCCGGACCGCGGCATTCCTGCCGAAACCGAGCCGCAGGGCCGTCTCCACCAGGGGCTCCATCCACTGTTCCCCTGGAAGGCTGAAATCCAGCACCGGCCGCAGAATGACCGGGCTTTTCCGCTCCTTCAGGGAGAGCCCGGCGTCCAGCATGTACGGTGACGCCTCTACGAAGGGGCAGTTGTAACTCTCGGTGAAATCCCCGACCGGCGGCGCGCTCCGGAGGATGCTGGGCAGGAAGAGGAAATCAACCCCCTTCTCCAGCAGCCTGGCGGTGTGCCCGTGGGCGATCTTCACCGGAAAGCAGGTTTCCGCCGCGGTGCTCTCCACCCCCCGGTGGACGACCTCCGGGCCTGAGGGGCCGCTGGTGGTCACCCGGCAGCCCAGTTCCCGGAAGAAGGTGCCGAAGAACGGGTAGAGTTCCCAGAACCACAGGGCCTCGGGGATACCGATCACAGGGCCGTCGGATTCCGGTTCCGATTCCCCGGCGAACTCCCTCAGAAGTTTTTCCCGCAGGGGGAACAGGTTTTCGCCCCCGGGCCTCGTCTGGAGACTGCCCGTTTCGTACTTTTCGCACCGACCTCCGTAGAAGAGCTTTCTGCCGTCCTGCAGGGTGACCCTGTGGATTTCGCAGTTGTTGGAACAGGAACGGCAGATGAAGCTGTCCTGGCTCCAGGTCTCCTCCGCCAGGGCAAACCCCCGGAATGACGATTTTTCGGGCTTCATGTCCCTGACGAGCAGGGCCGCCCCGATGGCGCCGGTGACGTCATGATGATCCGGAACCGTCACCCGCCTGTCCCCCAGCACCATGTTGAAAGCCGCAACGACCCCCTGGTTGAAGGCGGTGCCCCCCTGGAAGAAGATCCTGTTCCCCACGGCCTTCCTGCCGACCACCTGGTGAAGGTAGTTCCTCACCACCGACACGCAGAGCCCCGCCGCGATGTCCCGCAGGGGAACGCCGTCCGACTGGCGGCTGACCACGTCACTCTCCATGAACACGGTACACCTCTCCCCGAGCCGGGCCGGGCCGGGGGACTCCAGGGCCATGGGGCCGAAATCATTGATGGGTATTCCCAGCTTCTCCGCCTGTTCCTCAAGGAAACTGCCGGTGCCTGCGGCGCACACCTTGTTCATCTCGAAGTCCGCCACCCGGCCTTCCCGGAGGAAGATGTACTTGGAGTCCTGCCCGCCTATCTCGAAGATGGTGTCAACCGAGGGATCGATGTGCAGGGCGGCCCGGGCCTGGGCGCTTATCTCGTTTCTGACCGTGTCGGCCCCGACGAAATCTCCGGTCATGTACCGGCCGCTGCCCGTGGTGGCTACACCCAATACCTCCGGCTCCCCCCCGAGGGTGTCCCTCACCCTCCTGAGCCCGTCCCGGACGGCCTCCAGGGGCCTGCCGGCGGTCCGGAGGTACTCCCTTGCGACAACTTCCCCGTCCTCGTCCACCGCCACCAGATTGGTGCTGATGGAGCCGACATCTATGCCCAGGTAAACGCCGCCCCCCCGCCAGGGGCGGCGGTCATGCCTCGCCGGAGGCAGGGCGAAGGGAAGGAGGGGCTGAAGGGTGTCCTTCACGCTTACCCCGGCCCCGGCGGCCTCCCTCCGGAGGATTTCGGAAGACAGAAGCGCCGTTTTGCCCGCCGAGAGGGCCGCTCCCGCCGCCACAAGCACCTTGAAGTGCCCGGGAACGAAAAAACGTCTCCCCTCCGCCACCTCCCGGAACGCCTTGACCATGGCCGGGTTGGCGGCCACCCCGCCGACGAAGGCCACCGGACTGCGGAACTCCCTGCCGGCGGCTATGGTGCTGCGGAAGTTCCTGGCCACGGCGAAGCAAAGCCCGGCGGCGATCTCCTCCACCGTCGCGCCTATCTGCTGGAGGTGTATCATGTCGCTCTTGGCAAAGACGCTGCATCGTCCGGCGATCCTTGGGGGTGAGGGGCAGGCTTCCGCCATGACCCCCATCTCCTCCGGGGAAAGCCCGAGCCTGGCGGCCTGCTGATCCAGAAAACTCCCGGTTCCCGCGGCGCAGATGGAGTTGGTGGCGAAATCGTCGAAGACCGGGCCGCCGGTGCCGTCGCAGCGGAACTGAAGGAGCTTGGAGTCCTGCCCGCCCATCTCCACCACGCTTCCGACATCCGGCAGGAACTCCCGGACCGCCGCGGCCAGGGCCACCACCTCGTTCACCGGGGAAACACCCAGGGCCTCGGCCAGACGGAAGGCGCCGCTGCCGGTAAAGGCCGCTGGAACCGATTCCCAGCCCTCCACATCCCGAAGCAGGGCCTCCAGGGTCTCCAGTGGGGCGCCGCGATGCCTGGCGTAGCCCTCCCGGACTATCCGACCGTCCTGGAGCAACGCGAATTTCACACTGACCGACCCCAGGTCAATACCAATGACCCTGCCGTTCATAAAGCCTCCCGGAAAGAGAGCGAGAAACGATTCATGAATATACCTTCGGCTGCGCCCATTCCGCCACGACCCGCACCGGGCCCGGAGGCGGCGGATGAGCCCACGCCTCCGTTCGTGCGGAAAAGAAAAGGGGGGGCCGCAGCCCCCCCACGGAAAAGGCGCGGATCAGATCCAGCCCCGCAGCCTGCACGCCTCCACAACACGGTTCACGCTGATGGCGTAAGCCGCGTCCCTCATGTACAGGTTCTTCTCCTTAGCCAGGTCGCTCACCGCCTGGAACGCACTGGTCATCTTCATGTCCAGCTTGCTCAGAACCTCGTCCTTGGGCCAGAAGTAGTTCATGTTGCACTGGACCTGCTCAAAGTAGCTGCATGTGACCCCGCCGGCGTTAGCCAGGAAGTCGGGAACCACGAAGGTGCCCTTCTCCCGGATGACCTTGTCCGCGTCCGGGGTGGTGGGACCGTTGGCGCCCTCGGCGATGAGTTTCACCCCGGGGGACAGCTTGTGTATGTTGTCCTTGTGAATCTGGTTCTCCAGGGCGCAAGGCATGATGATGTCCACGTCCTGCTCAATCCAGACCTCTCCGGGCAGGAGCTCGTAGCCCATGTCCCTGGCCTTGTTCTTATCTATGCCGCCGAACTTGTCGGTGATGCCGCGAAGGGCATGAATGTCTATGCCGTCCTTCTTGCGGAAGGTGTAGGAGACCTGGTCCGCCTGATCCCAGCAACTGACGGAGATGACCTTGCCGCCCAACTTGTTGTAGAGCATGATGGCGTGCTGGGCCACGTTGCCGAATCCCTGAACGCTGGCGACGGTGTCGGAGGGACGGATGCCGAGTTCCTTCAGGGCTTCCCTCACGGTGAAGATGACTCCGGAACCGGTGGCCTCGGTGCGGCCCAGGGAGCCGCCCATCCCCACGGGCTTGCCGGTGATGACGCCGGGGTACTTGGCCCCGGTGATGCTCTCGTACTCGTCCATCATCCACAGCATGTGCTGGGCGTTGGTCATCACGTCCGGAGCGGGTACGTCCTGGAGGGGGCCTATGTTCCGGGCGATCTGACGGACGTAGCCCCTGCAGATTCCCTCCTGCTCCCGCTGGCTCAGGTCGTGGGGATCGCAGATGACCCCGCCCTTGCCGCCGCCCAGGGGAATGTCCACAACCGCACACTTCCAGGTCATCCACATGGAGAGGGCCCGAACCGTGTCAGCGGTTTCCTTCGGGTGGAAGCGGATGCCGCCCTTGGCGGGTCCCCTGGCGTCGTTGTGCTGGCACCTGAAACCGCGGAAGGTCTTTACTGTGCCGTCGTCCATCCGCACCGGAATGCTGAAATGGTACTCCCTCATGGGGACCCGGAGAAAAGCCCTGGCTCCCTGGTCGAGATCGAGTTGATCCGCTACCCTGTCGAACTGCTCCTGTGCCATTTGGAACGCGTTGAAGGTTCCGGTTGACATCAGAAACTCCTCTCTGTGTGAACGCCCCTCAACGGACCGCCCGTTGACCGGCTTGGTTTATACTCAGTAACCCATTGCCCTGCAAATAAATATAGTTCAGCGAACGGAAAGCGGACGACGCGGTACAGAACAAGTGGAATCTATGAAAAAAAGCAGCGCATGGGAAGTGTCTGTCAATTCACAGCAACCCGGCGCATAACCTCCGATACTGTTTCAGCCTGCAACAGCAGGGGCGTCAGAATTCGTATCCGACGCTCAAACCATTGGAGGAGAATAAGATGGAAATCTTCTCCGCCTCCGGCGCCCTGGAGATGGTTGTGAAGTCGAACTCTTCACTCCTTCCGCTCGCCTCCCATGTGAGGTTGCAGGGAACATCCGCTGGAACCTGGAGGCGGGAGTTGAAGGTTTCGTCCGGCTCTATATCGCTCCAGCTCTGGGATTTGTCGCCGATGGTGAGGGTCACCCGGCTGAGCCTGGTGCCGGTTCCGTTGTTGAGAGATATCCTGCCTTCCCTGCCGCATGAGGAAACAACGCTGAGAATCATGAGGAAAGCGCAAAGGAGCGGAATTCTTTTCACGGCTTTTCTCCTTCCTGAATGAGACCCACTCATGCAAAGCCCCGCCATGGAAGTATAATTCAACCGGAGTACAGCCGGAAAGGACGCCTTGGGATTACTGTTGCTGCTGATCATTGCCTCGGCCGCCGCCCCGGCCCTGGGATACGTGGGCCCCGGGGCCGGTTTCGGCATCGTCACGAGTTTCCTGGTGTTCGTGAACGCCCTGGCGGTCTCCCTCCTGTCCTTCCTCTTCTGGCCGGTGCTGGCCCTGATCAGGCGGGTCCGGCTCTCCCGGAGACCTCTGAAACCCGAAGCGAAGAGGCTGGTGATCCTGGGGCTCGACGGCCTCTCCCCGCTTCTTGTGGAGCGGATGTGGGAAAAGGGCGAGCTGCCCAACCTGAAGCGCCTGGCTGAACAGGGCTCCTTCCGGCACCTGGGGACCACCACGCCGGGGGTCTCCCCGGTGGCGTGGTCAACCTTCCAGACCGGGGTAAACCCCGGCAAGCACGGCATATACGACTTCCTGGCGCCCGACAGGCGGCGCTACCTGGCGTCCCTTTCCTCGGTGCGTACCGAAACTTCATGGAAGACGGTTTTCCCCGGCATCCGGAGAAGGACCGCGGAGCAGGTTCCGCTCAGGAAAAGCAAGCCCTTCTGGAGCCACCTGAAACGATACGGGGTCAGGTCCTCCATCATCAGGGTGCCCGTCACCTTCCCCCCGGAGCCCCTGGACGGCCACCTGCTGTCGGGGATGTGCGTTCCCGACCTCAGGGGAAGCCAGGGCTCCTACACGGTGCTGACCCTGGGAGAGCCGGCTCCCGTGACCGGCGGGGTTCACGGCGCCCTCACACCCCTGGGCCCGGGAACCTGGGCCGGCGAAATCCCCGGCCCCGAAGGCGCATCCCCATGCAGGGTAACCCTGAAGACCGCCGGCGGGAAGAACGTGCTGAAGCACCGGGGAGGACGAATCCCCCTTGAGACGGGCCGGCTGAGCCCATGGACCGCCCTTGAGTTCCGGCTGGGCCGGAAAAAAGTGAAGGGCATCGCCAGGTTCAGGCTCACCGAAGGGCCATGTCTCTACTGCACCGCCCTCCACGTGGACCCTTCCTCCCCCGCGATCCCCCTGAGCCACCCCGTTCACTACTCGAAGTACCTGGCGGGGGTTCTGGGGCCCTTCGCCACCCTCGGGCTGGCGGAGGATACCTGGGCCCTGTCCAACGGCCACCTTGACGATGAATCCTTCCTGGAGATGTGCCGTGACATCTTCCGGGAGCGGGAGCGGATGCTGACGAACGCCCTCTCCGGTAACCGCTCGGGGCTGGTGGTTTGCGTGTTCGACACTCCCGACAGGGTTTCCCACATGTTCTGGGGCCGGGGCTTCGGCCCCGGCTCCCCCCTCCGGGCCGCTTACACGGAGATGGACGCCCTGGTGGGCAGGACTGCGGCGCGGCTGGGCAGGGGCGACAGGCTCATAGTCATGAGCGACCACGGTTTCGCCCCCTTTCACACCTGCGTTGACTTCAACCGCTGGCTGGTGGAAAACGGCTACATGGTTCTCGAGGACGGAACGGACACGATCGAGGACTCATTCCACGGAGTGGACTGGGAAAGGACCAGGGCCTACTCCCTGGGGCTCGCCGGGATAAACATAAACCTGAAGGGGCGGGAGGGCCGCGGCATCGTCGCCCCCGGGGACGCCCCCGCCCTGGCGGAGGAGATCGCCCGGAGGCTGGAGACCCTCACAACCCCCGACGGTGAGCGGGTCATAAGGAAGGCGAGGCTCGGACGGGACGAGTATTCCGGGCCCTACGTCTCCGACGGCCCCGACGTGATACCGGGGACCGCCCCGGGATTCCGGGCCGGCTGGAAATGCGTCACCGGCGGAGTGGGACCCCGGGTCCTCTATCCCAACGACATGCACTGGAACGGCGACCACTGTTGCGATCCCGACCTGGTGAAGGGCGTGCTCTTCACAGGCTGGAGGATCGGAAAGAAGGAGCCTGCCATAGCCGACATCGCCCCAACGGCCCTGACCGTGCTCGGGGTGTCTCCGCCCCGGTACATGGACGGAAGCCCCCTGTGAACCGCCGGGAGTTCCTGAAACGGGCGGCGGCGGGCGCCGCCCTGCTGGCTCTGAACACCGGCTGCGGCCGCATGCTCACATCCCGGAAAAAGGTGCTGGTGGTAGCCTTCGACGGGCTGGACCCGGGGCTGGTTGACAAGTACTGCTCCATGGGGCTCATGCCCAATACCTCGAGGCTGCGGGCCATGGGGACGATGCGCAGGCTGGCCACCTCCAATCCGCCCCAGAGCCCGGTGGCCTGGTCCGGCTTCATAACCGGAGCCGGCCCGGACGTGCACGGTGTTTTCGACTTCGTCCACAGAAACCCTGCGGACCTCCAGCCCTTCCTCTCCACCTCCCGGACGACGGCCCCGGAAAAAACCCTGAACCTCGGGAAACTCAGGCTTCCGCTGGTCGGAGGCGGCGTGGAACTCCTCCGCCGGGGCGAACCCTTCTGGAGGGGTCTGCTCCGGCGGGGAATACCGGTGACCATGATAAAGCTTCCGGTGGACTTCCCCGCCCCTGACGACCCCGGCGGCCGCTTCCTCTCGGGAATGGGCACCCCCGACATCCGGGGAACCCAGGGAAGCTTCACTTTCTTCACCGACGACCCCAGGTCCCTCAGCGACGACACCTCCGGGGGAACCGTGGTACCTGTAAGGGATTACGGAGACGGCTGCTACGAGTGCAGGGTGAACGGCCCGGCCAACTCGCTGCTGGAGGGCGCCCCGGTAATGAACTCGATCGCCCGGGTATGGGCGGACCGCCCGGCCGGGGCCGTGAGGATAGACGTGGAGGGTGTCTCCCACGTCATAGGGGAAAAA
>JAKPTG010000111.1 GCA_029571005.1 Candidatus Fermentibacterota bacterium
GAGGCGCAGGCCGGAGCTGATAAACGGCAGTCGCAGGAAGAGGATTGCCATGGGAAGCGGAACCCGGGTCTCGGAGGTGAACCGGCTCCTATCCCAGTTCAGGGACATGAAAAAGATGATGAAGAGGATGAAAACTATGAAGAGGCCGGGCGCCCGGGGAGGGTTTTCCGGCCTGTTTCGCTGACCTTACACGGAGGTGACTTTTGGTCAGGATTCGACTCAGGAGAATGGGCGCCGCCAAACTCCCCTTTTACAGGATAGTGGCGGCGGACTCCCGGAAGGCCCAGGGCGGGGCTTTCATTGATGTACTCGGCTATTACGATCCCCTGAAGCAGCCCATGGAGATAAAGGTTGACGAGGGGAAGGTTTTCAAGTGGCTCGGTGACGGCGCTCAGGTGAGTGATGGTGTCCTCAGCCTTCTCAAGCGGACCGGAACCATGACCAAGTGGAACAAGAAGAAGGCCGGCGAGGAAACGCCCCCCCCGGAGGTGGTGCTGATCAAGGGAGAGAAGAGAACCTCGCAGGTTTAAGACGATTCGACCCACACCGGAAACCGGAGGATTCCCATGAAGGATCTCGTTGAGCACATTGCCAAGACACTCGTAGCCGATCCCGACGGCGTGAACGTGGAGGTCAAGACCGACGAGGAGGGCGTGACCGTCTACGAACTCAGGGTCCAGGAGGCCGACCTGGGCCGGGTCATAGGCAAAGAGGGACGGATTGCCAAGGCCATGCGGATGATCGTGCGCTCCGCCGCGGCAAGGAACGGTGAAAAGGCCACCATAGAGATCATTGACTGACGCCGGTCTGGTCTGTTACGGTTTTTTCGAGAGAACTCAGGGTCTTGGGGGGAGGCTGATTCTCAGGGTCTTCGTCCTGGGAGCCGCCAGGGCCCTGAAGGTGGGAACCAGGCTTCACTGCCTCGACCGGGAGTACCGGGTGCGGGCCTCCCGGAACAGGGACAGGGTCTCGGTGACGGTGGAACTCGAGGGGCTGGACTCCGTGGAGTCCGCCTCCGAATTGAGGGGTGAAGAGGTTTTCGTGAACCCGGAGGATGTGACCGGCGGGGGCTTTCCCCTGCCCGTCTATCTCTTCCAGGGCTTTACGGTGGTATCGGGCGACCGCGTTTTTCCGGTGCTGGAGGTGGAGTGGAACCCGGTGAATCCCCAGGTGATCCTTCAGGGAGACGGGGGGCCTTTCCCGGCGCCCATGAACCTTCTGGCCCAGGGTGTTTTCGATCTGGAGGCCCGCCGGGTGGAAGTACGTCTGCCGGAGGGTCTGGAAAGCCTTTGAAAGCGGCTGTCGCCACTGTGTTTCCCGGGCTGTTCACCGCCTTCCTGGAAACGGGGGTGGTGGGCAGGGCCGTCAGGGACGGACTGGTGACGGTGTCTCTGCTGGACATCCGGGATCACCCGGTGGACGCACGGGGCTCGGTGGACGACTACCAGTTCGGCGGCGGCGCTGGAATGATCATGAGGCCGGAACCGCTGTTTTCGGCCCTGGAGTCCCTGGAATGGGGCCGGGACGCCCGGGTGGTGCTGATGAGCCCCCGGGGGAGGCGGCTGGACACCGGCCTGGCCAGGGAACTGGCGGGGGAGGAGCGGCTGGCGGTGTTCTGCGGCCGCTACGGAGGCGTGGACGAGAGGTTCCGCACCGCGGTGACGGACGAGATATGCGTGGGCGACGCCGTGGTGAGCGGCGGGGAGATACCCGCGATGTTTCTGCTGGATGCGGTGTTCCGCTGGATACCGGGGGTTCTGGGAAGGCTGGAGTCCGCGGAGAGCGACAGCTTCGCCACCGGCCTTCTGGACTACCCGCGGTACACGAGGCCGGCGGAGTTCCGCGGAATGCGGGTGCCGGAGGTGCTTCTGTCGGGGAACCACGGCGAGATATCGGCCTGGCGTTACCGGGAGGCGCTTGAGAGAACCCGGAGGGTCAGGCCGGACATGCTCGAAGACGGTATGAATGACAAGGAAAGGGAACAGCGGTTCGCCGAGGTGATGCGTCGGGCGGACCGGGCGAAGGAGTAGAAATGGATCAGCTCATCAGGAGCGTCGAAAGCTCCCGGTTGAAGACCGACCTGCCGGATTTCCGGCCGGGCGATACGGTGAAGGTGAACTTCCAGGTGAAGGAAGGCGACAAGGTCAGGATCCAGGTCTTTCAGGGGGTCGTCATAGCCCGCCGCGGCGGCGGCGCCGGAGAGACCTTCGTGGTCAGAAAGGTCTCCGGCGGCGTGGGGATCGAACGGATCTTCCCTCTCCACTCCCCGAAGATTGACAGTATCGAGATCGTCAGGGCCGGCAAGGTCAGAAGGGCGAAGCTCTTCTACCTCAGGGGGAAGACCGGAAGGGCCTCCAGGATCAAGGAGAAGCGCAGTTACCAGTCCTGAGCCGGGGCGGAACCTCTTTCTTTACGACTCCCGGGTCAGGGACGAGTTCGGCTCCTTCGCCGGGGTGGACGAAGCCGGGAGGGGCCCCTTGGCCGGCCCCCTTGTGGCTTGCGCGGTGGTTTTTCCGGGGGATTTCCGCCTGAACGGAATCGCCGACAGCAAAGTCCTTTCCGACGCGAGGCGCCGGGCGCTGGTCCCCGGAATACGGGAAGGCGCCCTGGCGGTGGGTACGGGGGTGGTCACCCCGGGTGAAATAGACTCCCTGGGCATGGCCGAGGCCGTGAGAACCGCCTTTCGAAGGGCCATGGACCCGGTGGCCTCCCCCGGGCTTCTGTTCCTGGTTGACGGCAACCCGGTTTCGGGGCTTCCACACCCGTGCCGTTTCCTGGTGAAGGGCGATTCCGTCAGTGCCTCGGTGGCCGCCGCCGGGATACTGGCCAAGGTTACCCGGGACGACATTATGCTGGAACTGGACCTGGCCTACCCCGGGTACGGTTTCGCCCGTCACAAGGGGTACGGCTCCCGGGCCCACCTGGAAGCCATCCGCAGGTACGGCCCCTGTCCGTGCCACAGGATGTCCTTCGCACCCATGAAGAACGAATTCGGAGGGGGGCTTTTCCGCGGCCTGCCCCCCAATGCCGGCCGCCTGGCGGAGGACTTCGCCGCCGAGTGGCTTGCCGGGGCCGGATGGAGAATCCGGCAGAGGAACTGGCGGACCAGGCATGGGGAGGTGGACATCGTGGCGGACAGGAACGGAACGGCCGTCTTCGTGGAGGTGAAGCACGCGGTCGAGGGCATGGAACACCTGGCCCTGGCCAAGGTTGACCGTCTGCGAAGGCGGAGAATCGCCGCCGCAGCCTCGGAGTGGCTGTCGGTTTCGGGTTTCCGGGGGGACTGCCGCTACGACGTGATCCTGGTCACCGGCCTTCCCGGCAGCTTCCGGGCCGAAGCCTTCGAAGACGCCTTCCGCTCCTGAAAACCCTTTCCTACTTCAGCACCACGGCCTTGGCGACGGCCCTCCCCGACTGGTTCTCGAACACCGCCATGTAGATTCCGGCGGGGACTCCGCCGGTGCTCCAGGAGAGAACGTGCTCCCCGGCGTCCAGTTCACCCTGTAACGGATGGGCGACCGGTCTGCCCGCCATGTCGTACACCGTCAGGGACGCATGTCCGCCGGAATGTTGTGCGAGGAACGCTCCGCCGGCCCAGACCAGGGACGGCCCCCCCGGGGGAGGTGTGCCGGCTCCTTCGATTCCGGTGGAACTCACCGACATGAACACCTCCACGGTGTCGGCGGTGGCCGGTATCGGCCCCACACGGACCCGGGTATCGTTTCCGTAGTAGTCCCTGCTGTCGGGGACGCTCCAGTAGTCGAAGCATTGATTCCCCGAGGTGCCCGGCCAGGGATCGCCGGCGTTGCTTCCCTGGTTGTGTTCCAGCTGGTAGAGGCCGTCGGCCTGCTCCACCGCCACCTTGTAGTGGGCGCTCCATCCGCACCCCGGCCACCACTGGTTGTTGTTGTTGGGCATGGTCTCATCAATGTGCCAGATCATGATGCCGTGCCCCGGCAGGGCCTGGTCCCACCTCAGGGGGCGGCGGTTCTCCAGGATGAAGAACCGGGGGCCTCCCTGGCCTTCGGTGTAGAGCCGGTACGCCGTGTTGGAGGTCTCGATGGCGGGCACCTGGTAAACCCCCGCTTCGGTGACGTTCACCAGTTCCGTCACCCCCAGCTTGTACCGGCACCAGGGGGACAGCTCCGCGGGGCTCCATCCACCGCCGTTGTAAACCCCGGAGGCCATCAGGCACCAGGCTCCCACGCCGTTGGAGTCGTAGTCGTAATCGTAGAGGTCCGGAAGCCCCAGGACATGGCCGAACTCGTGGCAGAACACCGCGGCGGACTTGTCGCCGGGCTGGCTGTCATACTCGTTCTGGACGCTGAACGAGTAAACCTTTACCCCGTCCAGTTCCAGGGGCGTCGGCAGGGCCCAGGCGTGGGGCCATATCTTCGAGGGGGTGCCGTCGAAGCGTCCGGCGTACATCAGGTTGACCCCGTCCACGTAACCGTCTCCATCGTTGTCGTACTGGCTGAAGTCCACGATTCCGTCCACCATGTTGCAGACGTCTTCCACGAGCCCCTGGCTGTTCTGGGGGTACGGGCCCCATCCGTAGTTTCCGTTGACGTACCAGGAATAGTTTTCCGGAGCCCTCTGCCAGCCCGTTTCTCCGGGCCAGTTCACGGTGACGATGTCAATCTGCCCGAAGGAGATATCAATGTAGTACCTGTGCAGGGACAGGGTGTCGGATGCGAACCCCATGCTGTCGAAGTAGGCCGGTTCGGTTTGTGCGATGTTGTCGTCGAAGTCAACCAGCAGTATGAGGACCTTCATCTCTCCCTGGTCCAGGGAGGCGGCCAGGGGACGGAGCGGGTCCACGGTGGGGCTGGGGGCGTCCACCCCTCTGCTCCGGGCATCGGCGCTGGAACGGAGCCATTCAAGGTGCTCCGGGGAGGGGATGTCGAAGAGCCCCGGGGGGGGCGGTACGGCCGTGGCGACCGCAGCCAGGGCGAAGATAAGAATGGAAAAACGCTTCATCAGGTATCCTTTCGGGTTTGTTTCCGTTGTATTATAGCAGCCAAGAATGTTTTGTTCCCTAAGAGCCGGCCGGGCTTCCCGGTCGTTCCCGGGCAACGGGGAAGGGGTATGACGACGGGCATCAGGGAGAACCTGGAGGCGGTCCGGGAGCGGATCGGAAACGCCTGTGCGCTTTCCGGGCGATCCCCCGGAGAGGTGGGGGTCATGGCGGTGACCAAGACCCATCCGGTGGAGACCGTGAGGGCCGCGGTGGCGGCGGGGGTTACGGTCATAGGCGAGAACAGGGTCACCGAGGGGGGCCGGAAGACCAGGGAGCTGGGAGCGGGCTTCGCCGAGTTCCACCTCATAGGTCCGCTGCACGTCCGGGAGGTGAGGCAGGCCCTGAGGGACTTCCGGTGGATAGACTCGGTGGACCGGGTGGAGGTTGCCGGTGAGATGATCCGGAGGAAGGCATCGAATCCGTTGCTGGTGGAGGTGAATACCTCCGGCGAACCGGGCAAGAAGGGCTTTCCGCCGGATCCGGACGTGCTTGTCGAGGTTGTGGGCATGATGGTCGGCGAGGGTCTCCGGGTCGAGGGACTCATGACGGTGGGGCCCCTCACCCTGGTCGAGAGTGATTCCCGGAGGGCGTTCTCGCTGCTTCGGGAGCTGAGGGACCGATTGAGGGGTTCCCTCGGGACGCCCCTGGAAAATCTGTCCATGGGGATGAGCGACGATTTCGTTCACGCCGTTCGGGAGGGCTCCACCATGGTGAGGCTCGGCCGGGTCCTCCTGGGGGAGCGGCGATGACTCCGGGCAAAGGAAGGGAGACTGGCCCATGAAGATCACTCCTCTGGACATCAGAAGGCAGAGGTTCAAGAAGGCCCTGAGGGGGTATGATGCCGGGGAGGTGGACGCTTTTCTGGAGATGCTGGCGGACGCCTGGGAGGATGCGATGGAAATCGGGGAGGCTTCCTCCCGGGAGCTGGAGCTGCTGAGAACCCGGGCCGGTGATTTCGACAGAATGGAGGGGGCCGTCCGGGAGGTGCTGGTGGCCCAGCAGAAGAGCGCCGCCACGGCCAGGGAGGATGCCCGCCGGGAGGCGGAACTGATTATCCGGGACGCCAGGATCAAGGGCGAGTCCATGCTGAACCAGGCCCACCGCCGGGTTCAGGTGCTCACCGAAACCATCCGGGAACTCCAGGACCGCCGGCTGGCCCTGCTGGCCAGGATGAGGGAGTTCATGGACAGTCAGAAGAGCGTTATCCTCATGGAGGAGAACAGGATAAAAGCTGAACTCATACCCGACGGGGCAAGGTTCCCCGGGGAGAATCCCGAGGAAGGCCCCATTCTGGAGCTGTCGGACCTCTGAGCCCCATCCCGGCCCCGACTCCTGGAACCCCCTGCCCTTGCAGGTTCTGATTCCACATGGCAAGCTTTCCACGAAAGGGTTTCGAAGGTAGATTACAGTGACATTCGGGGTAATACGACCTGGAAGCCGTTCTTCCGGAAGGGGACAGTTGTGATCGCATTGCTGGCCGTTTCCCTCATCGCCGCCGCATCCGGTTCCCGTATCCCGCTCTCCTCCGACAGCGGGCTTCTTCTGGAGTTTTCCGACCCGGAGCGGGTTGCCTACGGCGAGTACATCGGTCTGGAGGTGGAGGGTTGTTCCACCATGGACGACGCCCTGTTTCCGGTTCGCTACGTGCGGCTTCCGGTGGACCCGGGCGTCACGCCCCGGGTGAGGGTGGAGGCCCTGGGAGTCAGGGAAATAGGCGGCGCCGGGGGGATCGCCTCGTCCTTTTTCGACGATCACGGAACCGAGTCTTTCCGGGAGGCGGACAGCGACGAGTTCCCCGCCGACTGGGGCCGGGTCGTGGAGTACGGAACCTGGAGGCGGGCCGGTTACGTGAGCGTGGCGCTGTACCCGGTCATCTCCCGGAACGGAACTCTGTACGCCGCCCGGGCCCTCAGGGTTGACACCGGTGAAGGAACCGCCGGCCTGAGGCGGGTTTCCGGGCATTCCGGCCATATCCTGTCACTGTTCTTCTCGACGGAGGACGGGTACACCCTTCAGTCCCCGGCCCGCGGGGGGGCCGGCCCGTTCTGGGGCAAACCCTGGGCCCGGGTGCAGGTGGATACCGCCGGGGTCTTTCAGATCACCGGCGAGATGATTCCCGAGGCCGTGGGCATGCCTTCCTCCTCCTTCAGCATGGTTTGCGGCCGGGGAAGGAATATGAGCGAGGACACCCCATGGAACGACGCCTTCCGTCCCCGCCCGGTGCCGATCCTCCTGGAGGACGGCGGCGACGGCACCTTCGACGCCACGGACAGGGTGCTGTTCTTCGGGAGGGGGCTTTCCTGGTGGGACGAAGCGAAGGGCTTCGACG
>JAKPTG010000119.1 GCA_029571005.1 Candidatus Fermentibacterota bacterium
TTGCTCCCCACGCTTTCGCGTCTCAGCGTCAGTATTGCGCCAGTGTGCTGCCTTCGCCATCGGTGTTCTTCCTGATATCTACGCATTCCACCGCTACACCAGGAATTCCACACACCTCTCACATACTCAAGTCAGGCAGTATCGAACGCAGTTCCACGGTTGAGCCGTGGGATTTCACATTTGACTGACCTAACCGCCTACACGCCCTTTACGCCCAATAATTCCGGACAACGCTTGCTCCCCCCGTATTACCGCGGCTGCTGGCACGGAGTTAGCCGGAGCTTCCTCTGGAGATAACGTCAGACCGGGATGGTATTGGCATCCCGGCGGTTCTTCTCTCCTGACAGAGTTTTACAACCCGTAGGGCCTTCATCACTCACGCGGCGTCGCTCCATCAGACTTTCGTCCATTGTGGAAGATTCTCGACTGCTGCCTCCCGAAGGAGTCTGGGCCGTATCTCAATCCCAGTGTGGCCGGTCACCCTCTCAGGCCGGCTACCCATCACAGCCTTGGTAGGCAATTACCCCACCAACAAGCTAATGGGACGCGGACCGATCTCTCAGCGGCAGGCCCGAAGGTCCCCACCTTTCATCATTCCGACTGGGCCGGAAGGACGTATGCGGTATTAGCGCAAGTTTCCCTGCGTTATTCCCCACTGAGAGGCACGTTATCCACGCGTTACTCACCCGTTCGCCACTCTACTTGGAGCTTCTAACGAGTTAGTCGCTCCGTTCGCGTTCGACTTGCATGCCTTATCCACGCCGCCAGCGTTCGTCCTGAGCCAGGATCAAACTCTCCGTATTTATCGGATCGTTGTTTCCTATCGTTTTCTTCTGGTTCACGACGGCTATAGGATGCCGTCGCTGCAAAGCAACCGGACGCCCTTCCGGGCCTCCGGTGAACCGACGTGGTTCTCGCGTATCAATGCCTTTGGTCTTCCCCAGGATTTCAATCATCGGGCGCCTTCCCGGCGCGACCCCAATTCTACAGAAGTTTTTCGAGGATGTCAACCCCTGCGGCGCACAAAGCCCCAGAGCACCTCGTACCTTCACGAACTGGGTATTTCAAACATCCTGCGCCCTGCCGGCGCGAGCCTCAATTCTTGCCATTCTGAAAGGGGCCGTCAAGACCCTCCCGAAACACAAGACCTGTGAAGCGGGGGGTTATATGCACACGTCTTGGACGGGTGTCAATACCTGAGGCTATGTTATTGCATTACTTACATATACGCCCGCATTGCGATCCCGGGCACCCGGTCTTTCCCCGCCACTGCGGGCGCTCCGCCCGCCGGATTGTATATTTTTCTTCGGATGGAAAGGGGGGAGAATTTGCCGCTGCTTTTGATACTGCTGGTCACGGGCGCTTCCGGTACGCCGGAAGAGTTCCTCGCTCAGCTCGCCCGATCATCGGATCCCGGCTTCTGGGTGGAAACCCGTCCGGATGACGGCCCCAGTCCGGACAGCATAGTATCGTTCCTGCAAGACGTGTCGAACCTGACGGTGACGCCGGGCCCCCGAATCATGGAGCAGACCGAAGGCGGCTACCGGGTCGTCTTCCCGGAGTGCCGCTGGAGGTTCAGACGGGCCGGTCGGATTCACTCCGTCAGGGACACCACCTGTGTGGAGTGGACCTCCGGGGGGTTCAGGTGGACCAGGCTCCCTCTGTTCGATTCGCACGAAAAAGGGCTGGACCCCATGAAAGGGCTCTGCGGGGGGCTGCTGTTGTTCGGGGGCATCCTCGGGTTTACGGTGATTCTTCTGGTATCGGTGCGACGCAAATACCGGGAATGATCAGTCGAAGCTGTCCCACTCGCCGCTGAAGTCCATTACCTCCACGGGGCCTTCGCGGCCCTGGTCGCCGAGAACCATGGCTTTCTCCAGGAAATCGTCCAGATCCTTCTGAAGGAACACGGCGGTGCAGATCAGGCTCTGGAAGTGCTCGTACTCCTCCTTGTTGCTCACGGGAACACCGTCCACTTCGTTCATGGACTGTTCGAGCCTTCTGAGAAGGCTGGAGAGAACCTGAGACAACTCGTTGGCTTGTTTGTAAATACTCATAAATCGCCCCCGTTCCCGGCCGCCGGGCGTTCGTTTTGCATTGCGCGAATACCTTCAAAAGCCGCAAGCAACCCCGGGCTGCAGGCGTTGGAGCGGTCGGGATGCCTCTCCCCGGGAAGAACCCATACTTCCGAGCCGGAACGACGGGACATGATCTCCTCTCCATGGGAAGAATCGCAGGTGGTATCCATCTCGGCGGAAATATACACCAACCTCACCCTGTCGGGGCACAACCCCGCATAGGTCGCGGCCTCAAAACTGTCCAGATCCCTCACCGCACCCCCGGGCATGGCCCACCTCAGCAGCCGGGTTCCGAGCCCGCCGAGCTTCTTCCCCGCCGCGGCGAAAAACCTGTTGAAGCCACCATGAACCACCAGTATCCCCGGCACCGCATCCCCGGCCAGGGCCGCCGCCTTCAGAGCCGCACTGCCGCCCATGGATACTCCGTAAAGGACCGTTCTCTCCGGTCCGTACCCCATTCCCGCCGCCCGGACCAGGGCGCCGAGCACGTCCATCGGTTCCAGGACACCCCCCGATGTGACCGCCACCGGATGGGAGGCATCCCCCCTCAGGGGAACCAGAAGGGCGCCCCACCGGTAACGGCGGCGGAGTTCCTCGGCCAGGGCCGCCCTGGACGTCATGCTGCCGCCAAGGCCGTGAATGAACACCAGAAGCCCCGCCTCCCCCGGCAGGTGCCATCCCCTGACCGGGTGCCCGTCCAGGCTGGACCACCCGAGGCTCTCCCACTCCGGGCCCAGGGTATCCTCCGGCACCACCTGCCGGAAACGGAACCGGTTGGCAAAACCGATAATGCCGATACTCCGGAGCCGCTTTCCAAGCAACAGGAACACCCCCGTGCCGACGATTCCGCCCATCGTCCAGCCGGCGAGCACATCCAGGGGATAGTGGGCCGCCAGGTAAACCCGGCTGAATCCTACAAGCAGGGCCGTCAAGGCGGCCGGCGCCGCCAGGGGCGGATAACAGAGGGCAAGAAAAACCGCCATCGAGGCGGAATTGGCCGCGTGGTTCGAGGGAAAGCCAAGCCTCCCCGGAGTGTAAAGCGGGCAGTACAGGCCGGCGGCGACCGCCTCGTCCCGGCAGGGCCGGACCCGGCGGACGGCCTTCTTGATCCGGTAGGCCGCCGGATCGGCGATCGCCACACACAGGAGCAGGCCGAAGAGCACGGTTCTGGGGTTCCTCCTGTGAAACACGCTTCCGGTTCGGCGGGGAAGGTTTCTGCCCGCTATCAGGAGCAAAACCGCCCCGGCGCCGAGCAATGGATACCAATGGCTCTTTTCGGTGATGAAGAGCATGGCCCTGGTGATGACGGGATGGTTGAGCCCAAGGTTCACCGCCTCGAGAAACGCCGTGTCCCAGGCGGGCCAGCCGCTCATCGGCGCCGTCGCTCCGCTCGGGGGAGGCGGGAAACGAGGAACGCAGCCCCGTCGGCACCGGGGAAACCCCCGGTGTGCTTCCCCGTAACCGTGGAGTTCTCCGGTGTCGCCTCAGTTCTCAAAGAACAGCACCTCTATGTGAGGGCTCGGGGTGTCACGGCGGACCAGCGGAAAACCGGGGGCGATGTCTTGGCCGACAGGCCCTCCCCACATGTCATGGATCACCCATACGCCCCCTCCGGCGGAGAGGAGGCTGTCCACAAGGACAAGGGGATCCTCTCCGCCGGAAGTTCTCTGAACCTGGTAGGGGGTTTCGCCGCCGGGGGCCCATCGGGCCGAACCGGGGCCTGCATAGTAATCCCAGGCGAGCCCCCCGTTCTGCCCCGCGAGAATCACCACCTCCTGCTCCTCCGTCCTGTTCTCGAGCACGAGCCGGACCGCCTCCCGCCAGTTGCTTCTGTGATAGGGGAAAGAATCTATCTGGTAGTACGGAACCAGAAGCACCCCGGCGAAAAGGACAGCGGCGATCCCAGCCGGTCTGAACCGGGAGTACAGGGCGGCCGACGACAGCGCCAGGGGGATCCACAGGATGGACAGATGCCTGACCGTGGGATCCTCCTTCAGAAAGAGGAGAAAGGGGACCACCGTCACCCCGGCGGCCCATAGCCGCAGGGACCGGTCCTTCCCCCCCGCCGTGAAGAAGACGGCAAGGGACAGGATCACGATGGCCACCGAGCCCGTAAAGATTCCCGTGGTCACCGGCGACGACAGCATTCCGAGGCTGGGCTCGGGGGACAACCCTCCGGGAATCAGCCTCCCCAGCACGGCGGGCACCCCGGATGCAAGCCGTTGAAAAGCCAGGGCGTCCGCCCCGGAAGCGCTTATCCGTTCCGATCTCAGCGCCGCCTGCGCCAGCGCCGACGGAGCGAAGGGCGAGTAGAGAACGGCCGTGAGAACGGCCGTGATGACAGGTTTTGCAGGGCGCACCCTCCGGGATGACGGATAGGTGAAGTAGAGCAGATACCCGGCGGCGACGAACAGGAGGAACAGGTGCTGTACCAGCATTCCGGCCAGGGCCAGGGGAACGACAAGAACACAGGCCCTTCCCACTCCCCTCCATGCCATGTCGGCCACCCAGACGAAGGTGAAGCCGATGCAGGCCAGGGACGAGTAAAGCCAGGCTTCCTGACCCAGTGAAACGGCGTAGGGGGAAACCGCCCAGAGAGCGCCCGCGATGAATGCGGATCGTCCGTCCAGCCTCCCGGCCGTGAACAGGTAGAGGGGAATCACGGCGAAGGCCGACAAAAGCGCCGGGACGGCCCGGAGCCCCGCCTCGGAGGTTCCGAACAAGGCGGCGGAAAGCCTCAGGGCCAGGAAGGCCAGAGGCGGATGGGGAGAGCCCCTGAAGCTGCCCGATACAAGGTCCGAGATACTGCCGCCCATGAGCCCCGCGGCGTAGAACTCATCGCCCCACAGACTCTTGCCGCCTATCAGGATCAGCCGCAGGGCAAGGGACAATGAAAAAAGAAACAGGGCGGCAAAAAGAACCTTGTTTTTCCGAAACCGCGCCAGGGCTACGTTCAGCACCGCACCAGCTCACTCAGCGTGCCCCTCACGTACCCGGCCAGGCTGTCCTTCCAGTCGGGCAGAAGAAGGCGGTTCCGAGGGCCTCCGAGCTTTGCGGACAACGCCGCCTCCATCCTGGGCCTGGGGGCGGCGCTGTCAATTTCCGAGGAAAGGCACGGGAGGATCATGTCGGTGGAATAGCCTGCGATCTTCAGGGTTTCTCTTCCCAGTTCATACCTGCTGGCCGGCATCCCGGAATTGACCAGGTGATAGGTTCCGTTATGAAAACGCGACACGAGCTGCAAAAGCCCCCGGGCGAAATCCACGGTGTAGGTGGGCGAGCCCACACAGTCCCGCACCACCCGGATCTCACTATTCACCGCAGTCTTCCTCAACAGTTTCGCCACGAACTTCACGTCCCTGGCCCCGCCGCCGAAGAGCCAGCCCGTTCTGACGATCCAGTGATCCGGGCAGAACGTCCGCACCGCCTCTTCCCCGTGGTACTTGCTCAGACCGTAAACGTTGGCGGGGGCCGGAATGTCGAATTCGTTGTAGGGGGAGTCCTTTTCCCCGCTGAACACCGCTATGGACGAAATGTAAACCAGCGGGCATCCCGCCCTTCTGCACGCCTGGGCCACGATCTCCGCTCCGACCGAGTTGGTTCCGAAGGCGTAGTCATGATCGTTCTGGCACCTGTCCACATCCGTCGCCGCGGCAAGAAGGAGGACGATGTCGGGTTTTTCAGCCCTGAGAAGCCCCCTCACCCGCTCCCCGTCGCCGATGTCGCAATCGTCGCGGGTGCAGGGGACGACCTTCTCGCTGCGGCTCCAGACGGCGACCAGATCGGCGCCCAGCATCCCCGCCGCGCCGAAGACGAGGGCCTTCACCGCCCGCCGCCCTTCAGAAAAAGCCTGACCATGTCCAGAACGGTCGTCAGCACCACCCTCGGCTTCGCGCCGGAGGCGGCTCCGTGAAGCCTGGGATAGTGGTGCACACCCACCTGGATGATCTTCACCCCGCACCGTGACAGCTTGATCAGCATCTCCGCATCTATGAAGGCGCTTTCACTGGTGATGCTTACCCTGTCAAGCGCCTTCCGGGGGTACAACTTCATGGAGCAGTTCACGTCCCTCACCCTGAGGTTGAAAAGCAGACGGAGGAGAAAACCGTAAACCCTGGTCTGAAGAACCCTGGCGAAACCGTCGGCACGGTTCAGCCTGTAAGCCGAAACAACCGACTCTCCGTCCCAGGCGTCCAGAAGCCTTTCGAACTCGGCGAAATCGTACTGACCGTCGCCGTCGGTGTATGTCACGACTTCATGGGTGGAGGCGGCGGCGAATCCGACCTTCAGGGCGCCTCCGTAGCCAAGGTTTTCAGGGTTATGGATGACCCTGACCCGGGGGAACTCCCTGGCGAGCCGGTCGGCGACTTCCCCGGTTCTGTCCGGCGATCCATCCTCGACGATGGTGATGTCGTAGTCCGACGCCAGCCGGCTCAGGGTGGATACGGCGTTGACAATCGTGCCCCTGATATTGTCCTGGTCATTGTAGGCGGGGCAGAAATAGGAGACGGACGGTTTCTGCATCTCGGTCCATTCGTGTCATGATTTGTCGGGGGACAATGCATCATAAGCCCCCGGAAGACAACCTCCATCCAGCGCCCGGATCGGCGCCGACGACCGTGGCGTTCAAGCCCCGTTTTCACTACATTTCACGGCAAACGGGGCCGACGGAATGTTCAAGGAAGCGGGTACACCATCGTCTGCACATTGACGAACCATGGAGGGGCGTCCGCCCGGCTTGTCGGACCCCGGGCGACAGCGGTTTGAACTGCCTCATTCTATCACCTCCCGTACATCAGCCTTCGGAACCGCCCGCGGGAGCCTACCTCCTGGCCGGCGCCCTGGCGGCCAGGGGTATCGCGGCCCCGATGCTGGACCTCTCCCTGGAGTTCTTCCACTACGCCATGGAACAGAGCGGCATGAACACCAAGCCGGCCCTGAAGTACATGACGGCCCCCCCGGAAGGAGTTTACGATACCCATCGGCACGCCGGCCACTCCGGAGTGATCGCCTCCGCCCTCAGGAGTTTCGCCGCCTCCTTCCCCGGCTGGAGCCTCACGCCGATGGATTGCTCGCCACCCCGGGGGCTTCACCGGATTCTGGACACACCGGTCTCGGGCACACCGTTTTCGGCTTTCCTGGACAGGGTTCTGGACCCGGTGCTGGAGAAGCACGGAACCTCCCTCGTCCTGGTTTCAACGGCCTACCTTTCACAGCTTCCCGCCACGGTGGAGCTGGCGGCCTTCCTGCGCAGAAGGAGCCTGCGCTTCCTCGTGGGCGGGTCGGTTTTCAACAGTCTCTCCAGCACCGGCGGCGGCCTGGAGCTGGTGAGGCGGGTCATCCCGGAGGTCGTCGCCCATGACGGAAGCGACCTGATGCCCGACGGAAAACCGGTGCTGGACAGTATCACCCACCCGGTGCTCCTCTCCGGCAGGCCCTACCTGTCGCCGGCGCCGGTGATACCCGCCGCCTTCACCACCGGGTGCATCTGGAACCGCTGCCTTTTCTGTCCGGACCGGGCCAGGCCTTTCCGTTACCTTCCCGAAGACACGCTACGGGATTTCATCGCCTCGGCCCCCCGGGAATCCATGATTCACTTCGTGGATTCCACCATCCCCGCACACCGGCTTCCGGGGGTGCTGGAAGCCCTGCGGCGGAACCGGGCCAGGTTCTTCGGCTTCGCCAGGGCCACCGGGGAGTACCTGGCCCCGGGTTTTCTGGACGCCCTGGCGGCTTCCGGCTGCTCCATGCTCCAGTGGGGGCTGGAGAGCGGCAGCCGGGAGATACTCCGGCGCTTCCACAAGGGAACGGACCCCGATACGGCGAAGAAGGTCTTACGGGAAGCCGGCGGCCGCGGAATCCGGAACTACGTTTACCTGCTCTTCGGGCTTCCGGGGGAAACCGGGGACGACAGGGAGGAAACCCTCCGGATGATCCGTGAAATCGGCCGCGATGTGGACTTCCTGAACGCCTCGGTGTTCAACCTTCCCCTGGAGTGCGAGCTGGTCAGAAGGCGCGGGGAGTTCGGCATGGAGCTGGGGGAGTACGACGCCGGAAGCGATGTGATAAGGCTCTACAGCCCCTTCGTATGCGACGGGCGTGACCCTCGGCGGGAGGCGAAGGGCTTCCTGCGCGGCGAGTTCGGCAAAGACCCGGCGGTTTCGAGGATCCTCCGCAACACCCCGAAATGGTTCCGGGCGGCCCATATGGCCTTCATGGGGCCGGATTCGCCCCGGTAGAGAGCCTTCACGAACCGGGGCGCGGGACGGCGCGCAGCCGGGTTTCCGAAAACGACCGTCAGCCCCGCCGCTTCTTCCGGGACGGTGCGCTCACGGAGCGCCGCCGGTCAGGACGCTGTCCAGCATGAAGCGGCCCACCAGCCTCCCCACCAGGAAGGCTCCGGCCTCGGTGAAATGCATGGAGTCGTAGAAGTACTCCCTTTCATGGGGGACCATGGAGGCCAGATCGAAGCAGGCGACCCCCTCCTCCCGGCAAACATCCATAAGCTGCCGGTTCAGGAAAACCATCATCCTCCAGTGGGACGCCGCGGAGAATACCGAATCGGGCCCGCCGTGCCAGTAGCTCCCCCCCTGGATTCCCCTCCAGTAGTCGTTGTCCTGGAACAGCAGCGGCTGTGTGAGAAAAACCGGGGTCACGCCGATGTCCCGGCAGGTGGCTATAAGCCTTTCTATACTCCGGCGGTACAGGCCGGGGTCCGACAGCAGCTCCCCCATATCCTCCGGCAGCTCCCGCTCCGGGCCGGGCATGGGAAGCAGCACGAATTCCGGGTCAACCGTCTCCGACACCACCGGAGCCTTGTCCACGTGAACCTTCTTCAGTTTGTAGAGGATCTGCAGCAGGCGGCTCTCCCGGAACATCCACTCCCTGAGCCCCCTTTCCGGCAGGGGCCTTTCATGAAGGGCGGCATCGCCCTTGAGAAACGGCCCGATGTCGTTGACCCCCGTGAGAAAGACCACCACATCGGGCCGGATCCCGGCCACAACCTCCCGCAGGAACAGATCATGTTGTTTCGCGGCGTGCATGGGGATTCCGCCGTTCCCAACCCAGCTCAGGGGAAAACGTTCCCGAAGGGTTTCCTGGAGCACATGCGACCAGGTCCTTCCGTCATCCAGGTAGTAGTTGGCGGTAGTGCTTCCGCCGACAGTCACCACGGTAAGGTACCGCTCCCAGTCCTCCGGAGGCTCCTCCCCCCGGAGGCCCCACCTGTTCGTCGAAAGGGTGCCCCCCTTGGAGACCCCGGGAAGGTCAACCATGATGGTGTACCTGGCGTGGGGAACGAGGCCGAGCCTGGGGTTGAAAAAGCTTCCCGGCGTGACGAGCCTGAGGACCAGCTCGGCGACCAGAAGGGACAGAAGCAGGGAAGCCCCCGCCGTCACGGCGGACCTGGCCGCCTCCGCCGGGGACTTCCCCGGCCTGCACGATATTAACAGGGGCCCCGGTGCCGCACAGAACAGCAGAGCGCCGACAAAGGACGTCCATCTCTCCAGCAGCGGCACGGGAAACAGGAACCATGCCACCAGGAAAAGGGGAACCGGAACGACAGTCAGAAAAACCGCAAGGGCTTCAGGAAGGCCGCCCGCGATACGGCGGACTCCGGCAAAAAGCCGGGGGGCCGCCATATACAGCGCGGACGCCAGCGCCAGCAGGATATCCCCCAGCAAGGCCGCGCCCAGGGCAGCCGAGTACCTTCCCAGGATCACCGGGGCAGAGCTACGGGACGCCAACAGGCCCGGAAGCATCAGAAGCGCCCCGGCAAGCAAGGGCAGCGCCCACATTCTTCCGGCCCCTTCAGAGCAGGTTGCTGGCGAGTTCCGCAAGAACGCTCCTCTCCCCTTTCACCAGGTTCACGTGGGCATAAAGCTTCTCGCCCTTCATCCTCTCCACCAGGTAGGCAAGCCCGTTGGAACGGCTGTCCAGATAGGGGGTGTCTATCTGCTGGATATCCCCTGTGAACACGAACTTAGTGCCTTCCCCGGCTCTGGTGATTATGGTCTTCACCTCGTGGGGAGTGAGATTCTGCGCCTCGTCCACTATGAAGTAGGCTCCGTTCAGGCTCCTTCCGCGGATGTAGGCCAGCGGGGTGATCTTGAGGCGGTCGCTGTCCAGCATGTCGTCTATCCTTGCCGCCTCCGGGCTGTCCGCCGCGAAGCCGCCCTTTATCACCCCCAGGTTGTCCCAGAGGGGCTGCATGAAAGGGTCCAGCTTCGAGGCTATGTCCCCGGGAAGAAAACCCATGTCCCGGTTGCCCAGGGGCACCACGGGTCTCGCCAGGTAGATCTGACGGTACCGCTTACTGGTCTCCAGGGCCGCCGCCAGGGCGAGCAGGGTCTTGCCGGTGCCCGCCTTGCCGGTAAGGGTAACCAGGGGGATCTCCAGGTCCAGCAGGGCATGCATGGCGAAGGCCTGCCCGGCGTTTCGCGGGTCAATCCCGTAGGCGCGCCGCTTCTGTACCCTGTGCAGGAACTGGACGTCGCCGTCCACATAGGTCAGGGCGCTGACACTGCCGTGCTTCAGTATGAAGAACTGATTGGACCTGGGTGACCCGATCCCGGGGATATCCTCCACCGGCACCGCAAAGGGCTGTTCGTAGAACCGGCTTATCAGCTCAGGGGAAGAGTCCTCCAGAATCCCGCAGCCGGTGTACAGCTCGTCGGGCCAGGGGGCCTTGTCGGTCTCGTAATCCTCCGCGGACAGCCCCAGGGCCAGGGCTTTCATCCGCAGGTTGATGTCCTTGCTGATCAGGACCACGTCACTGTCGGAAAGGGTCCTGTCAAGCTCCGCCGCCACGGCGAGAATCCGGTGATCCGGGCTGTCGTGGGTGAAGAACCCGTCAAGGGCGGAAAAGTCCGGGGCCTTCGAGTGGATGAACAGCCTGCCCCGGTTTTCCCCCAGGGAGAGCCCCTGGGGAGGGAGGCCGCCGGCGGCCAGGGAATCGAGGGTGCGTATGAACTCCCGGGCGGCGTAGTTCATCGAGTCGCCGCCCTTCTTGAAACGATCCAGCTCCTCCAGAACCGTGATGGGAATCACGACGTCGTGTTCCTGGAAGTGTTCCAGACACTGATGATCATGGAGAACCACATTGGTGTCCAGAACGAAGGTGCTTTTGCTTCTGGGGCCCATCCTCCCTATGTCTCTCCCTTCAGGAAAGCCTGAGTTCCCCGCTGTGGAAAACCCTTTCCCCGGTTTCCGTTTCCATCACCAGGCCGCCGTCGCCGGATATGCCCCTTACTACTCCAGGAAACTCCTCATTTCCCGAGGCTATGCACACCCTGCGATCCTTCATCCACAACCTGTCCGACAGAATGCCGGAAACCCTCAGAAGAGGGTCTTCCATGACCCCGGGCCACAGGGCTCCGAACTCCGACAGGAGTTCCTCCAGCAGATCCCGAGGCGCCGGAGGCGTTCCGAACGCATCCCAGGCCACCGGGGGAAGCACCGATCTTCCTGGAACATCGGGGGCCCCGGCAAGGTTCACCCCGATTCCCAGTATCAGCCATGTCTCCCCGTACCCGCCGGCTTCCGCCAGGATGCCCGCCAGCTTCCCCCCCTCCACCAGCACATCGTTGGGCCACTTTATCCAGGCGGGGATGCCCCGACGGAGAAGGCACGCCGCCAGTGACGCGGCCAAGGCCAGGGACACCCTTGGAGCGTACTCCGGGGGAGGGGCCGGTTTGAAAAGAATACTCGCGTAGAGACCGCCGGAGGGCGACTGCCAAGCCCGGCCGAGCCTTCCCCTGCCGGAAGTCTGGGACGAGGCGGCTACAACGGCTCGATCGGGAAGGGCAGAGAGGTTTCTCTTCACCCAGTCCTGGGTGGAATCCACCTGATCCAGCATGGTGAAATGCCAGGCAGCTTCCGACCGATGCTCCGTCATGGAATTAATATAGCCGCAGGAGAACCTTCGGTCTATTGGCGGTTCGCCCCGGGCCGAACATATGTTACCCCCTGTGTGAGCCGCTAGCTCAGGCGGTAGAGCATCTGACTTTTAATCAGAGGGTCCGGGGTTCGAGTCCCCGGCGGCTCACCACCCAGCCCGGCATTGCATTGACGGAACTCCGGATTGAAGCCTATAGTAGGGCCTGCTTTCGGCGACCCCATCGTCCAGTGGTCAGGACACCGGCCTTTCACGCCGGTAACACGGGTTCGAATCCCGTTGGGGTCGCCAACGCGATCCCACCCCATTCAAGCAGTGTAAAAAGGGCGATCTGATCGGCGTTGGAGGCTGTTCCAACACCCCCTTCACCCATACGCAACCCGGAGGGGAAAATCGCCTTGACGATCATCAGTTTTTCCCCATCTGAAGCCACTTTCCATGCCTCATCGAGCCGCCAGATTCGTGCCACGTCACACCCCCTGACTCCAGCAAACCCCTTTACCATTCTGAGCCAGCCACCGGCGGCCCTTATCGGTCAAGCGGTACTTCTGCAGGCGACTGTTGGCTTGTCCGGGGCAGCGATATTCTCTCGGGTCATCTCATTATCTCCTTCGGGAGTAGGCAATGGGGTGGTTCTAAATGCCTAAGATGCGATGACCCACCATCATAACTCAAGTCAGGACGTTCTTACACCACTTATTCGGACGCTACTAAGGACATTACACCCTTGTGCAACCTATTCGCAAAGCTCAACATCCTATCCACCCTTCATCTTCTCCTCATATGTAACAAAATGATTGGGGCGGCGTGATATTGTAATTGGTACGCAGACAGAGAGGTTTTTTGTAGCGGCGAGCCTCTTTAACTTTGATAGCAAACCCGATGTTCCGCTCGGCAAAGTAATCAAAGAAAAATTCTTCGGATATACCTGAATACTCGCGGGTCTCTTTCCACAGACGTTCAGGCTCGTCTTTCAATATTTTATCAATATCGAACTCGCCTATAACAAGCTGAATCGGATGCGATGCATATACCACCACTGTTTTCACATGGGAATTCTTGAAGATAGCCTTGCGAAATTCGTATTTCTTGCTTCCATCAAAAATAAGCTCCGCAAATTCAGGCTTAATCGACAATAATACCCTCATTGCTCCGTGACTCCTTGATAATTAGTTTAAACTGTTCTTTGGAAATTGGCACAAATCCGCGAGGAGCGGAATCAACACTGGCAACAACCCCAAGATCAATGAGTTTCGCCAGGTTTGGTCGTTTGGGGAATGAGTAAACATAAAGAAAATTGACGATGAAGGGGCGATTCTTGCGATTTTTATTCCAATGTCTTTTCAGTTCCTCATCTGAAAAGACGCTTCTTTTTCTGCACTTCAGTACAAATTCATCCTCGCTCCTTATGCCATCGACAATGCTTTCTACGATACCAATAGTGGTTACAACGCTTTTATAGTAACTGCCAGTCCGGTAGAATACTATGACGTCTCCTGAGACAAGGTTACGATTTATTGAGCGTGAGATATAGACTTTGCTCAATGCATTTCGGTGAGGATGATTCTCCTGAAACTCAAGTGGCGATTCCGTTGTTAGGATGGAGTCGGGAAAAAGCTCCGTGTGATACTCCGGGTATATTGGACAAAGATATATTTGCCTGTCCGCTGAAACGTAGGGGTACGTTACTTTAGGATTTTCCGGAGAGAAACTCGGCAAAAAATCTCGAACAAGAACCAACTCACGACCATTGTTTGAACTCTTGTAACCATGTTTTGTGAATCCCCACTCCTTCAATAACTCAATGAGCCGTTTCTGCTCGTCCGACCTGTCGAAAATGGTTACATAGATTTCGTCAACTCTGTACTGTAATGCATTATCAAAGATAATCTTCAGAAATCGCTCCCCTAATCGAACACCGTTGCTGACCACCTTGAATGTACCTATTTTAAGGCGGCGTTTCGGAACAAAAGGCGGGTTGATATCGGCGTAGTTCTCAGCTTCATCCTCTACTTTTACATAAAGGAAGGACAGGATTTGGTCGTTGTTATACGAAACATAAGCAATCTCATCCGCCTTCTTGTTGAACCATCGGTCAAACTCATCGTAGTCGCGCCGAAAGCTGTCAAAAAACGGATCTTGCAGATCGATCTCGCCAAAGTGCTTTTTAGTGACACTAAGTACGTTGTAATTAACCAAATCTGGATTTTCTGAAACAACCTTTTCAAGAAAACCATCGATACGGTAAACTCGGTCCTGAATGCCGATTCGAGCAGCTTTCGTGTGGATCTTTTTGTCTTCGCTGATGAGAATATCCACCCGGCCCTGAAAAACCTCATTGAGTAGGCGGGTATCGTTTATATCGTTTTCATTGATGTCAATCTGATTGGAAACCGCTTGAACATCATCCGCCAACGGCGCAATGGTCTTTAGAACAGAATAACTTCGAAGTTTAATATTAAGCGTGCTGAGTTTCTTTTTGTCTTCATGTTTCTGGAATTCTTCCAACGTGATTGGGTGAACACACTTTTCATACTTTGCTTTGTCCAGCCACTTGAAAAGGGTGCCGATATCCTGGTTTACTGCCGTAGCTGCTTCTCTGTGAATGACGATATTCGTATCTAACAAGGCCCTCATTGCACAGCCTCCATAATTCTTTCGGCGTCCGGAAAGAGGATTTCACCGGAGAGCAGTTTGGGCAGAAGAAGGTCGCGTGCGTAGACGAGATGTGTGTTGGATCGCATCAGACACCGAACTTGCCGAATGGTATCGTCTGCAATCTCTCCAAACCGGTTCATGAGTGTTTTGTCGGGAATGATTATGTCCATTTTGCGGAACCGGCTTTTGCTGATTTCGGGATAAGTCGTGCCCTTGGCATTGTTGCGAATTTCCCTAACCATTCTGAGCAGGATAAACAACAAGTACATATCGCCTCTCATCGGTACTTCCCGTCATCGCTTATTGCGGACAGCGGCGGCGTCGATGACGGTCCGGGCCTCGGCAATCTGCTTTCAGCGACTCAATCAAGCAACCACAGACAGTATCATACCGCCACTTCCGCGCCTGACGCCAGAGCGCCGTGCCCGCCGCTCAGGCTCTTGCCCTCGGCCAACCCTTGAGAAAGCCCTACGGAAAACCCTGGAGGTTCACTTAGTCAATCCTGCCTTGCTTCCGAAACGAGGCTGCGAGATTGTAGGGTAATCGACATCCTACGATGGAGGTACTCATGCCCAGGCACAGGAAGACGGCAGGCAAAGGCGGCGCGAACCTCGGCTTCGAGGCGACGCTCCGGCAGGCGGCCGACGCGCTGCGCAACGACATGGACGCCGGCGAGTACAAGCACGTCGTCCTTGGGCTGATCTTCCTGAAGTACATCTCCGATGCCTTCGAGGAACAGCATGTCCGGCTCGAGGCGGAGAAAGCCCAGGGGGCCGATCCTGAGGATCCGGACGAGTACAGTGCCATCCACATCTTCTGGGTGCCGTCCGAGACCCGCTGGCGCCGGGGCGAATTGCTGCCCGGCCTCACCGCCCTCCACGACACCCTCCTCCCCAAGCTGATCTCCGGTGAGATTCGGGTAAAGGATGCGGAAAGGACACTGGAGGCTACACTGCAATGACTCTCGAACAAATAACTTCGTGGGCTGCTGCTGGCGAGTCTGAGACGTTGGAGTTCAAGCGCACAACCGGCGAGTTACGCGAGGCTTCGAGAACCCTGTGTGCGATGCTCAACCATCAAGGTGGCCGAGTGATATTCGGGATTGAGCCCGATGGACGGGTCGTAGGTCAGCAGATAAGCGACCACACCATTGAAGAAGTTGTTCAGGAAACTCGGCTAATCGATCCACCAGTTTTACCAAGCATCGCAAGGATTCCTCTGGGTAACGGGCGTGATGTACTTGTGTTAACGGTTACCCAGGGACAGGTGCGCCCCTACAGCTATAAGGGCACTGCGTTTTACCGTGTCGGGAATACCAGCCTTGTTATGTCGCGAGATGAGTATAACCGTATGTTGCTTGAACGATTACATGGGGAGCACCGTTGGGAGAACGAACCTGCAACTGGCTGGTCGGTGTCCGATCTAGAAGCCGCCGAACTGGTTCGCACCCTGGAAGAAGCGATCCGCAGGGGGCGTGCCGACGATCCCGGCACGCGCGATCCTGAAGAGCTTCTGCGAGGCTTCGGTTTACTGCACAATGGTTCGTTGCTACGAGCTGCACCGGTTCTTTTCGGCAGTACTGATCGCGTAGAGGCCGATCTGCCGCAATGCTTACTACGTGTTGCGGTGTTTCGCGGAACGGATCGTACTGAGTTCTTGGATAACCGCCAGTTCCACGGCAACATTTTTGATTTGCTGATTAAGGCGGAACGCTTCCTGCGCGAAAGCCTCCCAGTCGCAGGACGGGTCTTACCAGGGTTGTTCGAGCGAGTAGACGACCCTCTCTATCCACCGATGGCGTTGCGTGAGGCACTCGCTAACGCGTTCTGCCATCGCGACTATTCTATCGGTGGTGGATCAGTTGCTGTGGCTATCTACGACGACCGTCTGGAGATCACTTCATCGGGCAGCCTGCACTTCGGTCTAACTGCTGAGGCGTTGATGGAACCCCACGAGTCTTTGCCCTGGAATCCCCTTATCGCTCGCGTTCTTTATAGGCGTGGTTTTATCGAATCCTGGGGACGTGGCACGCTCAAGATGAAGGAACTCACCCGGCAGGCTGGACTGCCGTCGCCAGAGATCGAGAACGCGGGTGGTTGTGTTACCGTTAGGTTTCGACC
>JAKPTG010000003.1 GCA_029571005.1 Candidatus Fermentibacterota bacterium
GCCGCCGGCCGCACCGCTGGGCAAGCTCCCGGCTGTGAGTGGCTACGAGAAACGCCTGATTGCGGTTCCGGGCCAGATCAACCATCAGGTTCTCCACCACCGCGGCGGCCTCGGCGTCCAGGTTTCCGGTCGGTTCGTCCGCCAGCACCACCGAAGGCTCCATGGCCAGGGCTCTGGCCAGGGCCGCCCGCTGCCTCTCCCCGCCGGACACCTCCGAAGGGAAGTGACCGGCCCGGTGCAGAATCCCGACTTCCTCCAAAAGGGCGCCCGCCCGCTCCATGGAAAGCCTTCGGGACATGCCGGAGATCATGCAGGGCATGGCCACGTTCTCGGCGACGGTGAACTCCTCCAGCAGGTGGTGAAACTGGAAAACAAACCCCAGGCTCCGGTTCCTGAGCCCGGACCTCCGGATTTCGCTGATCTTCCAGGGATCCCTGCCCCGGATCAGCACCGTCCCCCCGTCGGGCCTGGCGAGAAGGCCCAGCACGTAAAGCAGGGTGCTCTTGCCGGAACCGCTGGGGCCGATCACCGCGGTGAGCCCGCCGGGGAAGAGGTCCAGGGAGGCGCCCCTGAGAACGTGGACCCCATTCTCCCCCTTCCCGTAGCTGTACCGGACATCCCGGCACGAGAGCACCGGCAACGCCTCACTCATATCTCAGGGCCTCCGCCGGAGGTTCGGTCAGGGCGGAAACCGCAGGCGCCAGTGACAGCAGCAGGCATACCGCCACCGTGGCCGCCGAGGCGGCCAGGGCGGTTCCGGCGGAGAAGCTGCCCGCCAGGGTCTCCACCCAATAGACGCTTCCGTCGAGCCTTATGGGAAAGAATCGGTTCACCGCCTCCACCGAAAGCCAGGCCGCCGCCACCCCGGCCAGGGCCCCGGCGGCCCCTATCGCGCCCCCCCTGGCCAGGGAAGTCACGAAGACCATCGCCGGCGGAGCACCCATGGCCCGAAGCACCCCGGTTTCCCGGCGGCGCTCCAGGGCGATCATGGTGAGGGCGCTGGAAAGGTTCAGAAGGGCCACCACGGTGATCAGCGCAAGCACCACCGTCATGGCGGCGGTTTCCAGGCCAAGGGCCTGGAACAGGTTGGTATGAAATGACATAAACGGAACGGCCATCATATACTCGGGCCATCCGCCGTCCACGAAACTGCTCCTCAGCAGGGAGTCGAGCTCTGCGGCGGCGACGGTGGGATCCGCATCCCTCTCCAGCATGACCCCTATGGAAGAGATCGCGGTTTCGTCCCGGAAGAGGGCCCTGGCCCTGGAGATGGAAGTGGATACCAGGGAACGGTTGTAGTCGTCTATGCCGAAATCCCGCACTTCCTCCACCATGACGGGCATGATGGTGTCCACGAGTATCCTCCCCATGGCCCCCGCCCTCGCCCCGGCGGCGGAGGCGAGACGGATCGTGTCTCCCGGGGAAACACCCAGGGCCTCCGCCAGCCTGACGCCGATCACCGTGGACCCTGCGTCCCCGGAGGTCCCCCGCACCATCACCCCCGCCACGGTGCCGGGAGCGCCCGAGGCCACCGCCGGCCTCTCGAGAACCGCCACCACTCCGGAAGCACCGGAGACGAGGCCCGACAGCTCCTCCACCAGCCCCAGATCCGGCGGCCCAAGGGGGCCGCCCCCCGGGGCGTAAACGTGGATCGGCGGATTGACCGCCTCCAGGCTGCTGCGAATCGCCCCGGTGAACCCGCTCATGAAAGAGCGCAGTATCACCAGGGCGGCGACTCCGATGGCGATCCCGGCCACCGAGAGAAAACCGACCATGCGCACGAAACCCGAGTGGGAACGGCTGACCGCCTGCCTCACGGACAGCTCCCGGAGCAGCCAGAGGTTCATTTTTCCCTTCGAAGGTGTGGAAACAGTATGACGTCCCGGATCGATCCGGCGTCGGTGAGGATCATCACCAGCCGGTCAACGCCCAGGCCGAGCCCCCCCGCCGGGGGCATCCCCAGCTCCAGGGCGTACAGGAACTCCTCGTCCACCTCCCCCTGCCTCACGCCGTCTTCGACGGCCTGGGCCTCCAGTATGCTCCGCTGCAGCAACGGATCGTTCTGCTCGCTGAAGGCGTTTGCCAGCTCAATGCCGGCCATGAACGCCTCGAACCTTTCGGTGAGCCTGGGATCGGAGGAGTTCCTCTTGGCCAGGGGGGACAGCTCGGCCGGGTAGTCCGTGACAAAGCAGGGCTGCACGAGACCCGGCACGACGAAATGATCGAAGAGCTTGTCCAGCAGAGCCGGGCGGGCGGCGCTCTCCACCGGTATCCCCAGGCCGGCGGCGAAGCGGGCCAGCCGGTCCGGCTCGAAATCGAAGAGTTTCTCCCCGCTTTTCTCGTGCAGTGCGTCCACGAAGGGAATCCTTGGGAAGGGGGGCTCCATCCTCAGGGTCCGCCCCTGGTACACCACCTCCCCCCCCTTCCCTGCGGCTTCGGCGGAGACGACCACCAGCTCCTCGAATCTGGCCATCATCCCCCGGTAGTCGCTCCACGCCTCGTAAAGCTCCAACTGGGTGAACTCGGGGCTGTGGGTCCTGTCCACCCCCTCGTTCCGAAAGTCCTTCCCGATTTCGTAAACCCGGTGGAACCCGCCGGCCAGGAGTCTCTTCAGGTAGAGTTCCGTGGCTATCCTGAGGTAGCACTCCCGGTCAAGAAAGTTGTACTTGGTTGTGAAAGGCTCCGCGCTGGCCCCGCCGTAGAGCTGCTGAAGAATCGGCGTTTCCACCTCTATGAAACCCAGGCCGTCCAGGTAGGCCCGGACGGCGGATATTATCCTGCTCCGGTCCTCGAACCTCTTCCGGCTCACCGGGTTCAGCAGAAGGTCCACGCACCGGTGCCGGTAGAGCAGGTCCGGATCGCTCACCGCATCGTGGACCTCCCCGGAAGAGTCCACCTTGACCACCGGCATCGGCCTTACCGCCTTGACCAGAATCGTCATGCCGGACACCGCCAGGGTCAGTTCCCCCATCCGGGTGGTGAAAAGGGTTCCCGTGACCCAGATCATGTCCCCAAGGTCCACATGCCCCAGAAGCCGCCAGAGTTCCGGGGAAACCTCCCGGCTGTTGAAGTAGAGCTGTATCCGGCCGGTGGGGTCCGACAGATCGGCAAAGACGGTCTTGCCGTGTTCCCTCCTGGCCCGGACCCTGCCGCTGGTGGAAACCTCGGACCCGTGCCCGGAACCCATGGCCCGGACCTGCTCCACCGGCAACCGCGGCGGGGTGCGGGGGGGAAAAGGGTCAACCCCGTTTTCCCTCAGAGCCGACAGTTTCTCGAGCCTGCCGGCGATCAAGGGATTTCGTTCAAGAGCCATGTCACAACCCGCCGTTCTCCTTCAGGTACGCCTGAATGAACTCCTGTATGTCCCCCGCCAGGAAGGCCTCCACGGAGGATGTTTCCATGCCGGTCCTGTGGTCCTTCACCATCTGGTAGGGATGAAGGACGTAGCTTCTGATCTGGTTGCCCCAGGATACGTCCTGTTTCACCCCCTCCAGCTTCTCCCTCTCCTTCCGCCTCTTCTCCTCCTCCAGCTCGTACAGCCTGGCCCGGAGAATGCGCCAGGCCACCTCCCGGTTCCGGTGCTGACTCCGCTCGTTCTGGCAGGAGGCGGTGATGCCGGTGGGGATATGGGTGAGCCGGACGGCGCTGGAGGTCTTGTTCACGTGCTGGCCGCCGGCTCCGCCGGCCCTGTACACATCCATCCTGACGTCCTCTTCGTTTACCTCCACCTGCAATTCCTCCAGATCCGGCAGGGGGAGCACGCTGGCGAAGCTGGTATGCCGGCGGTGGTTCTGATCGAAGGGGCTTCGGCGCACCAGCCGGTGGATTCCCCGCTCGGCCTTCAAGTAGCCGAAGGAGTACGGCCCCCGCACCGACAGGACGCCCTCCCGGAGCCCGGCCTCCTCACCCCCCGAGGTACTCAGCACCTCCACCTCGAACCCCTGGCCCTCGGCCCAGTGCACGTACATCCGGAAAAGCATCTCGGCCCAGTCCTGGCTGTCTATCCCCCCGGCGCCGCTGCGGATGGTGAGGATGGTATCGCTGTGGTCGTGGGGGCCGTTGAGCATCTGCCGGAACTCCAGGTCCGAAATGTTTTTTTCAAGCCATTCCAGGCTCTTCTCCGCATCCGTCCGCATCCCCCGGTCCTCCTCCGCCTGCAGGAGTTCCAGTGCGGCGGCGCAGTCGGACAATCGCCCCTCGACTTCCGTCAGGGGGCCCGTCCAGTTCTGTATTCTCTTCAGCCTGGAGATGGTCCGCAAGGCTGCGGGCCTGTCGTCCCAGAAGCCGTCGGCGGCCATCAGGCCGTTGAGGGAGGACTCGGTCTTCAACAGGCCCTGGTAGTCAAAGACGCTCCTTCAGCAGCCGCAGCCTCTCTCCGACGTCGCCAAGCCCCGTAACAAGTTCATCGTTCGTCATGAAAAAACCTCCGTGAGCATGGTTCAACCGTGAAATTATACTCAAACCGTCATACTTCCGCCGCCAGGGGCTTCCGTCGGGCTCATTAGGGTATATTAGGGGAAATGTTCACTTCCGTTCTCCATGTCGCTGGTGCGTTCAGGGCTGCGGTGAGCACCCTCCCGGTGTTCGGGATCGGTATCCTGCTCATGGGAAGCTGGTTCCTGGGCAAGATGGCGGCGGGTTTTCATCTCCCCTCCATCACAGGGTTCATCCTGGCTGGAATGCTGCTGGGGCCCGGAATGCTGGGGATGGTTCACTCCGACCTGAACCACGAACTCGGAATCATAACCGAGGTCACCCTGGCGGTGATCGCCCTGGAGATAGGAAGCGAGTTCAGCGCCGCGAAACTCCGAAGGACGGGCAGGCCGGTGATCATCATCACCGCCGTCCAGTTGCTCGCCACCTTCCTGGCGGTAACCCTGGCCATGTACTTCTCCGGCATCGCCGGGCTTCCCATGGCGGCGATTCTGGCCTCCATCGCCACCGCCACCGCCCCGGCGGCCACCGTGGCCATAGTAAGGGAACTGAAGGCCCGGGGGCCGTTCGTGGACCACCTTTACGGCATAGTGGCCCTGGATGACGCCGGGTGCGTGCTCATCTTCTCCCTGGTCGCGGCCCTGACGGGCAGAGCCCTGGGCGGGGCCGAAATCGGGGCCGGGACCGCCCTGCTTCAGGGGCTTTGCGAGATAGTGGGCTCCCTGGCCCTTGGAGTCGCGGTCGGCCTGGGCCTCAGGCTCCTCACCGGCAGGAATTCCAAGTCCAACGAGATATACATCACAACCCTGGGGCTTCTGTGCATCATGGCCGCGGTCGCCTCGGTCACCGGTTTTTCCTCGCTGCTGGCGGGCATGGCCGCCGGCGCGGTCCTGACCAACTCCCCAGGTGGAAGCCGGCGGGTGGTGAAAACCCTGGAACAGATATCCCCTCCGATGTATGCGGCCTTTTTCGCCATCGCCGGCTGCGAACTCGACCCGGGCTGCCTCTTCCGTGGAGGGATTCTCCTCATGGGGCTGGTTTTCATATTGGCCCGGGCGGTGGGCAAGTACTTCGGAGTGAGGCTGGGGGCCAGGTTCGCCGGAAGCCACCCGCTCATAAGACGGTACCTCGGCTTGGCCATGCTTCCCCAGGCCGGAGTTGCCATCGGCCTGGCCCTTTACATTCAGTCGTCACCGATCGCGGCGGGAAACCCCGAGTTGGCCGCCACCATAGTTAACGTCACGTTGTTCTCGGTATTCGTGAATGAGATTGCGGGGCCGCCGGCGTCTCGGTACGCCCTGATCCGGGGGGCGAACCTTTAGGAGGTTTCCATGTGGCGGAAACAGATTCTGGACCAGGCCAGTTGCAGCACCGACCTTCGGGCCGAAAACCAGGACGAGGCCATCCGCGGCATCGCCGCACTGCTGGTGAAGAACCCCCTCGCCCGGGACGTGCCCATTCAGGTCATGACGGACAGGCTGACGGAGAGGGAGAAGCTGGAACCCACAGACGTGGGCAGCGGAGTGGCGATCCCCCACTGCAAGGTGGACTCGTTGGAAGGCTTCACCGTGGCCCTGGCGGTATGTCGGCGGGGCGTCAAATGGAACTCCATGGACGGCAGGAACGTCCATATCATCTGCGGCATAGCGGGCCCGAAGGGCGCCAGTGACGACCACTTGAGAATCCTCGCCGGAGTCGCGCGGGTTCTGAGAGCCGAAAAGGCCAGGCACGAGATACTCGGCAGCGACACCCCCCTCGCCATGAAGGAAGCGTTCCTGCGCCACCTGGCCCCCCTCCCCCCCCGGCCGGCGGACGACAAAAGGGACAGAAAGAAGCTGCTGATAATGGTTCTGCAGGAGGAAGAGGCCTACAACCAGGTGATGGAACTCTTCCTGGAGGAAGGAGTCGAGGGCGCGGTCACGCTGCACGCATCCATGATGGGTCCGGTGCTTTCCGGAGTTCCCATCTTCGCCGGATTCATGGACGTGCTGGGCCGCTCCAGGCCGGAGCCCAGGGTACTGCTCACCCTCATCCCCGAAGACCGGGTGGACGGCATCGTATCCGAGGTAGAGGGAATCACGGGCAACCTGGATACGCACAGGGGAGCCTGCATACTCGTTATGGACCCGTGCACCGTTTACGGAAGTCTGGAAACACTCTGAAAGGACGACTTCATGACCAGTCTCAAGGAAAGAATGCAGGAACTGTTCTCCAGGGTGGAGGAGAACAACCGGTGGCGCCAGAGGGAGTGTGTGAACCTCATCCCATCCGAGAACACCCCGTCGCTTCTGGTGAAGGTCTGCGAACTCTGCGACCCCGCCGGCAGGTATGCGGAACACAGAACTATGAAAGGGCGGGAGGTTTACTTCTACCACGGCACCGACTTCATCCGGGACATCGAGACCGAGGCTTCCCAGGCCCTCTGCCGCTACTTCGGCTGCACCGAGACCGAACTCCGCCCCGTGAGCGGCCAGATGGCCAACGAGGTGGTGTTCAAGGCGGTGGTGAAGCTGGTGAACCGGGAGGGCGGAGACTGGCGCCGGTTGAGATCGGTGATGAACAATGACCTGGGCAAGGGGGGACACCTGTCCAGCCAGCCCATGGGAGCCCTTTACAACTTCGTGGACCGCAGCCCGGAGACCGGGCAGGAGAACTGCATCAACTTCCCGGTCCTTCCGGACAACCCCTACAAGATAGATACCAAACGGATGACAGAGCTGCTGGACATGCACCGCCCGGAGCTGGTGGTCTTCGGCAAGAGCATGTTCATCTACCCCGAACCGGTGAAGGTCCTGGCAGACCATGTGGCGCAATGGCCGGACCGTC
>JAKPTG010000008.1 GCA_029571005.1 Candidatus Fermentibacterota bacterium
CGGCCCCGCCCTGGAGGGAGTCCAGGTCCGGATCGTGCCCGATGAGGGGGGGTCCGAGGACGGAGAGATCCAGGTCAAGGGCCCCAACGTGATGATGGGCTACTACAAGGACCCGGAAAAGACCGCCGAGGTCTTCACCGAGGACGGATGGTTCCGGACCGGAGACCTGGGCCGGGTGGACGGGAAAGGGCGCTACTACATCCGGGGCAGAAGCAAAACCATGATTCTGGGTCCCTCGGGGGAGAACATCTACCCCGAAGAGATCGAAGCCCTGATAAACCAGTCCGATTTCGTGCAGGAGTCCCTGGTCTACGGGGAACAGACCGGGGGACTCACCGCCCTGGTTCTGTTCAAACCCGAAGCGCTGGAGAGACTCAACCAGGACATGCGGCAGATTTTCGGCGCCATGGAGGACCAGGCCACCGATATGGCCAATCTGGCGGAGGAACGGACCCGGGAGTTCGCCCGCCGGATGGAGGAGCGGAGCCGGGAGATCCTGGAAAACCTGCGCCGGGACGTGAACACCAAACTTGCCGCCTTCTCCCGGATCGGCAGGGTGGTCCGGCACGACGCCCCCTTCGAAAAGACTCCCACCCAGAAGATCAAGCGGCACTTCTATCCCCGCTCCGGCGACAGGCCCTGAGCCGCCCGCGGGGAAGCCGGGGCGGGAGGACCTCCGGCCCCGGGGTACCCGAGGCGGGAGAACCGCCGACCCCGGGGTGCCTGGGTGAACCCGCCGACCCCGGGGTGAGGGAAAACCTCCGACCCCGAGGTACCCGGGTGAACCCGCCGACCCCCGGGCGAGGTGAAGCCTCCGCCCCCGGGAAAGCCCGGTGAAACCCGGGACAACTCAGGAAATGGGAAACACCGGCAGTTTTTCCAGATAGATGAGGTCTTCCCCGGTGTAGCCCGCCTCCTCCAGCAGGACCGCCACCTTGGACACCACGGTGCATCCCGTTTTCAGAAGCAGTCTCTCCAGGGCGATGATGGACCCGCCGGTGGACACCACGTCGTCCACGATGCAGACGTTCCGTCCCCGGATCCGGGCCAGATCGGCGCCGTTCAGCACCAGAAGCTGCTCCCCCGAAGTGGTTATGGAGGTGACCTTCTCCACCACCGGGTCCTTCATGTAGGACTTGACGGATTTGCGGACGACGATGTAGTTCACCTGCAGCAGATTGGCTATGGCATGGGCCAGAGGAATGGCCTTGGCCTCGGGGCAGACCAGAACATCCACATCGTACCGGGGAAAGGAGGGGTGCTCGTAGAGGGCCCGGGCGGTGCGCTCCACCAGCTCCGTGTCCCCCAGCATGACGAAGCTGGCGATGGCCAGGGAGTCGGAGATCCGTATCTTCGGAAGCCGTCGCTTCAGGCCCGCCACCTTGAGGGTATAGAAATCTTCCATTGCGTCCCCCTACAGGCCGAAGGCCAGCTTCACCACCACCCCGGCGATCATGCCGAAGAAGGGGTTGAACCGGGCCGTCACCACCACCACGGCTCCGATGACCATGCCCTGGGGACCGAACCCGTAGGGACCCTGAAATGGACCGCCGGCGGCCAGGGCGTCGGCGATGTTGGTGGCGAAGGTGACGAAGGCCCCCAGAACGAAGAGGAAGCCGGTGATGCTGGACCGGTGGACGAAACGCCCGATGACGGGGAGCAGCTTCAACAGCAGGATCACCGCCATGATGCCCATCATCATCACCGAGGCCAGAAGGGGGTCCGGAGCCGTGGCGGTGCCGGAAATGATGGATTCCACGGGGCCGCCCCCCAGGAAGGTGGACCCCATGTCGGCGAGGCAGGAATAGATGGCCAGATGGTCGATGTTGGTCTGCGCACCGGCGATGGAACCGGTGATCTTGCCGAAGCTGATGTTGGCCCCGATGTTGAGGCAGGCGATGGACAGGGCCCCCAGCAGGATGTTCCGGTTTTTCCAGAACTTCCACTCGATGTTGCCGAAGTGGAATTTCTCTCTTTTCTCGTCGATGTGGGGGACATCCACGCTGAGGTTGAATCGGTGCCGGAACACCGGCATGTGCCGGATGGCGGCATAGACAATGGTGGACAGGGCCACGGAGATGATGATAGTCCGGGACAGGTCCTTGGTCAGAAACCATACCGCCAGGGCGCTCACCAGGGACACGGTCCCGGAAAGGTACTCCGACCGCAGAAGCTCGAAAGACACGTAGGCCAGCATGACCCCCACCCCGGCCATCATGGAAAACATGACAACCTCGCCGATGAAAGCCACGATGACCTCGTTGAGTCCCAGCAGGGAGGGGATGAGGAGCAGCAGGGCCCCCCAGAAGACCAGGGACAGTCTCTCCCGGACGGTGGACCCCAGGGTCCCCGCCAGGGTGATGGTTTCCGCCTGGAAGGAGATGGTGGCCACCGATTTGAAGGCCAGGGAGCCCAGGATTCCGATGATGAAGGCCACCGCGGTGGGAAAAGCGGCGAAGCCGAAGCTCAGGGCCAGAAGCCCCTGGGGAATGCCGTTAACCACAACCGCGAGGGAGGTCAGCAGGTTCTGGAAAAAATCCGCCATGATGGTTCCTTATCGAGAAAGTGACGCTGCGCGGCCCACAGCCGCTCCCATTTCTTACCATAGTGTGTTCGGGAATGTAAAGACTCCGGGCGGGTTGACGGGCCCCCACCTATTTCCTATCATGAAAAATCATGAAATGGGTGGAATGGCTCGAAACCACATCTCTGGCGGAAAACCAGATGTGGCGGATTCTTCTCTTCCTTCTTTCCATACTGTGCGCCTTTCTGGCGGCGCGGATCGCCCGGGGGGCTCTCCGGAGGAGCGCCCGAAAATCGGCGGCGGAGGGGAGGAGCGTTCTGGCTGCGGCACTGAAAGCGGCGTCGGCTTCGCTGGGGCTCCTGCTCGTCACCATCGGGGCCCGGATCGGAGTGGGGTTCCTGAGGATGGGCCCCGAGGCCTCCGGCGCCGTTCTTGCCGCCCTGGACGCCCTCTTCATCATTTCCATCACCTGGATCTCATACCGGATGGTGGATGTGGCGGAAAAGGCCCTGGCCAGGCTGGCCGTCGAATCGGAGAGCCGCCTGAACGACATGATGATACCGCTGGTCCGGAAGAGCCTCCGGGTCACCATCGTCATCCTGGGGGCCCTGCAGCTGGCCACCACCCTGAGCGACAAGCCGGTGACCTCCCTGCTGGCCGGCCTCGGCGTGGGAGGTCTGGCGGTGGCCCTGGCGGCCCAGGACACCCTGAAAAATTTCTTCGGCAGCCTGGTGATCTTTTCCGACAAACCCTTCGAGCTGGGGGACCGGGTCGTCGTGGACGGCCACGACGGAAACGTCGCGGGCGTGGGCTTCCGCTCCACCCGGATCCGGACTCTGGACGGCCACATGGTGACCATCCCCAACGGGGAACTGGCCAACAAGACCCTGCTGAACATCGGCAAACGCCCCCATATCCGCAGGGTCCTCAACATCGGCCTGGACTATGCCACCCCGCCGGAAAAAATCGAGCGGGCCCTGGAGATCGTCCG
>JAKPTG010000081.1 GCA_029571005.1 Candidatus Fermentibacterota bacterium
CCTCGGGAAAGCCTCCCTCAACCAGGTAATCACGGAATAGGCTCTCGATGCGCGATCGTTCGGCCGGAGTCCACCGCCCCGGTTCGTTTGCGGGTTCCTCCCCCCTGTGGCGGTACTCGCGGAAACTGAAAGGCCTGATGACCGTTGCCATTCCGCGCCCCCGAAGAGACGTATGCACCTCGCGGGAGAGCATCTGGAACTCTGCCCGGGGAAACTGCTGAAGAAGCTGGTTGAACAAACTTGCAGCGCGTGCCATATTAACCCTGCCCTTTTTTGTTCTGAGTGTTGGGGTTTTTGGTTCACACAAAATTCTAACCACTCAGACAAAAAAGGGCTCTTCCTTCTCTCCCATCAAAAAACTATCTTGGACAGGCTTGATTATAATTTGTGAGATTAGGTGAGATTAGTCCTTAGAAAGAAAAAAGGGGTTTTTATGTCATCCAAAAAAATATTCATCGAAAAGAACAGTGTTCAGGAAACGCTGATAATTCCGTTATACGGAAGAAAATTGTGTTCTGAAAAGTTTCCAGAACTTTATATGGATGATTTTGCTAAGAAAAATTGTGTGAAAGGCTGGATTATGATTTTTCTGAATTGGAGAAATCTAATAATTCTTTTTTGTATGAATTCGGCTCTCTCGAAGCTGCAATGAGACAGTTGGACATAATGTGGGAGATTAAAGAGTACTTAAAAAAGCGTCCCAGGGCAACAATCGTAAATCTTGGTTGCGGCTTGGATGATACTGGAAAAGCTTGCGACAATGGACTCTGCCGTGTTATGAATGTTGATTTTCCCGATGTTATATCAGTTCGCAAACAGCTTATTATTGAGCGATGTTGTAGAGAAAAGAATGTTGCTTGCGATATAAAAGACCATTCTTGGATGGATAAAGCTGACGGTTCCGATGGAATTATTTTCTTTGCCGCCGGGGTATTCCACTATTTTACGATATATGAGGTAAAGTCTATGGTGTTAGAGCTTTCAAAAAGATTTCCTGGAGGATGCTTGGTGTTTGATAGTGTAGGGAAACTCGGTTTGAAACTGATGATGAAAACGGCGTTAAAGAATATGGATATTAGTAATGTGAAAGGTTTATTTTATGTAAATAACCCAAAGCGAGAACTGAATTGGTCAAAAAACATTAGGGTTACTTCAAGAAATTATATGTTAGGCTATTATGATATGAAAAGTCCTAACATTCGTTTTTCGCACCGTCTGCTTGCATGGATAGCAGATAGAGTGATAAAAATGTCGATAAATAGGATGGACTTTGTATAGAATCAGTAGCGGAACATAGAGTCTGTTAAATCGGATAGCCTGTACCTACGCGCCGGGGAGGAGGACACCCCCGTCGGAGGTGACAAAACAGCGTAGAAACCGCCGACGATCCGCCTTCCACGCCCCGAAGAACCGCTTTATCCGTTACCCGCCCCGCCGGTTCAGCGTGGTCGTCACTAACAGCCGCACGCCGAAGAGCCCGTTGTTACATCTTCTTCGGGGACCTGCCGCCGATCATGGCCTGGACCAGGGAGGCTGATCTAATCGCCGGACACAGTAAGTGCCGGTCGGGCCCGTCCTTCTTGAAAAGTTCTTCCCCCGGACCGTACCGGAGGGTATGGGCACGCTTTTCCTGCTTTTTCTTTCAGGCACCGGGGGGCCGCTGATAAGCGAGGTCTGCGGCAATCCCCTGAACGAGACGTGCGGGGAGTTCGTGGAACTGTACAACCCCGGCCCCGACCCGGTTTCCGTGGCGGGGTGTCGCATCACCGACGGCGACGCTCTGGACTGGGTGCTGCCCTGGAGCACGGCAGCCTACGGAGGCTTTCCGGCTCCCGGGGTGGTGCTGGAAAGCGACACCATCCCCCCGGAGGGCTTCGCCCTCATACTGGAGCTGGGCTACCTGCAGGACCCCTGCTACGACATCCCACCGGGGACCGTGATACTCACCACCGGCGACTACGCCATCTGCAACGGTCTCGCCGCCTCCTCGGACCCGGTAACCCTGTTCGGGCCGGGCGGCACCACCCGTGCGGACGTCCTCTCCACCTACGGAACCCCGGTGGACAGCGACGTCTGGCAGGACCGGGACGACGACGGCCTTGACGGGATACCCTTCGATCCCGGTGACGGGCTGTCGGTGTTCAGGTATCCGCCGGAAGCCCCGGACGCGGAGGGATGGTGGCATGCGGGGGAAGTCACCCCCGGGGGTCCTCCGGACTCCCAGCCGGACACCTCCGCAGTGTACGTCCAGGGAGTGTGGTTCTTGCCGGAATCACCGGAGCCCGGCGGGACATGCACCGTGTACGCCGCCTTCCTCTGCACCGGCACCGTCCCTCCGGAACAGGGGTTTCTGGAGGTGTTCCTGGACATGGACGGCGACTCCCTGCCGGGCGCCGGGGAGCCCGGAGTCTCCCTGCCCGCCTCCATCCTCACCCCGGGCGTCACCGACACGGTGTCGGTGGTTTTTTCCACACCGCCCCGGGGCTGGTACATCGCTTCCGCTTCGTGCGCTTCCGCCTACCTTGGGGTTCCCATGCCCTCCGGGGGCGGCATGAATCCGGTGATCACGGAACTGATGGCCAACCCTCCGGACCAGGCTTCCCAGGAGTATGCGGAGGTTTACTACCCGGGGCCCGGTGTGTTCGTCCTGGCGGGGTGCTTCTTCACCGACGGCGACGCCCTGGACCGGATCGAGCCCTTCTCCGGCACCGCGCTGCTTCCCGCGGGCACCTGCGGCGTCATCATCGACCCGGACTACCAGGGCGGCCTTCCCATCCCTCCGGGCACCAGGCTGTTCGCCCCCGACGACGCCGCCCTGGGCAACGGCCTGGCAACCTCGGACCCTCTGGTGCTCTACCGCAGCGACGGCACCACCATCGAGCACATCCTCTCCACCGCCGGCACACCCCTGCTCTCGGACGACCCGCTGCTTTGCGACGACGACGGGCTCGACGGAATACCCTTCAACCCCGGGCAGGGGCACAGCATGGAACGGAAGGACCCTGCGGGCCCCGACTGCGAAGAAAACTGGCAGGCGTCCGTCTTCGGGGGCACCCCGGGATGGCTGGAAACCCCCTGGCCCTCCCTCGACGTGAGGGCCGACTCCGTATCGGTCCCCGAAAACGCGGAGCCGGGCGTCCCCTTCACCGCGAAGGGCTGGTTCACCTGCGCGGGAACCATGCCGGCGCAGGGGGTCACCCTGACCCTGTTCAACGATCTGGACGCGGACGGTGCTCCGGGGCCCGGTGAAACCGCGGCCTGGGAGTACGTGGGGGAAATGCCCCCCGGGGAATCCCGATGTCTGGAGGGCGAGGTATGCCTGCCGGACCACGGGTTCTTCCTGGTGAGGGCCCTGTGCCTCTGCCCCGGGGACGTGACTCCCGGGAACGACATGAAGGGCGCTGTCGTCAAGTGCGGCGACGGGGCGTTCCCGGCGGTCACCGAGGTGCTGTGCAACCCCTCCGATCAGGCGAGGGACGAGTTCGTGGAGGTTTTCAACCCCGGGCCGGGGATATTCGACCCCTCCCTGTTCACCCTCACCGACGGCGACTCGGAGGATATCCTCATCGGCGACTGTGTGCCCCCGGAAAGCTACGCCCTGATCCTTGACCCGGACTACTTCTCCGGATCCATGCCCTACGAGATTCCCCCCGGGACCCCGATCATACTCCCGGGAAACAGCACCATCGGCGACGGCCTTTCGGGAAACGACCCGGTGCTTCTGCTCTACCGGGGAAGCGCGGTATCCACCTACGGCACCCCGGAGGACCCATCGGACGGAATCCCGCGGAACCCCGGCACCGACGCGAGCATGGAGAGGGTTTCACCGGAGCTTCCGGACCTGGAGGAAAACTGGTTCACCAACCCCGAGGGGCCTTCCCCCGGCACCGGCCCGCTGGGTTTCTGCAACGGGGTTGACTACGGAGCAGAGGGGCTGACCCTCATCCCCCCGGCGGGGCCGTCGGGAACCCCCGTGACCGTCCGGACGGTTCTGGCCTGCTTCGGCACCGTGCAGGGAACACCCACCCTGGTATTCCGGGCGGGGGGAACGGTATTCGCCGAGGTCACCCCGGCGCCGCCCGGGCCGGGAGAGCCGGTGACCGTGGAGGCGTCCTGGGTTTCCGATGCACCGGGGACGACCCTGGAGGCCCTGGTGGTGTGCCCGGAAGACCGGAACTCCGGAAACGACAGGGCCGTCGGAGTGTGGTGCCCGGAGCCGGGGCTCGTGCTCAACGAGTTGATGTACGCCCCGGAGAGCCCGGGGCCGGAATGGGTGGAGCTTTACAACGGCGCCGAGGCGGCGGTTGACCTGTCGTCCTTCGTCTTCTCGGACCCGGTCACCACCGCTTCGCTCCCAGGTCATCCCCTGGAGCCGGGGGATTTCGTGGTGCTCTGCCCGGAGCCGGAGCTCTTCGCCGCCGTCTGGGGCCCGGTGCCCTGCCCGGTTCTGAAACCCCTGGAGTGGCCCGTCCTGAACAACACCGGCGACACCCTCACCCTGTCGGGGAACGGGTCCGCGGATTGGGTGCCCTACCATTCCTCCTGGGGTGGAACCGGGGGTTCGAGCCTGGAGAGGCGCTCCCCGGAGGATTGGGGCTTTCTAAGGGAAAACTGGGGAGAGTGCCCTCAGGGGGCCACCCCGGGAGCCCCCAACAGCCTCCGGTCACAGAAAACCGGGCGTTTCCTCACCCTGGAACCCAGGACGTTCTCGCCGGACGGCGACGGCACCGACGATGTGCTGACGATCACGCTGGAGCTTCCGGGGCCGGGATTCACCGGGGTGGTGAAGGTGTACGACGTCACGGGAAGGACGGCGGCGGACCTATGGAACGGCCCGATACCCGGAGAGGGCCTGACCCTCGTCTGGGACGGCGGGAACATGCCCGTAGGACGTTACATCGTCTTCGCCAGGGCCTCCGCCGGAAGCAGCCGGCTGGAGGGAACAGGGGTGATAATCCTGGCCCGGCGCCTGTGATCCCCTCCGGAAAGGCAACGGGCCGGAACTCGGTCCGGCCCGGGCTTTACGGTTCCCCCAAGCCCCCGGTGGTCAGACCCTTCCAAACCTGGCTGACAACCGGGAAAGCATGTCCGCCGTCATGGATGAAAGGTCCCAGGCGGGCTTCCAGCCCCACTCCTCCCGGGCCGCCGAGTCATCTATGCTGCTGGGCCACGAATCGGCTATGGCCTGTCGGAAGTCAGGTTCGTAAACGACCCGGAAATCCGGCATGTGCTTCCTGATCTCCGTCGCCAGTTCGCCGGCGGTGAAGGAGAGGGCCCCGACGTTGAAGTCAGAATGGTGCTTCAGCTTCCGGAAGTCGGCCTCCGCAAGGTCTATGGTGGCCTTTATGCAGTCGGGCATGTACATCATGGGCAGGGAGGTGTCCTCCTTGACGAAGCAGGTGTAGCTGCCCTCCTGAACCGCCTTGTAGAAGATTTCCACCGCAAAGTCGGTGGTTCCTCCCCCTGGAGGTGTTTCGGAACTGATTATGCCGGGGTAGCGGAGCCCCCGAACGTCGGCGCCGAACCTGCGGACGTAGTACTCCCCCAGGAGTTCCCCGCAGACCTTGGTGACCCCGTACATGGTTCTGGGCTTGAGAACCGTCTCCTGGGGGGTGGCCACCCTTGGGGTCTCCGGGCCGAAGACGGCTATACTGCTGGGAATGATCACGGTGCCCAGCTTCAGCTCCACCGCCAGGTTCAGTACGTTGAGGGAGCCCTCCATGTTCACCCTCCAGCACATGGCGGGGTTCTTCTCGCCCGTGGCCGACAGGATGGCGGCCAGATGGTAAACCGTGTCTATACGGTATTTTCTGATGATTTCGGCGATGGAGTTCATATCGGTCACGTCCAGAACGTCGCTGGGGCCCGTCTCCGCCAGTGGGCCCGAGGGCGTCCTCAGGTCCGTGGCCACAACGTTGTCATGTCCGTACCTCTCCCGGAGCGCCAGGGTCAGTTCGCTGCCGATCTGGCCCATGGCCCCGGTAACCAGTACTCTCGGAACGGTTCTGCTCATCAGGGCTCCCGACTCTGGTTTGAAATGGGTTGTCCCGGTCTGAATGCAGGGATGCTACTAAGAATCCGGACGGATTTCAAGTATCCGGGTTCCCGGTTCGATTTCGTCCAGGTTTCCGGTGTCCGTGATCCTGCCCAGCACGGTGTAGCGGCCCTCCAGCCGGGTATGGCGATCCAGGGTGATGAAGAACTGGCTTCCGGCGGTGGAAAGGCCGGCGTCGGCCATACCCACGGTGCCCCGGACGTAGGGGTGAAGGCTCCTCTCCGCCGGCAGACGGTAGCCGGGCCCTCCATACCCGTTGCCCTCGGGACAGCCCGCCTGCGCCACGAACCCCGGAACGACCCTGTGGAAGTAAAGCCCGTCGTAAAACCCCCGCTCCGCCAGGGCGACGAAGCTCTCGCACGCCAAGGGCGCCGACCCGGAAAAAAGCTCCATCCGGAACACACCCGCGGTGGTGACGATTCTCACGCTCCCGGGAATCTCGACACCGGAGCCGCCGGTGAAAACCGAGTCGCTCTTTTCTTCCGTAGGCACGAGCCCGAGCATATCCATGATCACCGCGCCTATCAGGGGGTACTCGTCTTTCCTGAGCACCGAGAGCCGGCCGGGATCGGGGCGCCAGCCCAGGGCGGCCAGGGTCATCAGGGCCGCCCCCCGCCGACCCGGGTCGGGAGAACCAAGGAGTATCTCCTCCAACAGGGGAACGCTGTCCAACAGCGCCACCGCCCGGTATCCCACGGGGCCGGGGGTATCGAGGTGACGGAGCACCGTCTCCGGGTCGTCCGATATCTCCGCGGCCCTCAGGGCCACCGTCGGAGATGGATCGCCGGTCATGCCCCGGGCGGCCGCCGGGCCCAGCCTCTCAACCGCGGCGAAGCGTACCGCCCAGCAGGGGTCCTCCAGAAACCGATCCGGAGCGATCCCGGCGGCGTAAACCCTTTCCAGCGGGGACATGTCTTCAAAAAAAACGGCCTCCAGCCCCCCGGTCTCGGACAGGTACCGGAGCAGCGCCAGGGGCTCGGAGCTGAAAACACCGGGATCCGGAAGCCGGGTTCCGGTGCGGCCGAACAGTTCCAGGGCCAGGGCGCCGGTGGAGTCAGGAAGGGCCGGAGCGACGTTCAGCGCCAGGTCCCGGAGGGCCTCCAGCCCCTCCGGCTCCCGGCCCTCGCCGATGAGAACGAACTGCCTTCTGAGGGCGGCGTGAAGAAGGGCCGGGTTCTCCCTCACCGCTTCCGGGGCCGGAAGCAGGGTGGGTTCGCCGAATTCGAGAAGCGCGGGAAAGGCGGGGTCCGCCTCCGGGGGCCGTCCGGCCAGCCGGGCCTCAAAGGCGGCTTCCCTGGAAAGCCCCGAGATTCCGGAAATCACCGAAAGAAGGATCATGATCCGGGTCACTCCCTCGCCTCCAGGGATTCCGTCTCCTCCAGAAGGTCCCTCGCCCGGTCGGCGTCGCCGGCCATCACCATCACCGCCCCCCACTCCCTTCGGAGGGACATGGCTATCGTACCCATCGCGGGTATCTGAAAGCTGCGTATCGCCGCGGGAATGCCTTCGGCTTCCAGAATGCTCCGGATGCTGATGGCCTCGACTTCGCTTTCGGCTCGAAACACTTCCACAAGGTTTTCGTTTTCGCCGGCCACGGCCCACCCCCTTCTGATTTTTTCCCCATGAAGTATAATCTTCCGTGGACATCATGAAAGGATCCCGAATTGACTACGATCGAAAGAGCGAAAAAGGGGGCCGTCCCGGAGACCGTCGCTGCGGCCTGTCGGAAAGAACACATCCGACCGGAGGCCCTTTCGGCGGAGGTTGCCGCAGGCCGGGCGGTGGTTCCGGTCAACCGGCTCCGCAGCATCCAGAGCCCCTGCGCCATAGGAGGCGGCACCAGGGTGAAGGTGAACGCCAACATAGGGAGTTCCAGGGACCTGGAATCCCTGGAGGCGGAGCTTGAGAAACTGAAAACCGCGGTGTCCTGCGGCGCCGACACCGTGATGGACCTCTCCACGGGTCCACAGTGGCGCCGGATCCTCGAAACCATACTGGAACGGAGCCCGGTGCCGGTGGGCACGGTTCCCCTCTACCAGGTGTTCGGCGAAGTAATGGAGGGGGGCGGCGACCCGGGGGACGTATCTCCGGATGACTTCTTCCGGGCGGTGGAGGAACACTGCGCCGCGGGCGTTGACTACCTGACCCTCCACTGCGGGGTCACCCGCCGGTCGCTGGAGCTTCTGAAGAGCCGGAGAAGGAGGATGGGCATCGTTTCCAGGGGGGGCTCCCTGATGGCGGAATGGATGGAGAAACGGGGCATGGAGAACCCGTTGTACCAGCATTTCGACCGGCTGATCGAGATACTTCACCGGTACGACGCGGTGTTCTCCCTCGGGGACGGCCTCAGGCCGGGCTGCATCTCCGACGCCGGTGACCCGGCCCAGATGGAGGAACTGATAACCCTGGGGGAACTCCAGCAGAAATCCCTTGCGGCCGGGGTTCAGGTGATGATCGAGGGCCCCGGACACGTGCCGCTTCACAGGATTCCGGAGCAGATAAGGATACAGAAAACCGTCTGCAACGGAGCGCCGTTCTACGTTCTGGGCCCCATAGTGACGGACATAGCCCCCGGCTACGACCACATCACCAGCGCCGTGGGAGGCGCGGTGGCCGCCATGAACGGGGCCGACTTCCTGTGCTACGTCACCCCGGCGGAACACCTGAGGCTTCCGGACGAGGACGATGTGCGCACCGGGGTCATCGCGGCCAGGATCGCGGCCCACGCCGCCGACATCGCCCGGGGGATTCCCGGCGCGGCGGACCTGGACGACAGGATGGCGGACGCCAGGGCGTCCTTCGACTGGGAGGGCCAGTTCCGGCTCTGCCTCGACCCGGCGACCGCCAGAAGAATCCGGGGGGAGGCGCTGCCGGAGGACGGGGACGTGTGCTCCATGTGCGGGCACCTCTGCGCATTGAAGACCAGCCGGCGGACCCTTCAGGGGGACGACGGGCAATAACCGGCGTCATCTCCTCTCCGGCCCCGGAACCCGGAGGGATTTCGAGCGGTCAGCGGCGGGTGTAAACACCGGGGCCGAGTTCCGGCCGGGGGGCGGGAGCGGGCCCGCCGGTTTCGGAAAACGCCGGCGCTCCCGTCGCCGGGGTTGCCCTCGGACGGCGGGTTCATCGGTCCGGCCGGGTTCCGCCAGGGAAAATCCCGCTGAAGAGGTCCTCCTGCCGGGTGGTTATCACGTCCAGGTCCGTGCGGCTCCCCCGGAGGAATATCTTATCCCCGCCCAGCAACGACCCGACGGCCGAATCCCCGAGGGTGAACCCCCTTCTGAGTTCCCGGGTGGTCCACAAAGAGGCCGCCAGCCGACGGCCGGTCCGTTCCTGGAAGAGCCGGGCGCACTCCCCGAGCCTGCCCGGGTTGACGTCGCCCACCACCGCCAGCCTTATGGGGCTTTCGTCGCCGGCGGTCCCCGCCGCGTATTCGCCGTGGATGAAGACTATGCCCATCTCCGGAAAAAACGGCTCCAGTATTGACTCCAGGGTCTCCACCAGCCCGGTGGTCTTGGCGAAGATGGACCTGAGCTCCCGATAGATCAGGCAATCCCGGTTCACCCGGAAATGGACCTGGTTCCCCCGGCGGACCCGGATCAGGATCCCGACCCTGGAAAGCCTCTCCAGTTCCCTCTGAACCGCCCCCCGCCCGCTCTGGAGAAGCCGTATCAGTTCCAGGACGTAAAAAGACCGGTCCGGATGCGACATCAGGGTGGAGAGGATCTGCCTCCGCACCTTGCCGAAGAGGCACTCTCCCAAAAGCTCGTTGGAGTTTGTACTCATATAGGGTACATTCATACTTTTTCAGGGTAAGTCAAGGTTTTTTTCGAAACCTCTTGGCCCCTGTGGTATATTTCTGTATTAAAGGTTCATCGCCGGAGAGGAGATCACCGTATGAGAAAGTTCCTCGCGTTTTTCGCCTTGGCATGCCTCGCTCACGGAGGCCCGCTTGTCATGGTCGAGGGTGACATCCGGAACTTTTTTCCACTGGATTCCGGTGTTACGGTCTATTTCGTGGAACGGGACTGGTTCATCGCCGAGGCCCCGGCCTCCTGGGGTGTGACTCTGGCCGACTCCCCGGCTGGGCTGTGCCTGGCCCACCTCTCCTCCACCGACCCGGCCCTGCCGGGAGAAGTGCTCCTGGTCCGGGACGGAACTGCCCTGTTCAGGCCCTCGGGCCCCCTTCCGCCCGTGGCGCTGCCGGGGGTGAGGATGACGGTTCCCCTGAGGCCCTTCAGGGCCGACGCCTTCGGCCCCGCCCCGGCCCCGCCCCGGTCCGGGGATTCCGCCCTGACGGCGGAGATCGTGGCCCAGCTCGATGAAGACAGCATGAAAAGCCACATCCAGAACCTGCAAGACTTCCAGACCAGGTTCTGCATAACCCCGCAATTCTTCCAGAGCGCCGTCTGGGTGGCCGATGCGTTCCAGAGCTACGGCCTTTCCTCCGTGGCGGTGGACTCCTTCAACTTCAGCTTCTTCGGCAACCAGTACCAGTCGGCCAACGTCTCGGGGGAAATCCCCGGCACCTCCCCCGACCCGGCCATCGTTCTGATAACCTCCCATCTGGACGCCATCACCTACAACAACCCCGAAGAGTTCGCCCCGGGGGCCGACGACAACGCCAGCGGCTGCGCCACGGTGCTGGAGGCCGCCCGGATCATGGGCCGGTACCAGTTCCCCAACACGGTTCGTTTCGTCTGCTTCGGCGCCGAGGAGCTGGGGCTGATTGGAAGCGAATACTACGTCGCAAACGCTTCCGGCGGCGGAGAGCCGATAGCGGCGGTGATGAACCTGGACATGGTGCTGTACGGCCCCGAGGAGAACAGGGGGCTCTTCGTGCCCTACAACACCATTTCCGAGGGCCTCGCGGTGATGTTCCAGGAGGCGGCCTCCACCCACGTGCCGGAACTGGAACTGAATGTGACCTATTCCCCCGGCACCATCTACAGCGACCACGCCTCCTTCTGGTTCTATGGGTACCCGGCCCTGTTGGGAATAGAGGCGGCGGTGGACGACAACCCCTACTACCACGAGGACACCGACATACTTTCCAACTACGAACAGTACTGGCCCTTCGGAGCGGAGTGCGCCAGGGCGGCCCTGGCCTTCGTGGTCGAGGCGGCCTGCGCCGACTGGCTCGGAATCCATGGGGACGCCCCCTCCACCCCCCTCTCGCTCTCCGTATTCCCCAACCCCGCCCGGGGCGCGATCCACGCCGCCGTGGGAGAATCGGAACCGGAGTCCCTGAGCCTTTACGACCTTTCCGGCCGCCTGCTCCTCCGCTCTTCGGGGGGCGTCCTGGACGTAACCGGCGTTTCGGCGGGGGTTTACCTCGTTACTGCAAACAGGGAGGGACACCGCTTCACCTCCCGGGTGGTCATAGCCAGATGACCGGCTTGCCGACGGAAGACCGCACGTTCATTGTTCGAGTTCAAAGGTTCGTTTTTCGAAAGGAGATGTGGTATGGGAATCTTCGATTTCGTGAAGGAAGCCGGTGAGAAGCTGGCGGAGCTGGGCGAGGACGCGAAGATGGCCGACAAGATCAAGGAGAAGATCGGCGCCCACGGAATCAAGGTGAAGGACCTTCAGGTCACGGTCGCCAAGGATCAGGTTATCCTCAAGGGCGTCCCCGCCAGCGAGGAGGACAAGGAAAAGGCCCTCCTCATCGCGGGAAACGTGAAGGGCATAGCCAAAGTCACCGACGAACTGGCCGTCAAGAACGCCCTGGGCAAGACCCGGTTCCACACCGTGGTAAAGGGCGAGACCCTTTCGGCCATCTCCAAGAAGTTCTACGGCGACGCGAACAAGTACAACAAGATCTTCGAAGCCAACCGGCCCATGCTCACCCATCCCGATAAAATCTATCCGGGACAGGTCCTGAGAATTCCCGAGTAACCCTTCTTCAGAGGCCCCTCCCGGCCGGGAGGGGCCTTTTCATTACACGAACATGATCTTCCGGGGATTGCCCGGTTTCACCCTGACCTCGTGGACCGATCCGGGAGCGTATGCGGCGGCGTTCATCAACGACACCACCTCCCGGTGCTTCACCCGGTAAACTCCGTGGGTGCCGGTGCTCACCTCCAGGGTGAACTTGACCTTGGGCATGTTGTTGACGTAGGTGCCGGTCTCCGAGGCGGAGAGCACCGTCGCCGTCCCCCGTTCCCACGTCTCCAGGGCTTTGGCCCTTCCGGCCGCCATGCCCCGGATAAAAAGCAGGATTCCCAGGTCTATCGCCAGCCAGAGCCCTCCCAAGGTCCAGAGAAAAGTCTTCAGAGGATGACCGTCGTCGGTCCGGGCCTCGGGGCTCACCAGGAACCCCGCGGTAATCATCGCCACGCCCAGCAGTACGAAGATCCAGAAAACGCCCCAGTTGATTCCCCAGACCGCCATACCTTCCCTCCTGTCACGGTGTTCGATGCCCGCGGAAAAATACCCGGACCGCGGAGTTTCGGCAATGGAAATTCACGCAGCGTCGGAGACACCGGTGACTTCTTCGGGGAATCCGGCCATATTGGTTGATTCCCGAAAAGGCGGTGAAACCCATGCTTGGCGCAGTACTCGTTTTGTCCGGAATGTGTCCGGGGGATTCCGTTTTTGTCTCTCCGTACCGTCTCACCTGGCCCGCCGACCTGGCGTTGACCGGAGCCGGCGCGGGATTGGCACTGTCCGGCTTTTTTCTCGAGGATGGCGATCCACCGGCCTGGGACGGCGTTCCCCTGGACCCGTCCGGGGTTCCGGCCTTCGACCGCTGGACGGTGAACCCATACTCGAGGGAACTGGACGACGCGGGCACCGCCCTGCAGCTGGCGGCCATGGCGACCCCCGCGGTCCTTGCCGCCGCGGACACGGACCAGTGGCTCACCATCGGGGTTATGTACGCCCAGTCCGTGCTCATCGTCGGCGGCCTCAAGAACACCATGAAAGGGCTGACGGACAGAAACCGGCCGTACATGTACACCGACGAGCCTTCCCCGGAGGGCGTCGCCGACGGGGACAGGCTGAACTCCTTCCCCTCGGGCCATACGGCCTACGCCTTCAACGGAGCGGTGTTCACCGCCACCGTGTTCCAGGAGTACTTTCCGGAATCCCCCTGGAGGGTACCGGTCATCGCCGGTTCCATGAGCCTGGCGGCGGCGACGGCGGTTCTCAGAGTCGAGAGCGGAAACCACTTCTTTTCTGACGTTCTGGCGGGGGCCGCCATAGGCGGCCTTACCGGCCGGCTGGTGCCCGGGCTGCACCGGCAGGACGACCGTCCTTCGGAAGGGCTCTCCATCACCCCGCTCCCCTCCGGGGGAATGGTGACCCTTCGCTTTTAGCCGCACCACTGCGGGGCTTGCAAAAACGCTCTGAACACGATCAAAACATCAGTACATCAATGTACCATTCGGCCCCGGTGCAGCGGCAACCGATCCGCGGAACGGCTACATCCCGTACTTCTCGATGATACCGTTCCTGTCCAGCCCGAGTATCCCGTACTTCTCCCCGACCTTCCGGAAGGCCTCCACGCAACGGTCTATGTGATGGTCCTCGTGGGCGGCGGAAAGCTGAACCCTTATCCTTGCGGCCCCCGCCGGAACCACCGGGAAAAAGAAACCCACCACGTAGATCCCCTCGGCGTACATGTCTCTGGCCATATCGTTGGCCAGCTTGGCGTTGAAGAGCATCACCGGGACTATCGGGGTCTCGCCCTCCCGAACGCACAGCCCCACCTCGGTTATGCCCTGCCTGAACCGCACGGTGTTGCGTTCCAGCTTGTCACGGCGCTCCGTGCTCCCGGTTATCAGTTCGATCACCTTGATGGAGGCCGCCACGATGGCCGGGGCCAGGGAGTTGGAGAACAGGTAGGGCCTCGCCTTCTGCCGGCACAGCTCCACCAGTTCGCGCCTGCCGGAGACGCAGCCGCCGGAGGCTCCTCCAAGCCCCTTGCCGAAGGTGGTGGTTATGATGTCCACCCTGTCCATGACTCCGAAGTGCTCGTGGGTCCCCCTGCCGGTTCTGCCGATGAAACCCGTGCCATGGGAGTCGTCCACCAGGAGCATGGCGCCGTAGCGGTCGCAGAGTTCGCACATCCTGTCCAGGGGGGCCAGGTCTCCGTCCATGGAGAAGACCCCGTCGGTCACCACCAGGCGCACCCTCTTGTCGCGATGGAGAATCAGCTTGTTCTCCAGATGCTTCATGTCCATGTGTTTGAAGGTATCGTACTCCGCGGAGCAAAGCCTGATTCCGTCCACCAGCGAGGCATGAATGAGTCTATCAGCTATTATCACGTCATTTTTGCCGAGAATAGCCTCAAAAACCCCCGAGTTAGCGTCCATGCACGAGGGGAACAGCAGGGTTGACTCCATGCCCAGGAACTCGGAGACCTTGTCCTGCAGCTCCCTGTGGATGTCCTGGGTGCCGCAGATGAACCGCACGGAACTCATGCCGTATCCCCGCTCGTCCAGCCCCCTGTGGGCCGCCGCCACCACCTCAGGATGGCTGGAGAGGCCCAGGTAGTTGTTGGCGCAGAAGTTGAGAACCTTCTCCCTGGGTGCGCCCTCCGGGTACTCCACCAGGATTTCCGCGCCCTGCGGCGAGCAGATGAATCTTTTCTCCTTGTAGAGGCCCTTCTCCCGTATGGCCTCTATCTCCGCCCGGTAGGCGGCCCTGATCTTGTCGTCGTATGCCATGCCCTACTCCGTCAACCCTGGTGCTTTCTCACCAAGTCGCAGATGGAGTCCACCGTATCGAAGGCTTCGGGAGTGGCCTCGTCGTCCGGCAGTTTCACCCCGTACTTCTTTTCGAGGAAGACCTTCAACGAGACCATCGAGAAGCTGTCCACCAGCCCCGAGGAAATAAGCGGCGTGGCGGCATCCACTTCCATCTCTTCATCCTCGTCCACGTACTCGTCAATGACGTACTGGAGCACCGCCTTTTTCATCTCGTCCATTTCTGCATCCTTCCTCTGGAATTGCCCACACGGCATCAGTACAAAGCATCGAGCGTTGAGGGCCTTCCACGCCCCCGGCTTCGCTCCCGCCGAAAAAACTTCCCTTGCCGGCTCCCCGGCCCCTTCAGCCCTTTTCCCCGGGCTGCGGAACCGGCCGCGTTCCGCTCCCCGTCAGCACCACGAGCGCCAGGGCCGCACCCCCGGCGTGGCTCATGGAAAGACTCACCCGGTCAACACCCATCAGGGCCGCCCTTTCGGCGGCCTCCCCGTACAGCCTTACGCCGACCTCACCGGAATCGTCGTTCCTGAAGACCTCCACCCGGTTCAGCCCGATCCCGCGGTCGCCCAGGGCGTCTATCACCGCCTCCTTGGCGGCGAACCTGGCGGCGAAGCTCTCGTGGCGCCGGGCCCGGCTATCGGCGTAACCGGCTTCCTCCGGCAGGAAAACGCTTGCGATGAAGTCCCGGCTGAGGCGCTCCCGGAACCCGGCCGCATCCACGATCCGTACTCCCACCGCCACTACCAAGGCGCACCGGCCCTTGCCGGGCGCCGGGTCCGCGCCCTCCGGTGCATCAAGGCCATATCGCCCGGTACACGGCGAAGTTGTGTGAAACGATCTCCACGTATTTCTTGGTCTCGTTGTACGTGATCCGGGAGTAGAACTCCTCCGGGGAGACGCTGCCCGCCCCCCAGCGAACCGCGTTGTGGGGGCCGCCGTTGTAGGCCGCCAGGGTCTCGTACTGTCTCCCGCCCATCTCCGACCGGTAATCCGCGATACAGGCGGTGCCGTACTCTATGGATACCGCGGGCAGGTACAGGTCGTCGGGGGTGAAACCCTCCCATCCCATGCGCTGCGCCACGTACTCCGAGGTGCTGGGAATCATCTGCAGAAGCCCCCGGGCCCCGGCGGAGGAGTAGATCCGGTGGGAAAAACCGCTCTCCTGCTTCATGATGCTCCAGATGAACCGGGGGTCCAGCCCGTACCTTTCACAGGCGCTCCGCACCTGGGGCTCCCATGCCCTGGGATACCTGAGCCGCCAGAGTTCCAGGGGACGCACGGTTCCCTCCAGCCTCCACATGGTGTAGGCCGCCCAGGGGCCTCTCTCCCATATCCCGTGGTCGGCGTAGAAGGGGCCGAGCCGGAAGGCGCCGCCCACCTGGGTCTCCGCACTCTTGAACAGGTCCAGGGCCCACTCCCTCCTGCCGGCTTCCACCAGGAACGCACCGGTGACCGCCGATTCCGGCGGATCCGCCGGGGCGCGGCCGTTCCTTCTCATCCACTGCTCCAAGGGCTCCGTCGTGTAAGCCGGCTCCCAGGGTGGAAGGCCCAGGTACTCCCGGGCGAAGGCGGCGGGAAGGCTTTCGGGCTTGTCCGAGATGAGGGAGAGCAGAACCCTCTCCCCCTCCGGATCGCCGGCCTCCATGAGAAGCCGGCCGTTCCAGTAGCGGGCCGGAGGGGAATAGACGCTCTCGGGCCACCGGGCGACGAACCGGGCGAACTCCACGGGGGCCGATGGATCGCCGGTCTTCATGAGCCCCAGGCAGATATGGAAGTGGGCGTCGTCCGCGGTGGTGTTCCCGGAGTATCGGGACAGGGTCTCCCGGAAGTACGGCAGGGCTCCCTCCCAGTCGCCGCTCTCCGCCAGAAGGCTTCCGATGTACCAGGGCAGGTTGCTTATCCTGACGTGGGAAGGCCAGGTCCGACCGTAGTATTCCAGCAGTTCCCGGGCCTCCCGGGTCATCCCCAGGGCTCCCAGGCTCCGGGCCCGGTTGATCGCGGCGTCCGGAGCGTCGGCCCCCGAGGGCCATCGTGCAAGGTATTCCCCCAGCATGTCCGCGGCCTCCCGGTACATCCCGAGCCTGTCCCTGGTGCGGGCCGCCATATAGTAGAGGTCCGGGGGAGGCGCCGGGCTGGAGAGGGCCAGATCGTAGAGCTGATTCCACATGCCGCCGGCGTAATAGTCCGCGGCGACGGCGGACGCCAGGGAAGGGTCCGCCAGAAGGGTGTCCCTGAGGGCCGCGTACCCCCGGGCGTGCACGTCCCCGGCCGGCCACAGGGACAGGGACGAGACGAGGTCCCGGCACCACTGGGGAAGGCCTCTGTCCCGGCGGAACATCCCCCGGTAGTGCAACATCAGGGACATCAGTTCCGGATCGTCCAGCGATTCCGCCCGACGCCACAGCCGTTCCTGACTTCCCATATTCCCGGTGCCCAGCGCGCACCTGTACGAAAGTACCAGGTGGTCTCTGCCCGCGGCTCCGGGAAGGCTGTCCGGGCAGTTCGCCAGAAAAATCGCCGCCCTGGCCGGGTCTCCGGCTTCCACCAGAGCCTCCCCGGCGGCCAGGGAAGCGTAGTCCCAGTGGGGGGTCGCCCGGGCGAGGATCAGGACCGACAGTTCCTCGGCGGCTTCGGCGCCCCCGAGACGGATGGCGTGGAAAACCGCAATGGAATCCGGATTCTCAAGAAGGAGCCTGGCCGCTGCGGGGCAAGGCCCGGGGGCCAGGAGTGCGGCCCGGCGGGCCAGGGCGTCCCTCTCGGGACTGCCGATAGGAAGGAGCGACGCCGCGCAGGCCATGGAGTCGGCGGCCCGGCGGTAAAGCCCCAGGGCCGCCAGCGAGTCGCCCCGGGCCGCCAGTCTGGCGCTTACAAGGGCGGGGTTGTCCGGCGGGGTTTCATCCAGCCGGACCCCGCCGCACCCTGCGGAAAAACAGACCAGAGCCGCCAGAGCCGCGGCGGCGAACCTCAATTCTCCGCCCCTCCCGTGTAAGCCGCCAGCTCCGCCTTCACGTCCGGATTGCCCGGGGCCGCCTCGGCGGCCCTTTCCAGCACCGATACGGCTTCGGCGTGGCGACCGGCGGAAACCAGAGCCCGGCTATAGGCTATCATGGTCCTGACGGAGGGGTTCTCGTCGGCCATGAAGCCGCTCAGGAAGGATATAGCCTCCTCGGGCCGGCCGCCGGCCACCATCAGGACTCCCAGGCCGGAGACCGCCTGGTCCATGTCCGGCTCCAGTTCCAGGGCTTTCCTGAAGGAGGTTTCCGCCTCGGCCTCCTGTCCGGAGGCCGCCTGCACATGGGCCAGGTTGCACCATAGTTCCACCCGGCCGGGATCCAGGTTGATCGCCTCGACAAGGTTCTCCTCCGCAGCCTGGTATTCGCCGATGTTGTAATGGTGGACGGCGCTGCGGTTGAGGGCGGCGATACCGTCGTCCGTGGCCCTGTCCGCAAACCTGGTGGTGAGTTCCTCCAGCCTGGAGAGAATGTCGTGATTTTTGGAGAGTCCCCGGGTGAGTTCCTCCTTCACGGCGTCCATGGCCTTTTCGGTCTTTTTGCCGGTATTCACCGCATCGTCCAGAAACGCCTCGGAGCGCTTGTAGTATTCCCCGGCCCGCTCCACGGCGGACGCCGCTTCACGGCTCAGGTCCTCGGCCTTCCCCTCCAGGGACTGCTGGAGGGCCTTCACCGCCTCGGGAACCGACCCGATGGCTCCGATGATGAGACCGGAGGCTTCACTGACGCCGGAGGCGTTTCTCTCCGATGCCTCCTTCATGTCGGTTCCAAGGCCGGTGATGAGCTTCTCCATCCGTTCGCCCAGAGAATCCACCGCTTCCCGCACCGAGACGCCGGTAACCGCTTCCTCCGAGGACGGCGCCGCCATAAGGCCCGTTACCGTATCCAGCTTCTCGGCCAGGGCATCCAGCCTGACGGCCAGGGGGCCGCCGTCACCGGGGGTCAGCCCGGACAGCGCCTCCTCCAGCCTGTCGAAACGGGCGCCGAAAAACTCCTCGCCGGGAGCGGGAGGC
>JAKPTG010000093.1 GCA_029571005.1 Candidatus Fermentibacterota bacterium
CTTCTTCTCGGTGGTCACTGCCATTTTTCCATTACCTCCATCGCGGCATTGACATCCCCTCGGATGAGTTCCCTCAGTTGTTCATCGCTTCCCGCCGAGGCGGGTTTCCTTATGGCCTCGAAGAATGAGACCTCCATCTCGCACCCGTAGTTTTCACCCTGAAAACCGGGTAAATGTACTTCCACACAGCCGGTTCCGGGCCGCCTGAAGGCAGCGCCGAACCACTTGCCGCCGCTTCCGGCGACGGATACCGCGTAGCTTCCCGGGGGCGGCAGCAGTTTGCACCGGGGAACCGTCACGTTCATGGTGGGAAACCCCAGGGTCCTCCCCTTCTCCCTTCCCCTGGCCACTACGCCGAGGCAGCCGTAGGGCCTTCCGAGCAGGACTCCGGCGTCCCGGAAGCGCCCTTCCTCGATGAGGCCCCTGATCCTCTCGCTCTTCACCGGCAGACCGTCCGCAAGGAAGGGGGGAACCACCATCACCTCCACCCCGGGAAGGGTCGAAGCCAGATCCGAGGCGTCGCCGCAACGGTCTTTCCCGTAGCGGAAATCCCACCCCACGGCTATCCGCTCGAAGTCGCCCATTTCCGTCAGCACCGCAGCAAATTCCGCTGGAGTGCTGTTCATCAGCCTTCGGTGAAAGGGCATGGCAATGATACTCATTATTCCCATACCATGCAATGTTTTCCGGCGCTCCCCCGGGGTAGTGAGCCTCCTGTTCCATCCGGGCCCGGCGGTTATCTGTCTGGGCAGCGGTTCCATGCAGACCACCACCGGGTTTCCGCCGGCCCGGTCCATCAGGTGCCGGTGGCCCAGGTGGATGCCGTCGAAGCCCCCGAGCACCGCGGTTCTCACAGGGCCTCCAGTACGCATTCCGGCCTTATCCGGCCGCCCCCGGCCCTGCCCGCCGCCAGGAGCTTCCCGTCTTCGGAAAGAAGCATGACAACCCCGTCGCCCTCACCGGGCACCGGTTGCCCGTGCCCGACCCTCCGCCGGTCCTCCGGCGACAGGGTGACGCTGGGATACCCCTTCACGGCGTCCGGCATGGAGAGAAACGACCGGGGATCGTCCGGCGTGTTCGAGCAGTCCTCCAGGGTGAAGCACCCCGTCCTTTCCCGGACGATCCGGTCCGCCGCACCTCCGACCCCGAGCGCCGAGCCTATGTCCCGGGCCAGGGCCCGGACATAGGTACCGGGGGATACCCGGGCCCGCAGCCTGATACGGCCGTCCTCCATCCGACCCACGCTCCAGTCGCCGACGGTGACGCTCCTGAGGGGCATGTCGGGGGACTCACCCCGGCGGGCGCTGCGGTACGCCCTTACCCCGTCCACCCTGACGGCGCTGAAGAGGGGAGCCCTCTGGGTGAAGGTCCCGGTGAACCCCTCCAGGGCGGCCTCGACCTGCTCGCGGTCAACCCCGGAGGCATCGGCGGAGGCCGTGACCGAACCCTCCATATCGTCGCTGTCGGTGGTGATCCCCAGGACCAGGTCGAAGGAGTACACTTTCTCGCCCCCCGTGAGGTACCGGGAAAGCCGTGTGGCGGCTCCGAGCAGCACCGGCAGAACCCCCGCCGCCGCCGGGTCGAGGGTGCCGCAGTGGCCGAACCTGCCGCAGCCCCAGGCGGCCGCCGTCAGGGCGGAAGCCTTCCTGGAGGTCATCCCCGCCGGTTTGTCGAACAGATAGACTCCGTCTTTCAATCGGGGATGGCGTCCCTTTCCATCTTCCTGATGACCTTCAGAACTTCCTCCCCCCGCCGGATGGAGGAATCGAAGATGAACTGAAGGACGGGTACGGTGCGGGTCTCCATCATGGAGGCCAGCCGGCGCCTGATGAAGGGGGTTGCCGACTCCATGGCCTCCATGCAGTCCTGCTGTTCCTCGGGAGACCCGATCATGGAGTAGTAAACCCGGGCGCCGGCCCCGTCACCGCTCATCAGGACCCGGTTCACCGTCGCCCCCCGGAGCCTGGGGTCGGAGACCTCCCGGCTCAGAATGTCGGAAACATGCCTCTGGACAACGCCGGACAGCTTCTCTAATTTCCTCGGGTTCAAATCACAACTCCCGGGCTATCTGGACTATCTCGTAGCTTTCGATGGTATCGCCCGGCTTCACGTCGCCGTACCCGGCGATACCGATTCCACACTCGAATCCGGCGCCGATCTCCTTTTTGTCCTCCTTGAAGTGCTTCAGGGAGGATATCGTCCCCTCGTGAACGATCACGCCGTCCCTGACCAGGCGGATTCTGGCATGGCGCTTTATGTGGCCCGCCATGACGTAGCAGCCGGCGATGACCCCCACCTTGGGCACCTTGAAGGTCTCCCTGACCTCCGCGGAACCGAGGAACTGCTCCGTCTCGTCCGGTCTGAGAAGCCCTGAGAGAGCCTTCCTTACCGTATCCTCTATGTCGTAGATGACACTGAAGGTGCTTATCTCCACCCCCGTGCAGGCGGCCTTTTCCCGGGCCCTGGAATCGGGCCTCACCCGGAACCCCAAGATGACGGCGTTGGAGGCCACCGCCAGGTCCACATCGCTTTCGTTGATTCCGCCTATGCCGCTGTGGATCACCGACACCGACACTTCATCGGTCTGAAGCTTCTGGAGCGAGTCAACTATGGCTTCGGCGCTGCCCTGGAAATCGGCCTTGAGGACGATGTTCAGAACCCCCTCCTCCCCGGAGGCCGACCAGAAGTCCTGCAGGGTTACCCGCCGCCTGGCCTGAAGGTCCTTCTCCCGCTCCACCAGCTGCCTTCTCAGGGAGACCCGCCGGGCTTCCTGCTCGCTCTCCGCCACCACGAAGCTGTCTCCAGCCTCGGGAACCCCGGGCGCCCCCAACACCTGTACGGGATAACCGGGCCCCACGGATTCCACCTGGTTGTCGTTCTCGTCGTAGAGGGCCCTGGCCCGGCCGCAGAACTGGCCCGCCACGAAAAAGTCGCCGTCCCTGAGGGTGCCGTCCTGCACAAGGAGGTTGACCACGCTCCCCCTCCGGGGATCCATCCTCCCCTCCAGCACCGTACCCCGGGCCGGTCTGTCCGACACCGCCTCCAACTCCAGCATCTCCGCCTGAAGAAGTATTTTTTCCAGCAGGTCTCCGATTCCCTCCCCGGTGAGCGCCGATACCTGGGCGCACTGCACGCTGCCGCTCCATTCCTCCACCAGGATTCCCCGGTTGGACAGGTCCTGCTTTATGAAGTCGGGATTGGCGGTGGGAAGGTCCATCTTCGTGATGGCCACGACTATCGGGATACCGGCGGCCTTGGCGTGGTCTATCGCCTCCTGGGTCTGGGGCATCACACGGCTGTCCGAAGCCACGACCAGAACGACGATGTCGGTGATCATGGCCCCCCTGGCCCTCATGGCGGTGAACGCCTCGTGCCCCGGGGTGTCAATGAAGGTGATGACGCTTCCGTTGTCCAGGGTGGACACGTAGGCCCCTATGTGCTGGGTTATGCCGCCGGATTCGGTGGAGAGAACGTTGGTTGACCTTATCCTGTCAAGAAGCGCCGTCTTGCCGTGGTCAACATGGCCCATGATGGTCACCACCGGCGGCCGGGTGCTGGAGCGGCCCCCCTTGGCCACCCTCTTCTCCTCCAGCGCCTCGGCGCCGAACTCCTTGACGGTTTCCACCTCGAAACCGAACTCCCCCGCAAGAAGGCTCACCGCATCGCTGTCCAGCCTCTGGTTCGCGGTCACCATGACCCCGAGGCCGAGGCAGGAGGCGATCACCCGGTTCACCGGGACGCCCATCTGCTCCGCCAGTTCCGCCGGCGAGGTATTCTCCGGAACCCTGATCTTCTTCTCGTCCTCCTGCTTGACCTGACGCTGCTCGTGCCTTTCCTGCTTTTCCTCCCGATACTTCCTGCGCTTTTTCTTCACGCCCCGGGCCGTGGCACTCTCGATCTGGGCCAGGTTGGACTTGACGGTCTTCACGGTTTCAGCGGACACCTGGGCCTTCTTCTTGCGGCGCCGGCGCTTGACGGTCTTCTTCTGGGCCGCCTTGCTGAGGGCGGCCTTCTTCTCCTCCTCGAACCGGTTGAGTACGGTACTCTCCTGGGAGGCGTCCAGGGCGCTCATATGGCTCTTGACCTGGATGCCGAGATCGTGCAGCACCTTCACCAGCGCCTCACTGGAGAGGTTCAGTTCCCGTGCGAGTTCGTACACCCTCTTTTTCTTCTGCTGGGATTCATCGCTTTTTTCAGTCAAGACCGTCACCCGCCTTCCTCTCCCCCGCCTCCGGATCCTCCTGCAGGGATTCCTCCCCGGCGGACTCCTCCCTGAGGCGTTTCTCCTCCTCGACCTGCCGGGTCCGGGTCTCCACGGCGGCGGCGGCGTCGTTCAGTATCTGGGCGAGGGTCACCGGGCCGATTCCCTGCACCGCCAGCAGGGCCTCCCGGTCGGCTTCGAGTATGGCCCGGGCCGTGTCCAGCCCCTGGAGCCTGAGCCTCTCCGCCAGTTTCTCCCCCACCGAGGGAAGTTCCCGGGCATCCACCGAAAGCTTGGTCTCCCAGTAGTTCTCCTCTTCCCACTGCGACTGGGTCTTGAGGTCAATCCTGCATCCCGCCAGTTCGCCGGCGAGCCTCACGTTGTGCCCCCTCTTGCCGATGGCCTGCAGGTGCTCGTCGTCGGGAACCACGGCCACAAGCCGCGGAATGTCCTGGTCGGCCTCCTCGTCCCGGACGAAGCCGGCATTCTCGATGTGCAGCACCCGGGCGGGGGTCAGGGCGTTGGACGCCAGGGTCTTCATGTCGTGGGTGAAGGGGATGATGTCTATTCTCTCCCCGTTGAGTTCCCTCATCACCGACTGGACCCTGGAGCCCTTCATCCCGACGAAGGCGCCCACCGCGTCAATCCTCATATCGTTGCTGCGGACGGCGATCTTGGTCCTCACACCGGCTTCCCTGGCGATGAGTTCTATGACGACCAGCCCTTCCTCTATCTCCGGGGCCTCCCGCTCGAAAAGGCGTTTCACCAGCACCGGCGTGGCCCTGGAAAGCACCAGCTGCGGCTCGTTGGACCGGGGCGGCCTTATCTCCACGAGCACCGGGGTGATGGAATCGCCCTGCTCGTACCTCTCACCCCGGGACCTCTCCTTCTCGGGAACTTCGGCCTCTATCCTGCCCGCGACCTGGATCAGGATCCGGTTGCGGTAAACCTGCTGGACCTTGCACCTCGGAATGATCTTCCCCTTCTTGTCGCCGAACTCCTTCTGGACCTGCTCCCTCTCCGCGGCCTGCACCAGGGCGAGGAACTCCCGCCGGAAAACCCCCACGGCGGCCCTTCCGAAATCGTTGATGTTCACCTTCACCGGCGCCTGATCGCCGAGTTTCAGGTTCGGGTCAATACGGTGTGCGGCCTGAAGCGAGATCTGAAGGTGGCCCATCCCCCTGTCAACCTTTTCCACCACCGTTTTGAGGGCTTCCATGCAGACATCACCGGTTCCCTGCTCCCAGGAGACCCTGTACTCCATGGGTTCCCCGTACTCCCACTCGGAAGCCCTGACAAGCCCTTCGTGAATGCTGCTGAGGATGACTTCCCGGTTGACGCCCATCTCCCGGACCATGCGCGCCAGAGCTTCTACGCGTTCGATTTCGGCCATCGCTGTCCCTTTCGTCAGATCACTTCGCGGGCTTCCAGTACGCCGTCCATGGGGATCCTCGTATCCCCGTCCATCACCAGGGCTCCCTCCGCCGTGCCGGTGAGCACTCCCTTGACGGTGCCCTCCATGGTGCGGACCTCGATAACCCTTCCCCGGCAGCGTTTCCAATCCACCTCGGTGGACAGGGGCCTCCCTACGCCGGGGGAACTCACCTCCAGGGTGTAATCCTCGACGAAGGTTCCATGGGCTTCAAGCAGGTCCCCCACCGTTCCGGACAGGGCGGCGCACTCCCCTATGGTGATTCTGCCTTCCCGGTCCGCCAGTATCCTGATGAGAACCTTCCTTCCGGTTCTCACCAGCTGGAGGTCCACCAGAAAGAGGCCCGCCTCGGACACGGCGCCCTCGACGATTTCCCGCAGTGCATCCGCTTCCATGCCGCTCTCCCGGATACCGCGCAATACGAAAACAGGGGGAAACCCCCTGTACGGCTCACACCTATACACTTCTTAACATAACCCGGTCGAGCGGCCGGGACAAGGGCGGATCAGGGGGGCGGCGTCCGGGGAAGCATTCCCGCAAGGTCCCTTTTCAAATCGTCAAGCACATAAAGGTTGGCCGGTTGCATCAGCGGGTCAACCCTTCGAATCTCCCTCTCGAGTACCCTGTTGATCTCCGCCGGGGCACCGGGCCCCAGGGCGCGGGCCGCCGCATCCCTGGAGGCGAAGAGCCTGTCCAGCAGGTAGTCGTTCTGCCCCCTGTCGAAAACGCCTTCCCCCCACCACAGGGAGGTTACACTCAGGAAGTAGAACCTGAGCCGAAGCAGCGCCGGAGCCGGATCGTCGGGGTTCTCGTCCGCCATGGCCCCAAGGGAGGTTTCAAACCGGTCGGCCATGGAGCCCGGAAGCCAGGGCCTGGAGACTCCGGCCCGGGCCGCCGCTCCAGGACCTCCGAGACAAGAGGACATCCCCGCCAGCGCCTCCCTGACCTCCGGCCTCGTGTAGGCGGCGAACTGACCGGCGGCCATGTTAAGGGCCGAATTCAGTATCTGGTCCGACCGCAGCAGGTTCAGCAGTTCATCGAAAGCGGCCTCGGAGGCCTCCGGCGGCCAGCGAAGCCCGATCACCGCGTCGGCGGAGGCCAGGTAACCCATCCCCCTGTCGGGCCATGCCGTGGGCGCAACGGCACCGGGACCGTTCTGAGTGCGGTGGAGCCTGATCATCTCGGAAAACCCCTGGTCCGTTTCTCCGGCCTGCAGAAGCATCAGGGCCGAGGACAGAAGGCTGTCCGGAGACGGATTGACGGCGGTTACGCTGTCCAGCGCCCGGGAGAGACCCGGCCCGTATTCCCCGGTCAGGGCGGCGAGTTCCCGCCCGAGGTCGTCCGGAGATTCGGAAGCCCTCGTAAGAAACCAGCGGAGCTGCACGACGCTGTTGAGGTGCTCCCCTATCTTCACGGCCCTCTCTTCGGCAAGGATGCCGTCAAACTCCTCCAGGAGATGGCTCCATATCAGCAGCGCCCCTCCCCGGCTTCCGGGGACCGCCCGATACATGCGCAGGGCCTGCTGGAAGTAGTCCGGCCGGCGGTGACCGTGCAGCCTCCACGCCAGGTAGAGTTCCTCGAGACATGCCGGAGCGTTCCCCAGGGCGAGGTGACCGATGGCGAGGTTGTTGTGGGTTTCCGCATAATCCGGCGCCATGCCGGTGAGAGCCTTGTAAACCTCCATGCCCAGACGGTTGTACCTTTCGGCGGCCGCCGGATCCGTCCGGATGCGCCCGTTGTACTGCAGTGCGGCGGCGACGTTCCGGTCGCTCGGGTTCGCCAGTATGGCCCTGGTGAGGTAGGCGCTTCCCAGGGCGTACCAGGCGCTCAGGTCCGAACTGTCGGCCTGGACCGCCCCGGCACAGAGGACTACGGCGCTGTCGGCGCGGAGTACGGCGGAAGCCCAGGCATCGGTCGCCGCCCCGGCGGCGTTCGGGTCGCCGGTGGTCACAAAGGCCCTGGCGAAACCGGCAGCGGAATTCATGAGCGGCTCGGTGGCGGTGAGGTGACAGTCCTTGCCGCGGAAAACCAGACGGGCCGCCTCCAGGGCCCCGGGGTACAGCCTCAGGCACATGACGCACGCAAGCGACGATACGGCCGCCAGGCCGGAACCAAGGAAAAGCCTTGTCGCTCTGGAGGGTCTGGCGGCCGGTGCGTCCCGTCCCGCCAGATAGACGGTGCACAGGAATGCGAACAGCCATGCGGTTGGCGGCCACCGGAGGGAGACCGACACAAGGTTTTCCGCCAGCAGGGAGAAGGCCCCCGCCGCGGCGCCGGCTTCGAGGAGACCGGCGCCCCTCATCCGGCGGGCCATGGCCGCGGCGAACACCCCCCACAGGACAAGGCCGGCGATGCCGATGTCTCCGAGTATCTCCATGTACTCGCAGTGGGCGTGAAGTGTGTTGTGGCTCACGCCAAGGATGTTGTATCGCGGATTACGGTACCGGGGAAAGACTATCTGGAAGCTTCCGGGGCCCCAGCCGGCCAGGGGCCTCTCCCGAAACATCTCCAGCCCTCCGGACCATATCACCTTTCTGACCCGGGCGGTTCCCGATTCACCCTGGTCCCTGAAAACCTCTGATACCCTGGATCGCATGGGCAGAACGGCAAAAGCCGCCAGCACGGCGCCGACGGCCAGCACAAGAATCCTGCTCCTCCGGGACACCCCGGGCCTGGCGAGAAACCATGCCGCCAGGAAGGCCGACCCGGCAAAAAAACCGATCAGGCTTCCCCGGGTCCCGCTCACGATCACCGCCGACACCGCCGCCAGGGCGAACAGAACGGCCGGAACCAGGCCGCCTTTCCTCCGGGGGGCGGCGGCGAGTATGGCCGAGACGCCCAGGGGCATCATCGCCGCGGCATAGGCGCCCAAAAGGTTCGGGTTTCCGAGGGAGCCCGAGACCCGGCCGGTTCTCGTGAGACCGGCGTCCCATGGGAAAAGGCTGACACCTCTGCTCTGCAGTAAGGCGTAGATGAAGACCGCCATGGAAAGGGCGGTAACGGCCAGGGCCGCACTCAGCGCCTGCCTGGGTTTGATCGCCGCCGCCCCGAAGGCCCCCATGAGGACGAGGGCCGCAAGGGAAACCATGGTGAAGGGGCCGTTCACACTGGAAACGGGCCCAAGAAAATGAACCGCCGCCATCAGGACAAGCACCAGAAGCAGCGCCGCGGCTGCGCATCGGGGTATCCTGCCGAGACGAAGCGGCACGCCCGCCAGAACCAGAACCCCGAGGGAAAGGCCCGCCAGGGAGCCCCCGGCCACGTACAGGTATTCCTTGACCAGGATGCTGTTCCTGCTGTTGGTGGATACCGTGAAGACCACCAGGGCTCCCAGAACGGTCAGAAAAACCGCCCCGGCCCGGGAAAGCCCCGCCCCCGTCCCACCCCCGGTACCGCTTTTCCGCCCGGGGGAAGGCCTCCTGCCCCGCCCCCCCTCACCGATTCGCTTTTCTGAAGGAGGAAGGCCAGAAGGGCCACCAGTCCCAGGGCGTGGAAAAACAGAAGCACCGCCTGGTAGGGCCTGAGGGTGGGGAGCAGCAGGGCCAGAATGCCCATCAGGATTCCAAGGAGGTAAAGCAGACAGACCGATTCCCTCAGTGTGAACCCCAGCCGGATGAGACGGTGGGTCAGGTGGTTCCTGTCACCCTTCATGAGGGGGACATGCTTGTTTTTTCTGTAGAGCATCACAAGCAGGGTGTCGGTTATGGGCACCGCAAGGATGAGCAGGGGGGTGAGCACCGCCAGCTCCCGGATGGACCCTTCCGGGGTATAGACCCCCAGCACCGCTATGATCGCCAGCAGGAAACCCAGGAGGTTGCTGCCTCCGTCGCCCATGAATATCCCCGCCGGCGGGAAGTTGTAGAGAAGAAACCCCAGGGCCGCCCCCGCCAGGCCGGCGGCGGGAAACGCCACCGCCATGTTGCCGTGCAGGACGTTCACCACCGTGAAGAAGAGGGCGGCTATGGCGGAGATTCCGGCGCAGACCCCGTCGGAGTGGTCCAGCAGATTGACCGAATTCGTGATGCCGACCAGCCACAGCAGGGTCACCGGAGCCGTCAGGAGGGAAAAGCTGAACCGGTCCAGGAACAACCTGAGGCTGGCCCCATTCGCCACGAAGTAAAGCCCCACCAGCAGCGCGACGAC
>JAKPTG010000097.1 GCA_029571005.1 Candidatus Fermentibacterota bacterium
CCATGGGCACACCTCGTCGCTTCGTTCTCTGGGAGCGGATGGACGATGGAGGGCTGACCTGGAGAAGGCACATTCTCGAGCGCAGCTACTGGTACTGGGGACTGTCCGTCGGGGACATTGACGGGGACGGGGTTCTTGATGCGGTCGCCTTCGAGGACGGGAGCCGTGTGTTCTGGTTCAGTCTCGGCTACCCTTCCACCGGGTCTCTGACCTCATCCATTCTGGATGTTAACAACTATCCCCACTGGGATGAGATACAGTGGCAGGACAGCGTTCCTGCTGGGTCGTCCCTCCGGTTTCGTGTTCGGAGTTCCAACGATCCTGAGAGAATGGGCGGTTGGTCGGGGTACATAGATGAGCCCGGCAGTCTCGCGGGTTTTGTTGACAGCACCCACCGTTATTTTCAGTACCGGGTTCACATGGAGCCTTCGAGCCGTTTCGTCACCCCCACCCTGTATCAGGTTCTTTTCCGTTGGGACTGGCTTGGTGTTGAAGGTTCGTCGGGCGGTCCCGTGCTTTACCCTATCGAGAGTCCCGGGTTCGGTACCGCCGCCATCCGGTTCAGCCTTCCCGCCGCCTGTCGTGTTTCCATTGCGGTTTACGATCTCGCCGGGCGTTGCGTCGCCGTTCCGTTGCACGGGATGCAGCCTTCCGGTGAACATACAGTGGAAACGTCCTTCCTTCCTTCCGGCACTTACTTCGTCAGGATGACGGCCGGCGATCACGTGCTGCACGGTCGGTTCGTACTCCTGAGCGGCCGATGATCACCCGCTCCCGGTTTTCCTTTCCGGGGTTTTTGCGTGGTGCGGAGCACCCCCGGCCCCTCTCTTGGAACAAAAGCGTTGTCGGTGTAGTATAGGCTCGTTCTCAAACTCAAACCCATGGATAAGGAGTTCCTGTGAAGAAACTGGTCGTAGCGGTTTTGGCGGCGGCCGCCCTGGCGTTCGCGGTCTCCGGGAATCATCCCGGGCACTGCTCGGAGCGTATATGCGTCTCTTCATCCGATTGTGAGTGCGCCGAGGGCGAGGAGTGCACCTGCGGTACTTCCGTCTGTGAGTGCGCCGAGGGCGAGGAGTGCACCTGCGACACTTCCGTCTGTGAGTGCACCGAGGGCGAGGAGTGCACCTGCAGGGCCGGGGCTGGCTGCTCCTGCCAGGGAGACGAGGAAGTTGCCGCGCCCTGCTGCGGCGGTGGCTGCTCCAACGGAGGGTGCAACAATTAGTCGGAGATAACGCCCCGGGGCCCATGCTCCCGGGGCGTTTCCCTATCCCTGACTACTGCTCCAGGGAAGCCTTCATGAACTGTACCCGTAGGAATTCCGCCGGGTTGGCGGTGGCCGCCATGCTTCCCAGGAACGATTCGATCGAGCGGTGTCCGTGCCTTTTCATCCAGTCCGTCAGGAAGGTCAGCATCGGGGCCATCGCCCCGAGCCCGTTCCTGTAGAGCACGCTGCACACCTGAACCGCTCCGGCCCCCGCCAGTATCTGCTTCACCAGCCCCGGGCCGTCGTGGATTCCGGTTGTGGCCGCCAGGTCGCACTTGAGCTGGGGCCTGAGGATGGATATCCACCTGGTGACGGTCTGGGCTTCCTGCGGGTTGCTCAGGTTGGCTCCGGGAACCACTTCCATCCTTTCGATGTCTATGTCCGGCATGTAGAACCGGTTGAAGAGCACCAGCGCGTCGGCGCCGGCGGCTTCCAGCTCCCCGGCGAAGGTCGAGAGACCGGAGAAGTGGTTTCCCAGCTTTACCGCCACGGGGATGGATACCACCTTTTTGATGCTGGAGACGATGTCCAGGATGGATTGCTCATTCTCCCGACCGGTCTTCCTGGGGTCGGAGGGGAGGATGAAGGCGTTCAGCTCCAGGGCCGGGGCGCCGGCGTCCTGAAGCCCGGCGGCGAAGTCCACCCACTTACCCGATCCGAAGCAGTGAATGCTGGGAATCACAGGGATGTCCACCCGGTCGGAGGCCTCCCGGAACAGGGCGAGATACTTTGCAGTGGCGTTGTCCATTCCGTATCTGCCGATGTAGTCCGTGGCCTCCGGGTACCAGGAGGAGCCGGACATGATTCCCAGCTCTTTTTCTATCTGCTCCTCGAATATGGACTTGAGAACCACCGCCCCCGCTCCGGCGTCCCGGCAGGCAACGACCTTCTCCGGGGTGGAGGTGAGGCCGCTGCTTCCCACCATCAGCGGGTTCCGCAGGTGCATGCCCATGTAAGTCGTCGAGGTGTCCATGGGTGTCCTTTCCCCGGAGTTACTTTCCTACCGTCTTCCGAATGAGGGCGCTGAGGCGCCTCACTCCCTCGATGATCTTATCGTCGTCGGAATAGCTGAAGTTGAGCCGCATTCCGGTGTGGTCGTCGCCCTCGGGGTAGAAGGCGCTCCCGGGGACGTAGGCCACATTCATATCAATGGCTTCCTGGAACAGCTCCGTGGTGTTGTTGCCCTTAGGGAGCCTGAGCCACAGGAAGAGCCCTCCCTCGGGACGGGTCCAGTGAACCCCGGGGATACCCGAGAGGTTTTCGTCCAGGCACTTCAGCATCAGGGCGCAGCGATGCTTGTAGAGCTTGATCGTTTCGGCGAGCCCTTTTTCAAGCACTCCCTCGGAGAGCATCCTTGCGGCTATGGCCTGGCAGAAGGGGGAGGTGCACAGGTCGGACGACTGTTTGGCCATGACCATTTTGTCCACTACCCAGTCGGGACCGTAAACCCATCCGACCCTGAAGCCGGGAAGGAGTATCTTGCTGAACGTGTAAAGCGAGATAACCCGTTCCGGGGCAAGGCTTTGGAATGTGGGTTGGTGTTCTCCGGAGAAGCGGATCTGCCTGTAGGGCGTGTCCTCCACGATGAGGCAGTCCCGGTTACTGGCGATCTCCACTATCCGTTTCCGTCTGGCCAGGGGAATGGTCACCCCTGCCGGGTTCTGGAAGTCCGGAATGATGTACAGGAACCTGGGCTTCCTGTTCTGCGCCTCCAGGGTGTCCAGGGTCTTCTCCAGCTCCTCGGGGATCATTCCCTCATCGTCCAGGGGGGTTCCGACGGGAACGCCTTCGTAGCTTTTGATGGCCTGAAGGCCGCCAAGGTACGTGGGAAGCCCGCACACGCAGGTATCGCCGGGGTCCAGGAACACCTTGCTGATCAGGTCGAGCCCCTGCTGGCTGGCGGTGGTAACCAGGATGTGATCCGGGTCGGCGTCGATGCCGTCGGCCTTCATCACCCCGGCCAGCTCCCTGCGAAGGTTGGCGTCGCCCTCGGTGGAGCCGTACTGCAGGGCGAGTGCGGCGGAATTGTCCAGAACGTCAATGGCGGCCTTCCTCACATCTTCCACCGGGAAGGTCTTCGGCGCCGGCAGACCTCCGGCGAAGCTGATGACTTCCGGTTTGCTGGTGAGTTTCAACAGCTCCCTGATCACCGACCTTTTCATTCCTCGGGTTCTCGTCGCGAAGTATTTTTCCCGTTCCAACGGTACACTCCTTTCACGGTCATCGATAAAAAAAGAATCATGGGATTTCATAAGTATCGGTAATGCCCTCGACCCCTGTCAACTCCCGGAGGTTCCGGTATATTTCCCATGTTCCGAATACACCGATGTAAGAGGAGGATTCAGTGAAGAGATTGGTTTTGTCCGTCCTGGCCGTCGCGCTCCTGACCGTTACGGCGTGTGGCCGGGAACCCGTGCCCGGGGATCAGCCCCCGGCGGAAACCCCCCCGGTGGAAGAGCCGGGTACGATCCCGAGCGAGGAGACGGAAGTGACAGCGATCGGTGCCAGCCATATCCTTGTGAGTTACGCCGGCAGCCAGGTTCAGGGGATCGAGAGAACCCAGGAGGAAGCCCAGGCCCTTATCGGCGAGATACAGGACAGGATCGTCGCCGGGGAGATCGGTTTCGCGGAAGCCGCCGGAGAATACTCGGACTGCCCCTCCGGCAGGGACGGCGGCGCCCTGGGGGTCTTCGGCAGGGGAGCAATGGTTTCGGAGTTCGAGGAGGCGGCCTTCGCCCTTGGAGTGGGCGAGATGTCCGGCGTGGTGGAAACCCAGTTCGGCTACCATCTGATCCTGCGAACCCAGTAACCGTTGCCGGCGCTCTGCTTCTGCGTCGAGGAGGAAGAGGAGGGGGTGCGGCTGGACACCTTCCTGGTAAGCCGGGAAGAGGTGGATCAGAGCCGGAGCTACATCAGCACCCTTATCCGTAACGGACACGTGACGGTGGAGGGGGAGGTCGCGGCCAAACCCTCCACCAGACTCAGACCCGGCTGGTCGGTATGCCTGAACGTGCCCGATCCGGAGCCCATTGAACTGGCTCCCGAGAACATTCCGCTGGATCTGGTATTCGAGGACGATCATCTGGTGGTGGTGAACAAACAGCCCGGCCTGGTGGTCCACCCCACGGCCTTCGCCCGGAACGGAACCCTGGTGAACGGGTTGCTTTACCATTGCAGGAACCTGTCGGGCATCGGCGGTGAACTCCGCCCGGGGATAGTTCACCGGCTGGACAAGGACACCACGGGGCTTCTGGTGGCGGCGAAGGATGACGTGACCCACCGGGGGCTCTCGTCCCAGCTTTCCTCCAGAACCGTGAAGAGAAGGTACCTGGCCCTGTGCTGGAACCACCCGGATGCACCCCAGGGACGCATTGACGCTCCCATCGGCAGGCATCCGGTGAACCGGCAGAAGATGGCGGTGGTCTCCGGCGGGCGCCGGGCCGTCACCAACTACCGGGTGCTCAAATCCTTCCGTTTCGCGGGCCTTCTGGAGTTCCTGCTGGAGACCGGCAGGACTCACCAGATAAGGGTCCACGGATCCGCATGCATGGGATGTCCGGTGATCGCGGACGCCAAGTACGGCGGCATGAAGCCCGTCGCTCACTCCTTGGTGAAGGCGGACAGGGAGCTGACGGCCGATGTTATCCGGTTGGCCGGTCACCAGATGCTCCACGCGGAGACCCTGGGGTTCATACACCCGGTTACCGGGGAGGAGATGGAGTTCAGTTCCGCGCCGCCCACCGAGTTCAGGCTGGTTCAGAGGCTCCTTGCCCGGGATGCGGAGGATGCGGTCTGACCAGGGCCGTGATGGTTTTCGCCGCCCTGGCGGGAACCCCTGCGGCGGCGTTTCTGTGCAGGCCGGAAGCCCTGGCCGTCTTCGGGCTGTTCCCTCTGGCCGGGGCCCTGCACGGCGGGAAAGGCTATCTCAAAAGGCTGGCAGCCCTGGCCCTGCCCCCCGGGGTCGCCCTGGGATGGGCTCTTCTGAGGTCACCGGAGGCGGTGCTCCCCTCGCTCAGGTGGCTGTCCGCCGTCGCCGCAGGGTCCTACTTCGCATGGGTTCTGGGGGCCGCCGGATGTGCCCTGGTCCTGAGGAAACTGGCGGGGCGGGTCCGCCTTCTCGAAAAGCCGCTTGAACCGGTGATATTCGCCCTCCTGGCCGGAGGTCCCGCCGCCGCGGCGGCCCGGGGGGCCTGGATTCGGGGAGCCGGTAAACCGCTTATCCCGGACCGGCTGGCGGAGGTGGCCGAGGAGGTGCTGACCGGCGTGGCGCCTGCGGAGGAAACCGCGCCGGAGGTGGGGTTTGCACCGGTTCTTCTGGCGGGGGCGGGATGGCTGTTTCTGACCCTGGCGACGGCCGGGCTCCTCTGAGGGGGCGATGGAAAGGTACCTGATATTCCTGGAGTACGATGGGAGCGATTTCAGCGGATTCCAGTACCAGCCGGGAAGACGAACGGTTCAGGGGGAGACGGAGGCCCGGCTTCTCAGGGTGACCGGCCGGAAAACCGGAATCACCGGAGCCGGAAGGACTGACTCAGGGGTTCACGCACTGGCCATGCCGGCCCATGTGGACGTGGATCGGGGGCCGGGCCCCCTCGAGGCGATGGGAAGGATTCTTCCCCCGGACATCGCGCTCAGAAGGATTCTTCATGTTCCGTCGGGGTTTCACGCCAGGTTCGACGCCGTCAGTCGAACCTATACCTACAGGATCGGCCGCCGGAAGAGCCCCCTTCTGGCCCGCACCGAGTACCAGCCCGGTCTGTCTCTGGACGGGGAGGCCATGAACCTGGCTGCGGAGAGGTGCATCGGCGCGGGTGACTGGCGCGGGTTCGCCAAGACGGGAGGCGGCAACCGTTCCTGGATCATGAACGTGAGCGACGCCGGGGTCACGGCTGATCCGGCGGGGTGGACGATCACCGTCACTTCCGACAGATTCCTCAGGGGAGTCGTGAGGATATGGGCCGGCACCCTCCTTGGGGTGGGCGTCGGAAGGTTTTCCCCTGATGTACCGGAGAGGATACTCCGGGGTGATCCCGGGTGCTCCCCCGGTCCTTCTCTGCCCGCCCGGGGCCTCACCCTCGTGAAGGTCAGGTACCATGGGATTCCGGAGGAATAGGCCCGGGCCGGAAAGGCTGGTGTGCATGGCCGCAGAAGTATGCCGCAGAGGCATGGAAGGGGTGCGTCGCGAAAAACCGGGGGTGTTCCTGAAGGTTACCAGCGGCGCCGGGGAGCCTGGTTTTCCTTCAGGGGGGGAGTACCGGGCCGGGTACGATCCTCCCCGGCGGGCTTCATTCCGCCTGCGGGGGGCCGGGATGTCACGGATTCCGATGCTTGTTCTCCTGTGTCTGGCCCTCGGGTGCGGCAGCAAGGTGACGGTTCCGCCCG
>JAKPTG010000117.1 GCA_029571005.1 Candidatus Fermentibacterota bacterium
AAGAGGGGCATCAAGGTGTACCACCTCAACATAGGCCAGCCGGACATCCCCACCCCCCCGGGGTACTGGCGGGCCGTCAGGGAAAGCGAGCCCAAGGTGCTTGCTTATGGCCCCAGCCAGGGGCTGGCGGTGCTCCGGAGCGCCATCGCCGACTACTACCGCCGGGACGGCATCACCGTGGCGGAGGACAGGATAATGATCACCACCGGCGGCAGCGAGGCGGTGTACTTCGCGTTCATGGCGGCCTGCAACCACGGTGACGAGGTGATCTGCTTCGAGCCCTTCTACACCAACTACAACGGTTTCGCCTCCATGGCGGGAATCACCCTGGTGCCGGTCGCCGGCTCGGTGGAGAACGGCTTCCACCTGCCCCCTAAGGAACGGATCGAGGCGGCGCTGACCGACAGAACCAGGGCCATACTGATATGCAGCCCCAACAACCCCACCGGCACCGTCCTCCGGCGGGATGAGATCGCCGTGCTTTCCGACCTGGTCCGTCGCCACGACCTGTTCCTGCTTGCGGACGAGGTTTACCGGGACTTCGTTTTCGACGGCGGCAAACACACCTCGGTGCTGGAGTTCCCGGAGATAGCCGACCGGGTAATGGTGATGGACTCCATCAGCAAGCGATTCAGCAGCTGCGGCGCCAGGCTGGGAAACCTGATATGCCCCAACGAGGAGGTCCTTGGGGGCATAATGAAACTCGGCCAGGCCCGGCTGTGCCCCCCGACCATGGCCCAGCACGGGGCCGCCTGGATCTACCGGAATCTGGCCGACGATTACTACACCCAGGTGGCCGCGACCTACCAGCGCCGCCGGGACGTTCTCATGGAGGAGATGGAAGGTGTTCCGGGGGTGTTCTTCCTGAAGCCGGAAGGGGCCTTCTACGCCACCCTCCGTATCCCGGTGAAGAACGCGGACAGGTTCGCCGCCTGGCTCCTGTCGGACTTCAACGTGGACGGCGCCACCGTGATGGTCTCGCCGGCGGCGGGGTTCTACGGAACCCCGGGGATGGGTGACGACGAGATCAGGGTTGCGTACGTCATAAACGACGACGACATGAGGGCCGCCCTGGGGCTTCTCAAGAGGGGGCTGAAGGAGTTCCGGGAGTAGCCGGGCCGCGGCTTGCCTGAAGGGGCGTCCCGCCCGGGGCGGGACGGTACCCCATGGATCGTCGCCGCCGTCGCCCTTCCGGCGGCCCGGGACCGTGCCGTCGGGTGACTGTCGCCGGTGAAGGGCCCTGAGTCACCGAAGGAAACTTCCCTCAGTAGCTCACCGCGTCCGGCGCGGCGCCGTCCTCCGTGACCTCCAGGAAAACCCCCTCGGGCATACATACCGCCGTCTGACCCGGCGAGTCTATCCATCCGGTTCTCACGCAGTACCCCGAGGGGCACGGGGAAGCGGCTATCCTGGCCCGTCCGCCTTGAATCCGCACCTCCACGGTGCCGCTCCTGACCGGAATCCATAGCACCGTGTCCCGGCCCAGTTCCAGCGTCTCCCCGCCGGCGGGGGTGACCAGGTTCAACACCGGCGCCCCCCTCTTCTCTCCGGTTTTCCCCGCCGCCAGAAAGGCCGCCCCCAGGGCCAGCAGGGCCGGGAGCGCGTCTCCGGGCCGGAGTGCGGGAAACTTAGACATTCCCCATGAACACGTGGCGGAGGTGCCTCCGGAAAACCTCCGAGGCCCGGTAAACCGTATCCGTCGGGGTGGCGGGGGTGTTTCGCCGGTACCCGGGGAAGTACCGGGACACGTGCATGGGGGTGTCCTCCCCGCAGTTGGCGGCCACCCAGGCGGCGACCTCACTCCAGTCCCCGGGGTCGTCGTTCTCGCCGGGGATCAGCAGGTAGGTTACCTCCAGGTGCGTTCCCGAGGCGGCAATCGCCCTGAGGGTTTCCAGAACCGGTTCCAGGCCGCCCCGGCAGTTCCTCTCGTAGAAACCGTTCCTCCACCCCTTCAGGTCAATGTTCCATGCATCGGTTACCCCGATCAGGTCGGCCAGGGGTTCGGGGTTGACGAACCCGTTGCTCACCATCACGGTGAAGCCCCCGAGGGATCTCACCAGCGGGGCGGTGTCCATCACGTACTCGTACCAGATCACCGGCTCGGTATAGGTGAAGGCGAGCCCGTCGGAGGTCGCCGCCGCAAGTTCCGCCAGCTCCCGGGGGGGGATGTACCGGGTGGGGGGCGATCCGTGGGAACTCCGCCAGTTCTGGCAATGACTGCAGAAGAGGTTGCACCCCGGCGGACCGGTGGACAGCACCCTCGTGCCGGGCCTGAACATCCTGAGCGGCTTCTTCTCCACCGGGTCCACCGCCGTCCCCAGGCATCTGCCGTAACCGTAAAGCTCCATACCCCGGACCCGGCACAGCCCACGGGGGTTTGAGGGGGTCCAAAGGCAGCGGTGCGGACAGAGCGTGCACCGCACTCCCCCATCCTCCCTCAGAGTGTATCCGGGAGAACGCCCGTGCTCCATGAAGACACCTCCCCGTCTTCGCCGACGGTCAGAAGAAGAACGCCCATCCCCTCCACCGGGCCGAAGCCCTCCACCGCTTCCCTGCCGCCGATCACCGCCGCGGTGGCGAAGGCGTCCGCCACGGCGCAGGTTGGGGCGTGAACCGTGGCCGACTGGGCCCCGTCCCCTGGAAAGCCCGTGAAGGGGTTGATGATATGGCTGTAGCGAACACCGTCCCGGACCAGGCAGCACTCGTAGTCGCCGCTGGTGGCCAGGGCGCCGGATTCCATGGCGAACACCCGGAAGTAACCCCGGTTCCGGGGGTGCCGGACCGCCACCCTCCACAGCCTGTCGCCGCCGCAACGCACCTCTCCCCCGACCTCCACCAGGCACGAGGACGCCCCCCGGGACCGGAGGTACTCGAATACCCGGTCCACCGCGTAACCCTTCGCCACCGCTCCGAAGTCGAGCATCATCCCCGGCCTCATGACCAGGGAGTCCCGGTCCAGCTCCAGCAACTCCCAGCCCGTGACCCGCAGGCAACTGTCCAGGGTTTCACGGTCCGGGACTTCCGGAGAGTCCGGAAAGCCCCATGCCCTCACCAGGGGGCCGACCGACGGATCGAAGCACCCGAGTGTGGCCCGGTGGAGTGAATCGCTGAGGAGTATCACCCTGACGAGATCCGGGTCAAGTTCCCGCAGGGAGGCCCTGCCGGCCCTGTTCAGGGCTTCCACCCCCTGGCCGGGAAAACACCCGGTCTCCATTTCCAGGTGCCTGAGCAGGGAGTCCGCCCCCCGCAGAAGCGGTTGAGGATCGGTTCCCCGGGGTGTTTCGATCACTACGGTTGCGAAGGTGCCAAGGGCGGGAAAGGTGACCCGCGATTCCCGGTTCCCCCCCCGGAGAACCCTTGCCGCCACCCCCGCCAGGAACACCGCGGCAAGGATGAGAACCAGCCGGGTATTCCGGCCCACGGCCTTACAGGGCTTCGTTTCCCTCTCCGTACTTGGCGTGGTAGCTGCAGAACCGGCTTCCGCCCAGGGCGGGTTTTCCGCAGATACTGCACTTTCTGGCGGTCTCGCTCCGGGCTCTGTGCCTGCGCCGGGGCTTCGCCGCGGGAATCAGAAACTCCGCAAGGTAAAGCACCGCCGAAAGGGCCATGAGAAATATGCCGGGCTTGCCCAGGCTCCATGCACTGCTTTCGGGACCGCGGTAGAACGCAAGCCCCCAGAAAACGACGCCAAGAAAAAGTACCAGGATGGACAGATCCCGCATGCCGCCCCCTTAATACATCAGAGAAGATCGCTGAAACTCACCAGGTGGTTCACCGCCAGGATTCCCGCACCCACATTGACATAATCACCGCTGAACAACAGGGCAATACCGCCGGCCTCCACCAGGAGATTCGCCAGGGGCAGCCCGGCGCCGGCGGACAACTGTCCCCAGCCCGGCAGGATGAGGGATTTCCAGGCATGACCGCCGGTGCGGCGAGGCTCGACGATGACCAGGGTCTCCGGGACCTCGGGAACCTGCGTGGGGTCGAAGGGGCCGCTGTTCAGCCGGAAGTCCGCCATCCCCACCTGCACCTCCCTGACCGTGACGCCGTCCCAGAAACCGAAGTCGGAAAGCTCTCCGGCAAGCAGGCTGTCAACCCTGGCGAGGGAAGTGGTGAACCTCAGCCAGCCCGTGTCGTCCGGGGTGACCAGTTCTATCTCGAGACCGGTGATGCCCATGGAGCCGTGGGTGCCCATGTTCCTTCTCACCACGGTAAACAGCCGCCGAACAGGGTCGTCGCTTATGAAGCCCCGGTAGTCAACACGGCCCAGAAGGTTCACCCGGCCCGGCAGGGAATCCATGTAGAAGTAGGTTCCCTCGTCGGAAAACGCCAGCCCGGCCCGCACCGCCAGCCGGAGGGTGGTTTCCCCGGGCAGGGGGCGGCCCGGCAGGATTTCGATGCTCAGAGGGCTGATGTAGGGCTCCCCGCGTATCAGGTCGTCCACTATCCCGAACTCCAGGGGGGTCTGGGCGAGCAACAGCGCCGGAACGAGAACAAACAGATACTTCACCTGCTACCTCCATCGAGTCCGAAAAACCTCGTCCAGTTGCCCGAGGCGACCTTGGAAACGTCAACGGAACTCCATCCCCTGCGCCGCAATGCGTCCGGCACCAGGGGAAGGTCCCGGACCCCGCCCATCCCTTCGGGAAGAGTCTCCACACCGTCGAAGTCCGAACCTATTCCCACCGAGTCAACGCCCCCCACCTCGGCCACGTGCTCCAGGTGGTCGGCCACGGCGGCGATGTCCGCTCCGGCGCCGGAGTCCCTGAGGAAATGCGGAACCATGGTTATCCCTATCACCCCGCCCATGGCGGCGATCTCCCGGATGTCGTCGTCGGGCAGGTTCCTTGGTGAATCGCAGAGCCTCCGGGCGTTGCAGTGGGTGGCGCACACCGGGAGGCCCATGGAAAGAATCTCCCTGCGGGAAGTGTCGTTCAGGTGCGAAACATCGATCCTGGTCCCGTCCCGGTGCAGGCTCAGAGCCAGGGCCCGCCCCAGGGAGGTGAGCCCGCCCGTACCCCCTATCCCGGACCCGTACGGATTGTCGCCGTTCCAGGTGAGGCTCGCCGCCAGCGGAGCGGCCGGGGGAGACCACCCAAGGTAAAGCGGCATACACCCCTCCAGGGCGAAATGGAGGTTCACCCCGGTAACCTGGGTTGAAAAGGCATTCCAGTTCTCCACCGCCCTGTCCCAGATTTCCCGCATTTCCATTCTCGACGGAGAGAATCCAACGCAGACCGCCGTCACGAGATGGCCTACCCGGGCCGCTTCGAGGCCGGGGAGGTCTATATGGCAGTCTCCCCCTCCCCGGAGGAAGGAGCGGCCCGCTTCGGCCTTTATGAGGGTGTCGCAGTGGGCGTCAAAAATCACCGGGCCTCCTCCTGAGCGGCCCCCCCCCGAAGAAAGATCTCCGTGAAGCCGCGGGAGAAGTCCCCCGCCTTGAGCATGAACAGCACGGTGATCGCCAGGAGAATGACGTATATGAAGATTCTGCCCCCGGATCCCCTTTGCCCGTACCTCTCCCTCCACTGGTCGTAGAGCGGCATGTCAGCGGACGATCCTGGCGAGACGGAAATCCCGGGTGATGTCGGGGAACACCGGCACCGGCAGTGTATCGCTCCAGAGCACCACGAAGGTGTCGCCCCGGAAGCCGGAGAACTGGAAGGGGATGTTCTGTTCCCGTTTCCACTGGTTCCAGAGCGTCAGGTACTCGGCCTGCCGGGCGGGGGTGGTGTTCAGCGCGTCAACCTGGCTCCAGGTTTCGTTCATGACCTTCTTCACGGCCGCAGGGCCCAACACGTGGAAATCCAAGAGCTTCCACCCCCAAAGCACCACCAGAAACACAACGGCCGCCCACACGAGACACCCGATCTTAAAGGCCCCCCTGTTGTCCATGGCTCCCCCTTTACCAGCCCGACAGACACCTCTGTACGATCTCCCGGGCGGTCTCGGCAACCAGCCTGTCCCGGGCGGCGGCCAGGGTTTCCGAAGCCGGATCGTACAGAATCCACTTGCCGACGGTTTCATTCCGAATCAGCGCTTCTCCGCTTCTCACATCCTCCATGGTGATCTCCACCCGAAGGTCCAGACGGTATCGCTGCACCTGCTCACCACCGGTGTACTCCTCGGCGGTTCTGGTAAAACCGGTGACCCTGCCGCTTATCCGGGAGTCCGGGTCGGAGGTGGTCACCGACAGCCTTCCGTCGGTGACTATGGCTTCGGTAACCATGTTGGCCAGGTCCGTATCGAGGCCGTACTCGGCCACGGAACTCCGGAAATGGAGTATTTCCACGGTCTCGAGGTGCCCCGGAAGGCTGCCTTTGAAGCTGTAGGCGCAGGCCATCGCCAGAAGTGCCACCGCCGGGGCTATCCTATACACCGGTGTGACCGAAGCCACCCGTCCCCCTCTCGGTGCCGGAAAGGGAGTCCACCGGTACGAGTTCCTGGCTCTCCACCCTGACCAGCACCGCCTGGGCTATCCTGTCACCCCGATGGATCGTGAAGGGTTCCGTTCCCAGGTTGACAAGGATGACCCCCACTGGACCCCGGTAATCCGAGTCCACCGTTCCGGGCGAGTTAAGCACGGTAACGCCGTGCCTGAGGGCCAGGCCGCTCCTGGGCCTTATCTGCCACTCGTACCCCACGGGAATGGAGACCGAAAACCCGGCGGGTATCAGGGCCCTGTCGCCGGGGTTCAGGGTTATCGGCGCCTCCAGGGCCGCCATCAGATCCACCCCCGAGGAGCCGGGGGTCGCCGGTTTCGGAGCCGGCAACCCCCTGCCGCAGGGTTCCACGGTGTAAAGGACCCGGGCGCCCATGCTCCCTCAGACCTCCTCCTCCTCCTGAGCGGAGCCTTCCTCGAGGTTCCTCATGGTCAGGTCTATCTTGCCGTCCTCCCGCACCTTGGTGACCTTGACCCGGATCTGCTGGCCGCGCCGGAGCACGTTCTTCACATCGGTCACCCTCTTGTCGGATATCTGGCTTACGTGCAGAAGACCGTCCACCCCGGGCATGATCTCGACAAAAGCCCCGAAAGCCTGAATACTGCTCACGGTGCCCTCGTATATCTTGCCCTCCTTGGGCACACCCACGCTCGCCTCCACCAGCTTCACGGCCTTCTTGGCCTTGTTCCCGTCGTTGGTGAGGATGGTCACCACGCCGTCGTCGCTGATGTTTATCTCCGCACCGGACTCCTCGGTGATGGCCCTTATGTTCTTTCCCCCGGGGCCGATGAGTTTGCCGATCTTATCCCGGTCTATCTGGATTGTGATGATCCTTGGGGCATAGGGGCTCAGGTCTTCCCTCGGGCCGGCGATGCACTCCTCCATCAGGCCCAGGATGTGGTGCCTGTTATCCCTGGCCTGCCGGAACGCGTCCGCCAGAAGTTCCTGGGTCACCCCCTCGACCTTGAGGTCCATCTGTATGGCGGTTACGCCCTTCCTGGTACCGGCGATCTTCAGGTCCATGTCGCCCAGGTGATCCTCCGCCCCGGCGATGTCGCTGAGCACCAGGCTCTTCTTCCCGTCGGTCACCAGCCCCAGCGCCACCCCGGCCACATGTCCCGCCAGCGGGACCCCCGCGTCCATGAGGCAGAGTGAGGCTCCGCACACGGTGGCTTGGGAAGAGGAACCGTTGGACTCGAGGATATCGCTGACCACCCTGACGGTGTAGTTGAAATCCTCGGGAATCATGGGCTTGATGGCGGTTTCGGCAAGGTGGCCGTGGCCGATCTCCCGCCGCCCGGGCCCCCGGACGGGCCTCACCTCTCCCACGCTGAAGGAGGGGAAGTTGTAGTGAAGCATGAAGCTCTTGAAGTACTCGCCCATCAGGGCGTCCACCCGCTGCTCGTCCCTGGCGCCTCCAAGGGTCGCCGTGACCAGGGCCTGGGTCTCGCCCCGGGAAAACAGCGCCGAACCGTGGGTCCGGGGAAGAACCGATATTTCGCAGGTGATGTTGCGGATATCGGTCTTGCCGCGCCCGTCGTACCGGACCCCGTCCCCCAGAAGCCTCTGGCGGTAGTACTCCTTCTCCGCCTTTTCCGCCGCCCTGGGCACCAGTTCCAGCCAGCCCTTCTCCTCGGCTTCGGCGTGGAAAGAGCCCTCGGGGTCCTTGAGAATCTCCCGGGCCCTGCCCATGGCGGAAATCATGTCGTCCTTGCCGCCGTGGCCGTAAACCTTGCCTATCTCGCCGGCCACAACCTCGTAAACGCGCTCGTAAAGCCCCTCAGGCAGGGGAGTCGCCTGAACCCGGCGTTTCTCCTTGCCCGAAACCTCCCTGAGCCTCTGCTGAAGCCGGTTTATCTTGGCCGCTTCCCGGGCGCCGGCCTGTATGGCCTCGGCTATCACGGCTTCCGGAAGCTCCCGGCCGCTGCCCTCCAGCATGACCACCTCGTCCCCCCGACAGGCCACCACCAGCTCCAGGTCGGACTCGAGCATCAGGCTTTCGGTGGGATTGACCACTATCTCGCCGTTCACCCGGCCCACCCTCACCGATGAAACCGGGCCGTCCCAGGGAATGTCGCTTACCATCAGCGCCGCACTGGAGCCTATCATGCCCAGGAGGCTCGGGGCGTTCTCGTCGTCGGAACTCAGCACAAGGCAGTAAACCTGCACCTCCTCGATGAGCCCCTCCGGAAAAAGGGGGCGCAGGGGCCTGTCTATGAGCCTTGCGGTGAGGATTTCCTTTTCGCTGGGCCGTCCTTCCCTCTTGAAGAAGCCCCCGGGTATCTTGCCCGCGGCATAGCTGCGCTCCCGGTACTCTATCGTGAGGGGAAAGAAGCCGGGGTCGAAGTCCATCGCCTGGGAGCAGGCGGCCACCAGAACCGACGTCTCGCCGTACTGAACATAAACGGCTCCGCCGGCCTGCTTTGCCATCCTTCCGGTTTCAAGCGTCAGTTTTCTTCCGCAAACCATCTCCTCAACAACCGTTTTCATCTGCTCTCTTCTCTTTCGTTCTTTCGTTCTTTCGTTGGTCAGTCCCGGGCACCGTGCCCCGCCCGGGGGGGCGCCCGCCGTTATCTGCGCAGGCCCAGATCTCCCACGATGCCTCTGTACCTCTCTATGTCCCTGGCCTTCAGGTAATCCAGAAGCCGTCTCCTCCGGCCCACCAGCATAAGGAGCCCCCTCTTGGAGTTGTGATCCTTGGGGTGAAGCTTGGCGTGCTCGGTGAGTTCTTTTATCCTCTCCGTAAGAAGCGCTATCTGGACT
>JAKPTG010000018.1 GCA_029571005.1 Candidatus Fermentibacterota bacterium
CACCAGCCCCAGGGAGTAAAGGGTGAACCAGTTGCTGCCGCCGGGGTTGCCGCTCCCCAGGGGCACCGCGAGGCTGAGGAGAAGGAAGACTCCCTGAAGGACCTGAATCTCCCCCAGCACCGACCAGTGCCTGAGCACCTGCCTCCCCAGCATTCTGGCGAGCTGGAGCAGCGTGGCGGTCATGGCCATCTGTCCCGGAATATGGGTGAGCAGATGGTTCCGGTTCGTGTCCAGCAGGATGAGTAGTGTCACGATGCATACGAGCTGAACCACCCTCAGCCGCTCCAGGACGCCGGCCCCCCGCTCTTCCGTTGCGCCGGTGTTTTCCGCCAGCCTGAAATTCCTGAAAATGAGCCCTTTTTTGAGGAAGGACTGGAAAAGCACCTCCTCCAGGGCCATGAGAGCCAGGGCAAGGATTCCCACCACGATCCGAGGCAAAGCCCCTCCTCCCAAAGCGGTTTCCCGGAACATAATGAAAACCCCTTTACGGTTCCGGTACCCTGCGGGGTTGTCCCTTCGGGCCGATTTGCTATTCTTCATCTATCGTCGTTTTTTACGTCCACAACCGCAAGAAAGGGGTTACTTCATGCAACCGCTTGACAGGCTTGACGATCTGTTGAAGGGTCGAGCCGGGGTAGTGAGGGAGAATCTCTCCAGGGAAGACATAATCCGGGCCGCCGTGGAAAGCAGAGGAGTGCTGGTCATGAAATGCGGCGCCCTGGCCACCTGGACCAGGCCGGAATCCTCCGGCCGCAGCCCCAAGGATACGGTCATAGTCAAAAGGCCCGAGAGCAGCGGATCCATAGACTGGACCAGCCCCAACAACCTTCCCCTTTCCCCCGAGACCTTCGACATGGTCTGGGAGGACGGGCTGGAAACCCTCTCCCGGGTATCTGACATATACGTCAACCGCAGGGTCGTGGGCGCCGATTCCAGATACTCCCTTCCCGTTACGGTGGTGACGGACACGCCGCTGACGGCCCTGTTCACGGACAACATGTTCAGGCCGGTGCCGCCGGACCTGGACAGGTCGGTCTTCCACCGGAGGCCCTACACCCTGATGGTTCTCCCCGGCCACAAGCTCAACCCTGAAAGGTACGCCGGAAGGCTGCGGAACGACCCGGCCCTTGGAGGGACTTCCACCATGGTGGTGGCCATGGACATGGACAGAATGCTGGGCATAGTTTACGGCAGCGCCTACTGCGGAAGCGTGAAGAAACTGATCTTCACGGTGATGAACTACCTGCTCCCCGCCGAAGGGATTCTTCCGCTGCACTGCAGTGCCAACGAGGGTGCCGACGGCTCCTGCGCACTGATGCTGGGCCTTTCGGGGACCGGGAAGACAACCCTCTCGGCGGATGCTTCCAGGGCGCTGCTCGGCGACGATGAGCACGGCTGGAGCGACAACGGGGTGGCGAACTTCGAGTTCGGCTGCTACGCAAAACTCGTGGACCTCTCCGAGGAGAGGGAGCCGGACATCTACCGGGCATGCTTCCACGAAGACGACTACCTCAGGCACGGGGCCATCATCGAGAACGTGATGGTGTACCCCGACGGCAGTTTCGACCTGTTCGACAAGAGGCTCACCGAGAACTCCCGGGGAAGCTATCCCCTGAGTTTCCTGCCCAACATCAAGAAGTCGAGCACCGGCGGGCATCCGAAATCCATAGTGTTTCTCACCGCCGATGCGAACGGTGTGCTGCCCCCTATTTCCAGGCTGACCAGGGATCAGGCCATGTTCTGGTTCCTGATGGGCTACACCAGCAAGCTTGCCGGAACCGAAACGGGGATTGTGGAGCCGGTGTCAACCTTCAGCCGCTTCTTCGGCGGCCCCTTCATGCCGAGGCTGCCCGAGGTTTACGCGGGGATGCTGGGTAAGAAGCTGGCGGAGCACGGAACCGAGGCCTTCCTGCTGAATACCGGATGGAGCGGCGGTCCCTATGGCACGGGAAAGAGAATCAGCCTTCCCCTCACCCGGATCATGCTCGATGCAGCGCTCCGGGGCGATCTGAAGGACGTTCCCTGCACTCCGGACCCTTACTTCAAGGTTTTGGTTCCCCAGTTCTGCCCCGGCCTTCAAGACAACTCCATTCTCAACCCGGGCAATACCTGGGCCGATCACGATGCGTACCGGGAAAGGGCCGAAAAGTTAGCGGGAGAGTTCGCGGCCTATTTCAGGAAGGCCTACGGAAACAGCAACCTTGAGGAATCCATCGTGAAGGAGTGTCCGGGGCTGAAGTGAAGGGCCGGGGAAGAAGGGGTTTGCCATGGAGATGGCAAACCCCGGTCCGGCGATGAGATGTGGCGGTCAGGCGTTCTTGTTGGGTTCGTCCCCTAAGGAGGGGTCATGAGGTGGATTGCGGTGGTACTGGCTGTGACGGCGGTAACGGTCGCCGAAGATCACGGCCGAAGGTCTCTGGCTTTTTCCCTGGGCGGGGGGGCGATCACCCCCTGGCTCTTCAGTGACGACACTCAGGTCCGTACCGGGTTCGGGGGAATGCTGGGTGTGGAAACCCCGATGGACCAGGGGCACCAGTTCGCCCTGAAGGCCGGCTTCTTCACCGCCGAAAGCGACAGCGCCGCCTGGTCCTCGGTGGGTTTCGTGCCCCTGACCCTGGGCTACCGGATATACCCGTTCTACCACCGATGGGCCGGGCCCAGGGGTATCGAACCCATGGTGGGAGTCCATGCCGGAGGGGTTCTGGTCTGGGACTCGCCGGAGGGCGACTCCGGCGGAAGCACTACCACCGGTGGAGGGATCATCGGTGCGGAACTCGGGGCCCGGATTCCGGTGGGGTGGTCGAGCTGCCTGGAACTTTCCGCCGCCCTGGACTACATGCCCCTGGGGGCGTCGCCGGCCGGGGAGGACAAGAACTGCGGAGCCCTGAGAATCATGGCCTCCGTGGTGTTCTGATCGGCGCGTCCCCTTTCCGCATCAGTGAGGCTCCGAGTTGCCCGCAGGCCCCCTGGACGTCGGCCCCCCGGGACTTCCTCAGGGTGACCGCCGGGCAGCGGGGATACAGGTATTCCATGAACCTCTGCACCCTCCGGTCTCCGGGCCTTTTCCAGGGAAGGCCCGGAACCGGGTTGTAAACCAGCAGGTTGATCTTGCACGGCAGCCCCCGGGCGAATACGGACAGGGCCCCGGCTTCCCGGATGGAGTCGTTCACGCCCTCGATCAGACAGTACTCCAGGGTCACTCTCCTCCCGGTCGCCGCGGACCATTCCATCAGGCCCCCCCGGAGGGTTTCCAGGGGCACCGCCGCCGCCATGGGAACCAGCCTTTCCCGGGTTTCCTGCACCGCGCTGTGAAGGGATACCGCCAGGCCGTACTGCTTCCCCGACTCCGCCAGCCGGGCGATTCCCCGGGGCAGGCCTATGGTGGAGATGGTGATCTTTCTCCGGCCCATGCAGATTCCGTGCTGGTGGGTGATGATTTCCAGTGCCGTGAGCACCCGGTCAAGGTTGTCCAGGGGCTCCCCCATCCCCATCATGACCAGGTTTGTGATCCGGTCCGGGGAAGCCTTCCTCAGGGCGTACAGCTGGGCCACTATCTCGTCCGGCTCCAGGTTTCTTCTGAAGCCCGCCAGCCCGGTCATGCAGAAGGTGCACCCCATCCTGCACCCCGCCTGGCTTGAAAGACAGGCGGTGAGTCTGGGGGGGGCGGGTATCAGAACCGATTCCGCCGGAGACCCGTCGGGCAGCTCGAACAGGAACTTCATCGCACCGTCTTCTCCCCGGGAGGTTTCCACGGGTTTCAGAATCGTCAGGGCCGCGTTTTCCTGAAGCCGCCTCCGGAAGGGTGCCGGCAGGTCCGTCATGGCCCCGAAGGATTCGGCCCCCCGGAGGTGTATCCACGAGAAGAGCTGCCGGGCCCGGAAGGGTTTTTCCCCCAGGTCCCCGGTCACCCAGGCGGTGAGCGGGTCGAGGGGCATTCCGGTGGGGCGCCGGGGGGGGGTATATTCCGCTTCCACATTCATGATGGAGGGAAGATAATGGTAAAAAGGGTGGGCATCATAGGTGGAAGCGGCCTCTACTCGATACCCGGGATCGCCGTGAAGGGGGAAGAGTCCGTCACGACTCCCTACGGCGTGCCCTCCTCCCCCGTGGTGCTGGGGGAGTTCCACGGCGTTTCCACCGCCTTCATCGCGAGGCACGGGGAAGGCCACCGCCTTACCCCGTCGGAGGTTCCCTACGCCGCCAACATTTACGCCCTCAAGTCCATGGGGGTTGATACCCTGATCAGTTTCAGCGCCGTCGGGAGCCTCAGGGAGGAAGTACAGCCCAGGCACTTCGTGGTGCCGGATCAGCTCTTCGACCGGACCCGGGGCTCACGGCGTTCCAGCTTCTTCGGCGGGGGAGTGGTGGCCCACATCGCCTTCGGCGATCCCTTCTGCCCGGGGCTTCGGGGGGTTCTCGGCCGGGCCGCCGCCGAGGCCGGGGCCGTGGTGCACTCCGGGGGGACCCTGGTGGTGATGGAGGGCCCGGCCTTCAGCACCAGAGCCGAAAGCCTTTTCTATCGCTCCATCGGCGCGTCGGTCATCGGGATGACCGCCCTTCCCGAGGCGAAGCTGGCCCGGGAGGCCGGGATATGCTACGCCACCCTGGGCATGTGCACGGACTACGACTGCTGGAGGGAATCCGGGGATGACGTCAACTGTGACATGGTTTTCCGGGTGATGAAGGACAACGCCGCCATGGCCCTGTCGGTTCTGGGAAAGGTTCTGGCCGTCCTGGGAGCCGGCGGGAAGGACGGCGCGGGGTGCCTTTGCCGGGAACCCCTGGGCATGGCAACCGGGGAGGAGAGCCGCGACCGGCGGACCATGGAATCCCTGGAAACGGTGCTCGCCCGGTGAGTCTCACGGTGGGCGAACTCGGGGAGAGGGGGCTCATCAGGCACCTGGCCGGAGAACTGGGGCTGAACCTGGTGGGGGACGACTCCGCCCTGCTGCCGGGAATACCTTCGCCGGCGGTCACCGTTGACTCTTTTTTCCAGGGTGTCCACTTCCACACCTGGTGGTGTCCCCCGGAGGTGCTGGGGAGGAGGCTGCTGGAGGCCACCCTGTCGGATCTGGCGGCCGTGGGCGCCGACCCCCGATGGCTGCTGGCGGCGGTGAGCGTTCCTCCGGACACCGGGGTGGAGTGGATTACGGGTTTCTACAGGGGGCTGACCGAAAGGGCCGACTGCATTGTGGCGGGCGGGGAAACGGTCCGGGGGGATGTCCTTGGCGTCACCCTCACGGCTCTGGGCAACCTGCCGGGGAAGCCCCTCCTCCGTTCCGGGGCCCGTCCCGGGGATCGTTTGTGGGTCACCGGCCCCCTTGGCAGAACCCTGGATTCCCCGGGCCTTCTGGAGAAGTCCCGCCGCCGTCCCCTGAGCCCGGTTGAGGAGCGGCAGGTCATGTCGTTTCTGGCGCCGAGGGCCCGCTTCGATGTGGCGTGCGCGCTCCGGGAGGCCGGATGCCGGTGCGCCATCGACATCTCCGACGGGCTTGTTTCCGAGGCGGCCCACATATCCCTGGAGAGCGCCGTCAGGGTCGTCATCCACGTCCGATCAGTGCCCCTGGTGGAGTATGCCGCCGACAGGCCCATGGAAGCCTTCAGGGCGGGGGAGGACTACGAACTCCTCTTCTCCGCCCCCGGGGCGATGGACTTTCCGGGGTGCCATCCGGTGGGGGTGGTGCAAAGCGGCGAAGGCGTCTGCTTCGTGAACCCCGACGGGACCGCCGCCGTCACGGGCGAGGGGTACGACCACTTCAGGGGGTGAGGCGGGTTTCCGTGCGTCACCGCAGATAGGCCCTCATGCCGATTTCCAGGTCCGCTCCGGCCCCGGAGAACAGGGCGCTCAGTTCGTACCCGTCGGTTGAGTCCAGGCCCCACAGGGGTATCACGTCCGTGGGACAGTGCCCCACCGCCATCATGGAATCCGACCTGAAAAGGAGAGGGTCCACCGGAAGACCCGGAATCAGGGTGTCCAGTACCGCCCATGCGTGGAACACCAGGCTGTCGCTCCGGATGACGAGCCCTCCCTCCACGTGCATCGGCAGGGGGCTGCGCTTGACCAGTTCCATGGACATCTCGAGGCACGGCCCCGGGTCTTCCCGGGTGCCTTCCACCCGTCCGGCCGTAAGAACGAGGTCCGCCAGGGCGTCGTCGCTCAGGACGGAATCCAGGGGTCTGAAGGTGAAGGGCGTCTGGGTTACCCTCACCACGGTGGTTTTGGTGACGACTCCCCCGGGGGGAAGTGAATCCACCAGGCATGTGAGTAACCGTCCATCCCCCGTGAAATCGCTTCCAAGGATGGAGAGCCGCTGGTACGGTTCATGGGACCGGGGCCGGGGCATCGTCAGGATGACCCTCTCGACGGTGGTGTCCCCCCGGTTCCTCAGCACGGCTTCCAGCACCAGCGTGGTGTCCAGGGCTGAAACACCCCGGCTCCTGTTCTTCAGCCAGTCCGAGGTCTCCCCCCCGGACGCCGCCGCCAGGGCGTACACCCGACCGGCCTCCCGGAATCGCCCCGAGAGTTCCAGAAGCCTGGCCAGCTCCAGCAGCCCCTCGCCGTCAATCCTGGCCGCCTGTTCCGCGAACAGAAGGGCCCTGACGGGAACCTCCCGGATGCTTATCGAGGCCCTGGCGCTGTCCACCGGGCAGTACGGGAACGTGAGCAGCACTGTCGCAAGGAGAATCATTTCCTGAGCACCGTCACCGGGTCCAGGGATGCGGCCCTTGCTGCGGGCACCAGGGCCGAGAGAACGCTCATGATAACCGCCGCCAGGGCTGCGACGGCCACGCTTGTCGGGGAAATCCTCACCGGGAGGTTGTCGTGGAAGGAGTAAACGTCCGGAAGGGTGACGAGACCGGTGGAAGAGAGAAGATGGCACCCCAGAAGCCCGATGACCACGCCGGCGCAGGCCCCGGTGAGCCCCACGAAAACCCCTTCCCAGAGGAAGATGCCGGTGACCAGCGAGTCGCTGCCGCCCATGGACCTTATCACTGCTATGTCCCGGCGCCTTTCCACCACGCTCCGGGCTACGGTTCCCATGATGTTGAAGGTGGCTACAAGGGTTATGAGCAGCAGGGCCGCCATGGAACCCAGCCGCTCCAGCTTCATGCTGGCGGCCAGGGCGGGGTTTCTTTCCCGCCAGGTCAGCACCTGAAGGGAATCGGGCAGTACCGCCCTGATCGCCCGGGCCGCGTCGTCGTCGCCGGAGCCCGGGACGGGAGTCACCTGGATTCCGCTGAAACCGCCGGCGGGCAGGAACATTCCGGCCGCCATGGATATGGGAACCCAGGCCAGATTTCTGTCGTTTGACGGAAGGCCCGTCTCCACGGCCCCGGAAAGCACCGCCCTGGCGCTTCTGTCGTTGCCGGAGAAAAGGCTTCGCGGAGGGAAGAACACCACGACGTCCCCCGAGGAGTGCATGAACTGTTCCGCCAGGTAGAGCCCCATCACCACCAGGGCCCCGTCGTCGGAGTCGAGGAGCGCCGGGGAGCCCCAACTGACCATGGAATCTATCCCGGGGAACAACGGAACATCCGGGGGGACCCCCCGGACCAGGCATCCCGCTTCCAGGTTCCTGGCCGGAAGTCTGGCAATGGCCTCCCCCTGTACGTACGGCACCGCGGAGGCCACCTCCGGCAAGGCCTTCAGGGTTTCCAGGAAGGCCGGGTCGTCGGGCACCACCCCGGTTCCCGCGGGAACCACCGCCAGGGAAGCGTCCACGCTGACCACGCTTTCGGTGATGAAGTGTTCCAGCCCGTCCAGGACGCCCATCACCACCACCAGGGCCGCGACCCCCAGGGCCACTCCGGCGACGCTGACCACGGTGCTGAAGGCTACCCGCCTCCTGGTGGGGTGCCTGCGGATGTATCTCCAGGCGATTCTCCAGGAAACCGGGCTGAACAACTGAATCACGACCGACATGGAACCTCCACGAGTCTGGCGGACTGCTATTATATATGGATTGAATCCGGGGCTACGATTCCGAGGAGGTTCTTGATTGACCGGCTTGCTGGTTCTCGCCGCAGTCCTGACCGGCGGCTTCCAGAGTACGGTCCGCTTCGATTCTCCCGGTTTGAGGGAGCAGGACGGCGGTTTCTACCCGGTGTTTCCCGGAACGGAAACGGTTTTCATGGATTCCGGGCCCCTCAGGCCCGGAAGGGTCTTCATCATACCCGTACCCCCGGGTGTCGCGCCCGAGCTGGACTTCCGCATAGAGTCCGTTTCCCCCACCGGATGGGACGGGTTTCCCTGGGTCGCCGTTTCCGGTGCCGTCGGGGACGGGATGGACTTCCGGGAAGAGTACGTTTCCGCCGTGGCGTATCCCCCCCCGGAGCCGGTCCGGATGATGGTGGTTCCCCTGGCGGGGACCAGGGTTGCCCGGGTGACGGTGGATCCCTTCTGCTTCGGAGACCTGTCCCGGTACGCGTCGGCGGTGTCCTTTTCCCTTTCATGGCCCTCGAGGGGCGGCGCCGCACCGGTTCGAGGCACCCTGCTGGAAGCGGTTACACCGGAGGGTTCCGTATGGTGGCGTGAGCGGGGACGCTTCCGGGAGAGCCCCTTCTGGGGCAGGCCCTGGGGGCGGATCCGGGTGAACGGAACCGGCTTTTATGCGGTGACCGGCGCCATGCTGGAGGATGCGGGATGCCCGGTGACGGGTATGCCGTCCGCTTCCCTTTCCATGCTTTCCGGCCCGGCGGCGCCCTTCGATCTGGAAGACCCGGCGGACGCTCACCAGGTCTATCCCGTTGCCCTGTCCATTTCCGACGGGGGTGACGGGGTCTTCCACCTGGAGGACACCCTGTTCTTCTACGGCCGCTCCCTGACCAGGCTGGAGGTTCAGGGCGACAGCCTGATCCACACCTGGCACAGGTACGACGACATGAACACCTACTGGCTCACCTGGGGCGGGGCGGAGGGGGTCACCATGGACTCCGCCGACGGCTCCCCCCGGGGCTACCCCCCCTGGGGTCCCACCGCGGTGACCATGTCCTGGATGGAACAGGAGTACACCTGGTTCGCCGAGGAGCCCAGAACCGGGTGGTGCTGGGCTCCCATCACCCAGGGGAGCCCTTCGTACCTTCATTTCACCCCTCCCCAGGGAAGCACGTGCCGGGCGCTCCGGGTGAGCATACTGCACAGCCGGAACGTCGGCTTTGGGGGCGACAGTCTGGTGCTGAACGGTGTGACGGTTCTGGACAGCACCTTCCGCAACAACACTTTCATGAGGCTCTGGACGGTTCCCCGACCGGTCCTGAACCAGGGGCTCAACACCTTGAAGATCTGGTCCTGGAACGACGAAGGGACTTCGGCCTTCAACTACCTGGAGCTGGAAACGGAAGCGCCCCTTGCCCCCGGAAGGCGGCTTTTCTTCCTGGGGAAGCCGGAAGGGTGGTACACGGTGAGTGTTCCGGGAACGGAGCCCGGCGCCAGGGTGTTTCTCACGGAGGATCCTTACCGTCCGGTGGAACTTGTGGGCTGGGACCTGGCCGGCGGAACCGCCGGTATCTCCGTGCATGCCGGGCCCCAGGGCTCCTTCTGGGTGGTGAATCCCGGGGAATGGCTGACTCCGGCCTCCATCGGGCCCGCCCAGCCGGGCAGGATTCTGGGAACCGCTCTGAGCGGCGATGTCATCCTGCTGCTCCCCGAGGAAATGATGGGGTACGCCGCGGCTCTGGAGGCGGTGTATGCTTTCAGGGGGCTGTCCGCGGCCACGATCTCCTACCGGGAGGTCTATGACGAGTTCAACGGCGGTGTCGTGTCCCCCGGGGCGGTGCGCTCCCTGGTGCGGCACGCCCTGGACCACTGGCCGGAGGTTCCCCGGGCACTGCTGCTCGTGGGTGACGGCAATTACGATCCCATGGGCCACACCACCGGGTTTTCCCCTCCCGCCCCACTGTTCAGGACCCTGGGGGACAGCCGGCAAAGGTTCGGGGCCGGTGACGACGGCTTCGTGATGGTCCACCAGGGAGCGATTCTGCCGGAGATTCCCGTGTCCCGCATACCGGTCTCCACGGGCCAGGAACTCCAGATGTACCTTGACAGGCTTTCCGCGGTGGAAAACGCCGGGGCCAGCGGTGGATGGGCCAACCGTATCGTCATTTCAGCGGACGACGAGTGGAACGGCAGCAATATCACGGAAGTCAGGGCCACGCGGGTCTGCGAAGACCTGGTGAACCAGGCGCTGCCCCTCTCCATGGAGGTGGAGAAGGTGTACCTCATAGACTATCCGTGGCCCCCGGGAACCACCCCCGGGGGGGCGCATCCGGAGAAGCCGGAAGCCAGGAGGGACTTTCTTGCGGCCATCGAGCGGGGGTGTTCGTCCCTGATCTTTTTCGGCCACGGTTCCTACAACCAGATAGCCCAGGAAAACCTGCTTTCCATCCTGGATATTCCCTCCATGTCCAACCTTCCCCGGCTGCCCAGCACCTTCTTCGCCAGCTGCAACACGGGGCAGTTCGATCTTCTTGGCACCGACTGCTTCAGCGAAGCCCTGGTCGGCCATCCCCAGGGCGGGGCCGTCACCGCCATAGGGTCCTCCTACGGCAGTTACACCTACCAGAATGAAAATCTGCTCCACGTTTTCCTGACGCTCCAGTACGGCCCCTGCAGGGCGACCGTGGGAGAGGCCTTGTGGGGGGCCAAGGTGGTGACGTCCGACAACCACAACTACTACTACAACATCATGGGCGACGGCGGTTTCACACCCTCCATGGGCGATGACCGGGGGACGGCCCTGGAGGTCGCGGCTCCGGGGCTTTTCCGGGGAAGGCTGAACTCTCTGGAGGTGGAGATGCCGGGGGGCAGAACGATGGAGGTGACGGTGGGGGAAAGCGGCGCCGATGTGGTTTACGTCAGCCCCCTCTCCGGGGTGGAGATTCCGTGGATGAAACCGGGGGAAACCGCCTACCACGGTCTTGTGGAGTCCGACCCCGGCGGTCGCGCCACGGTCAGTTTCTTCATGCCGTTACAGGCGGACACCGGTTCCCTGGCCGGGGCCCAGGCCCTGGCGGACGACGGCCTTCATCAGAGCGTGGCCTGGAACCGGTGGTTCGCGGTGGTGGACTCGGGCGGTTACTCCCCCGATTCCATCGGACCGTCCATCTCCATGTCCTGCTCCAGGCGGGGGATGAGCCACCTCCTCACCGCGGAACTCGAGGATGAGAGCGGCATCTGCGTTTTCGGCGGGGAAGCCGGCAGAGCCCTGCTCCTGTCTGTCAACAGTCAGGGCTATGATGTCAGCGGGGATTTCCGGTACCTTCAGGGCAGCCATACCCGGGGTGTCCTGAACCATGTCCTGCCGGATCTGGGCCCCGGTGAGCACACCCTTATCCTGGCGGCCTGGGACGGCATGGGAAACGGTTCCCTGGACACCCTCGCCCTGACCGTCACGGAAGACGACGGCGAGCTTCTCCGGGATGTGACTGTATTTCCGAACCCGGGCCGCGGGCCCAGGGCCTTTCTTTTCGAGACCTCCGCCCCGGGGGAGGTCCGGGTGAAGCTCTTCACCGTGGCGGGCCGCCCGGTTTGGGAGGGCCGCACCGGTCATGAAGGCGGGGCCGGACGGCTGATCTGGAACGGGCGCGACGCCGACGGCGATCCCCCGGCTGCGGGAGCCTACGTTTACCTCGTAACCCTGGAGACCGCCGGGGGGGGCGTCGCTTCCAGGCGCGGTTTTCTGGCGGTGGCCCCGAAGGAGGACAGATGAACGGACTCAAGGATGCCCGGGCTCTTCTGAGCCGCTCCGAAAGGCTCCTGGTGTTTACCGGCGCCGGGATGTCCAGCGACAGCGGCATGACGACCTTCCGGGGAAAAGACGGCTTGTGGAGGAACAGGACCGCCGAGGAGCTGTCCTCGCTTGCAGGGCTCAGGAGTCACCCGGAATTGGTCTGGGAGTGGTACGGGAAGCGTTTCGTGGCCCAGGAAGGGGTGAAGCCGCACCAGGGTTACACGGCCCTGGCGGACATGCAGCGGCGCAAGGGCAGGATGCCGGTGGTGACCCAGAATGTGGACGGTCTTCATCAGGCTGCGGGTCTGACCGAGGTTTACGAACTCCATGGGTCCATGGCCACCGTCTCGTGTCTTGACGGCTGCGGTTTCAGAGGTCCTTTCCGACGGGGGATGCTGGAGACGCTTCCTCCGACCTGCCCGGAGTGCGGCGGTCTGCTCAGGCCCGATGTGGTTCTCTTCGGCGAGCCCCTGCCGGAGGGGGTGATTCAGGAGGCCTTCCGGCTGGCGGGGCAGTGGGCCGATCTGTTGCTGGTGGTGGGCACCAGTATGCTGGTGTGGCCCGCGGCGGGAATCCCATGGGAGGCGCTCAGGGCCGGGGTTGAGGTAATCGAGGTGAATCCGGAACCCACCGCTCTCTCCGACGCAACCGGGGTGATCTGGGTTCCGGGCCGGGCCGCCGAGGTGCTGCCCGGGCTGCTGGGGACGTGATGCATCGGCTGCTGTGGCTTCTGCTGACCACCGGTTCCTGGACCGGCACAGAAGTATTCGCCCCCCCGGTTCCCGGGCCGGAGGGCTCGATGCGGATCGAAGGCTGTGTGAACCTCCTGGGGGAGGAGTCGCCGCCGCTGCCCGTGAAGACACTGTACATACCCCTTCCCCCGGGGGCCCGGCCCGAGCTGGACTACTCCGTGGTCCGGTCCGCCGCCGGGACGACGGCGGCCTTTGCCCCCGGGGCGCAACGGGAGACCGTGGTTTTCCGGGGGGCCGTTCCCCTGGCCGGCGGATTCTACGGGGTCGTGGATATCTTTCCCTGGACCGGCGGCGCGGACTACGCATCCGCCGTGAATATCAGGCTCGCCTGGGACGATCCGACGGGAACCCCGGCGCCGACGGCGGTACCCCCGGGCAGCCTCGCAGCCGGCGTTTCTCCCGGGGCGGCAACCTACTGGCCCCTGCCCCGGACAAGGGCGGTCAGCCCGTTCCACGGAAGGCCCTGGGCGAGGATCTCCATCCTGGAGACCGGCCCGGTGGAGGTCACCGGGGCTCTTCTCGAAGCCGCGGGCTGCCCCGTCACGGGTCAGGCCGTATCCTCCCTGGCCCTCTACTCCGGTCCCGGAAATGCATTCGGCGATGCCCCCGAGGAGGAGCACCCGCTTCTGGAGATACCGATCCTGGTGGACGATAAGGACAAGGACGGTCTGTTCGACCCGGAGGACAGGATTCTTTTCCAGGCAATGGGCCTCAATCGCTGGATTCCACGGGACGACGATCTTGCGAGGATAACCCACCGATACGCAACCCACCGGGTTTACTGGCTCACCTGGGGCGGTTCCCCCGGGCTGCGGATGGAGGAGCGGGAGGCGGCCCCGGGGGGGCCGGTCTGGGAGGGCGAAAACCCCTGGATCGTCACCTGCGAGGAAGACCTGTTCTGGTCTCCCGCCCACAGTTTCGACACGGGCTGGGTCTGGAAGAACCTGGAGGGAGGGGGGACCGTGACGATTCCCTATTCCCTTGCCGGTCTCGAGCCCGGCGCCGGGGCGGACTTCACCGTGCGCGTATCCCTGGACCAGGCGGCCCGATGCACCGTCAGTCTCTACATAAACGGCGACCTGCGGGGAACCGGACAGGTGCTGGGGACCGGCCCCGGTGAAGCGGTGTTCACGGGAGTCGAGGTTCCCGGGAGCGGAGCGGTGAGGCTTGACTTCGCCGCCCAGGGAAACGTGTTTTTCGATGGACTCGACATACGGTACCGGCGGGTTCCCAGGGCCGACGGCGCCGAAGTGTTCTTCACCGGCGCCGGAGGAGGCGTCCGGACCGTGGTGTTCCGGGAGGCGGGCGACGAAACGCTCCTCTTCGATCTCACCTCTCCCGATGCTCCGGTGCTGCTGACGGGTGCGGAGTTCCGGCCCGGAACCCTGCGGGCGGGGGTGGACGTGGCGAACGGGACGGTACTCATGGCCGCCGATCCGGATGACTTCTCCCCCCCCGACTCGATATCCCCGGCTTCCCCGGGCCGTCTGGTCGCTTCGGTCCGGGGCGGCGACAAGCTCCTGGTGGTGCCGGAGGTCCTGCTGGAGGGCGCATGGAGCGTGGCGGCCCTCGAGGGGGAACTGGGCTGGAGCACCGTGGTGGCCACCACCCGGGAGATTTACGACGAATTCGGCATGGGATTGACCGATCCCGGGGCCATCCGTTCGGCGGTCAGGTGGGCCATGGATTCATGGGATCCCCAGTGCAGGGAGGTGATTCTGGTGGGGGACGGTCATCACGACTTTTTTCTGCGCACCACCTCCCAGCCCGTGATGGTACCCCCCTGGATAAGGCTGAACGGAACCTCGGACCCGCCCTGCGTGGATGACTGGTACGTGATGGTCCACCAGGGGGCCGGCCTTCCGGAGATTCCCGTGGCCCGGCTTCCCGTGGATTCCCCCCTGAAGCTCGCCGCCATGGTGGAAAAGGCCGCGCTGGCCCTGTCCGGGGCGGCGGCTGGAAGCTGGATGAACCGGTGCGTTCTCCTGGCGGACGACGAGTGGGGTAACGGCAGTTACGCCCGGGAGTCCTATCACACCGAGGATATGGAGGTCATCGAGGAGGGGACCCTCCCCCGGGATCTCCGTCGGGTCAAGTTCTACCTGGTGGAGTACCCCTGGCCCCCGGGAACCTCCACCGATGGGCCTCACCCCGAGAAACCCGATGCCAGGGACGACTTCATCCGCCTGTGGAACGAGGGCATGGGGTGCCTGGTCTTCATGGGCCACGGGTCCGCCGGGCAGATCACCCATGAAAAGGTTTTCAGGCTGTCCGATGTATCCCTTCTGCGGAACGACGGCAGGCTTCCCCTGGTGATACTGGCCAGTTGCGACCTCTCGGCCTTCGACACCCCCGGCTCCGAATCCATCGGGGAGGCCCTGGTCTTTTCCCCCGGCGGAGGGGCCCTCGCCACGGTGGCGGCCACCCGGAAGACCTTCCCCGGGGTCAGCTCCAATTTCGGTTTCACCAGGGTGCTTCTGGACAGCCTCTACAACTCCGGCACCCCCTCCGGACAGGCAGTGTGGTATTCAAAACTGGCAAATTCAAGCGGTTATTACAGCAATAATCGTTATTATGTGCTGTTCGGGGTCCCGGGGTTGCCGGTGCCCCGGCCCCGGCCCCTTCCCAGTATCCGGGTCCAGGGGGACACCCTCCGAACCGGCGAGAGGAACACCGTGACCGGTGCCGCGGGGTTCTCTTCCGGGCTCGCCCTGCTGGAAATCCTCGAGTCCGGGCATGAGACGACCTACAACATGCTCGGGGGAGGGACCGTAGGATACACCTCTTCCGGCGGGACGGCATGGAGGGGCACCGCTGAGCTTGCCGGGGGTGTTTTCTCCGCCGAGTGCTTCATTCCGTATCAGGCCGGGCCCGGAGGCGAAGCCCGGGCCGAGGCGGCGGCGGTGGCTTTCTTTGAAGTCGAGGCCGGGGCGGCGGACCCGATGACGATGGTGGAGGGAAACCCCGAAACCGGCGATGACACCGGCCCGGAAATCGAAATGTGGATTCAGGGGCATCGGGGTTCCGAAAATCCCGTGATCACCGGGGAGTCGCTTTTCGCGGCGGAGCTGGCGGACTCCAGCGGAATCTGTATTTTAGGCGGGGAGGGGTCCCGGCTCAGGTTGTTTGTTGACGGCAAGGAGAACGATCTGGGGCCGTACTTCAGCTACGTTACCGGCAGCACCACCCGGGGCCGGGTCTCATACAGCCTGCCGGAGCTGCCTCAGGGCCGGCATTTACTGATTCTGCAGGCGGTGGACGGGCTGGGAAACCCGTCCGCCGACAGCCTCGAGGTTACGTCGGCCCCCTCCGGCGAAACCGTCTTCAGCATGGTGGCGGTGTATCCGAACCCCGGGGCCGGCGGCAGGTGCTTCAGCTTCCACCTTTCCGGCGATGCATGGGTGGAGGTGGGGATATTCACCGTGACCGGCCGGGAGATCGCCCGGCTGACAGGCCAATGCCGGGCGGGTTACAATCAGATCCTTTGGGACGGGCTGGATGCCGACGGCGATCCCCCGGCCACCGGAGCCTATGTCTTCCGCCTGTGCGCCGAAGCCGCCGCCGGCGGAGGCTTCATCAGGGAGGGCGGCCATGTCGGGGTGCTGGCGGTGGTGAATCCGGGAGGTGCACCGTGAACGGCGATGAGAAACCGGGCAAGATTTCCTGGCTCTGGAAACAGGTGGATGACGCCCGTAGGAGCCGGAACCCTGAACGGGCCAGGGAGGGGCTGGAGAGGCTGCTGGCCTCTCAGGAGATCCGGGGCACCCCCGATCATGACCTGGCCCTTCTCCACCTCTCGCAACTGGAGATAGAAGAGGGGCGGGTGGCCGACGCCGCCAGACGGCTGCAGGGCTTCCACTGGCATGGGATTCCAGGCCCCGCGGCGCTTCTGCTGGCGGCGGACCTCTTCCTGAGGCTGGACTGGTACGACGAATCCATGGAAGCCCTGGAGGATTACCTCCGGCACTACCCGCAGGACACCGACGCCCTGAGGAAGAAGGGGCTTCTCCTGCTCATGAGGAACCGGGACGCGGAAGCCGAGCGGACCCTCAACTCCGTGGCCCGGCGGGAGAAGTTCAGGGTTCCGTCAACCCTTTCGTACCTGGCCATGCTGGAGGCCAAACGGGGCAATCTGGAGGAAAGCCTCCACCTGCTGCTTCAGGCCCGGGGGCTGGCCCCCTTCGATGAACGGATCGAACACACCCTGCTGCGGATCGAAGCCCTCAGGGTCAGGCTTCGCAGGTCGGTTATGGAGCGCGGGAAAATCCCCCTGGAAAGTGCGGTGGCGGGGATCACCGCGGGGATGCTGGGGCTTCACGGCTACAGCCGTGAGAAAGCCCGGAGGGCGGCGGCGATCTGGAACCACTTCTGCGCCCTCAGGAAACCGCCCGGCAGGAAACCCGAGATATGGGCGGCGGCCCTGGAGTACGCCGTCACCAGGAACGGCCCCCACTTCACCCAGGAGCAGCTTGCCGAGGAGTACGGGGTTTCCGCCACCAGGCTGGGCGAACACTACAGGCTCCTGGCGGCTACGGTGGACCTGGATGCTCCGGAGGACCCGCTGGAGGAAGCGGCCCGGGAGGGAGAGGCTCTGAGTCAGGAGGCCCGCCGGGAGGAGATGGCCGAAGTGCTTTCCGGGCTTGCCGGGAGGCTTGGCTCGTTTTCGGAGCCGGGAGACGCCGCGGAGTGGGTTTACAGGCGGCTTCCCGCCCTGGACGAACCTCAGCGGCGGGAAGTGGAGGATTTCGTGGCCTACATCTGGAGAAAGCGCAGGAATACGGCGCTGAAGTAGGGGCGCCGGTCTTTACGACGGTTCTTGCCCCGGGGTATATTCAAACCAAGTACGGTTTTTCCCACGTTTTTCAATCCATCCCGCAAGTAAGGAAGACAGAGAAAATGACCGAGCAGTTCGTGTACTATTTCGGAAAGACCCGCACCGACGGCGGCAGGGATATGAGAGCCCTTCTGGGGGGCAAGGGCGCCAACCTGGCGGAGATGACCAGCATCGGTCTCCCGGTTCCCCCCGGTTTTACCATCACCACCGAGGCCTGCGATTTCTACAGCACCCATGACGGCCGGTGGCCCCAGGAGCTGGAGGATCAGATCAGGAAGAGCATCTCTGTCCTGGAGAAGGAACTGGGACGGGGCTTCGGCGACGTCCATAATCCCCTGCTTCTCTCGGTGAGGAGCGGCGCGGCGGTGTCCATGCCGGGGATGATGGACACCGTGCTGAACCTGGGCATCAGCATGGAGAACCTCGACGCCCTGAAGAGGATGAGCGGAAACCCCAGGTTCGCTTTGGACAGCCTCAGAAGGTTCATGCAGATGTTCGGAGACGTGGTCATGGGAGTTCCCCACCACGACTTCGAGCGGGCCCTCGAATCGGTAAAGGCCGGCAAGGGAGTCAAACTCGACACCGAACTGGATGCCGGGGATCTGGAGAAGGTGGTTGCACTCTACCAGGACATATACCTGAAACAGACCGGTTCGCCTTTCCCTGCGGACCCCTGGGAGCAGCTCCGGCTCAGCATCAATGCGGTTTTCGACAGCTGGAACAACCCCAGGGCGGTCCGCTACCGGGAACTCAACGATATCCGAGGTCTTCGGGGAACCGCGGTCAACGTCCAGAGCATGGTTTTCGGAAACATGGGCGAAGGGAGCGGAACCGGGGTCTGCTTCACCCGGGATCCCTCCACCGGGGCCGACGTCTTCTACGGCGAATACCTGATGAACGCCCAGGGAGAGGATGTGGTGGCGGGCATAAGAACCCCGCACCCCATCAGCGACCTCGCCCAGGAGAACCGGAAGGCCTACGACGAGCTGATCGCCATGAGGGAGACCCTGGAACGGCACTACCGGGACATGCAGGACATCGAGTTCACCATCCAGGACGGAGAACTCTTCATACTGCAGACCAGGAGGGGCGAGAGAACCGTTTTCGCCGCCTTGAACATGGCGGTGGACATGGTCGAGGAGGGGCTGATAGACAAGGAGACCGCCCTGATGCGGATACCCGCCCAGAACTTCAACCAGCTCTTCGCCTCCATTCTCGACGCTTCCGGCAAGAAGGGGGCCAAACTTCTCACCCGGGGGCTGAACGCTTCCCCCGGCGGCGCCTGCGGGGCTGTCGTCTTCAGCGCCGGCGACGCCGAGGAGTGGGCCAGGGCCGGTAAGGACGTAATCCTCTGCCGCCAGGAAACCAGCCCGGAGGACATAGGCGGAATGGCTGCGGCCCGGGGGATACTCACCGCCCGGGGAGGCATGACCAGCCATGCCGCGGTGGTGGCCCGGGGGATGGGCGCCCCCTGTGTGGCGGGGGCCGGCGAACTGGTGATAGACAGCGATGCGAAGACTATCACCGTCGGCGACCTGGTCCTTCGGGAGGGGGACATCGTAGCCATTGACGGCTTCACCGGCGAGGTCTTCGCCGGGGAGGTCAAGGTCAGGGATTCGGAGATCGTGCAGGTTCTCAAGGGGGCGATTCCCGCTTCGGAGTCCGTTTTGTACGGGAAGTACAGCACCCTGATGGGCTGGGCGGACCAGGTGAGAACTCTGGGGGTTAGAACCAACGCCGACACTCCAAAGGACACCGAGATGGCGGTGTTGTTCGGGGCGGAGGGCGTCGGGCTCTGCAGAACCGAGCACATGTTCTTCGAGGGAGGAAGGACGAAGAGCTTCAGGAAGCTGATCCTCGTGGCGGAGCGGGTGAAGAGGCTTCGGGAGAGGATCCGGGCGGGCTCCGGAGACACGGCGGAGATGGAGAACCAGCTGAAGGGGCCGGAGGGGATCTACCGGGAAGCCCTCGAGGAACTCTACCCGCTTCAGAAGAGGGATTTCGAAAACATCTTCCGGGCCCTAAACGGCCGCCCCTGCACCATCCGGCTGCTGGATCCCCCCCTTCACGAGTTCCTTCCCCATGACCGGAAGGGGCAGGAGGAGCTGGCGGCGGAAATGGGGGTTTCGCCGACGAGCGTGGTGGATACCGTGAACGCCCTTCACGAGTTCAACCCCATGATGGGCCACCGGGGATGCCGGCTGGGGCTTTCCTACCCGGAGGTGTCGGAGATGCAGGTCAGGGCCGTCATAGAGGCCGCCATAACCGTCGTCAGGGAGGGGGTGAAGGTCGTCCCCGAGATAATGATCCCCTTGGTCGGCCATGACGAGGAATTGCGGATAATGCGGCGCCTGGCCCGGGAGACGGCGGAAAAGGCCCTCTCCGATAACGGTCTCCCGCCGGACTTCGTGAGCTACAGCATAGGGACGATGATCGAGATACCCCGGGCCTGCGTTATGGCGGACAGGATCGCCTCCGAAGCCGACTTCTTCAGTTTCGGCACCAACGACCTCACCCAGATGGGTTGCGGCTTCAGCCGCGACGATGCGGGCAAGTTCCTGGAGGATTACGTCCGCATGGGCATTTACGAGAAGGATCCCTTCCAGTCCATAGACGAGGACGGGATCGGGGCGTTTGTGACGATGGCGGTCCAGAAGGGACGCCGGGCAAAGCCGAGCCTCAAGATCGGTGTGTGCGGCGAGCATGGGGGCGATGCCGCTTCGGTGAACTTTTTCCACAGGGCGGGGCTCGATTACGTTTCCTGTTCTCCCTACCGGGTGCCGGTGGCGAGACTGGCCGCGGCCCAGGCGGTGATAGAGGCCGGCCGATAGGAGGAGCGCTCTGAACAGCCCCGTTCTGCTTCTGGCCATGGGAGCTTCCGCCCTGAGGGAAGCGGTTTTGACGGGGCTTTGCGAGGGGGGTTTCACGGTGTCGGCCGCCGACGACGGCATGGAAGCGGCGGTGAAGGCCTGTGAAACCCCCCCGGGGGCGGTTCTGGCTTCGGCCCTGTTGCCGGTGCTGGACGGGATCCGGCTGTGCCGTTTTCTCAAGACCCACCCCTCGACCCGTGGGGTTCCGGTGGTTCTGACGATACCCGACGGCAACAGAAACCTCAGGTTCAGGTCCGAGCTGGCCGGGGCCGACATGGTCGTTCCCTACTCCCACCCGGTGGGCGCCCTGGCGGCCGGGCTGAAAAAACTGGCGTCCGACGGGAAATCCACCGCTGAAGGCAGGCCCTCGGACGGGGTACAGGTCCTGCACTCCCTGTCCGAAGGGCTTCTCAATCGTCTCGAGAGGCTCGAGACGGTGATGGGCCTGGCGGAGGGGCTGGGTGACTCGGCCACCGTGGCGGAACTCTTCCGGCGGATCGCCGTCTCGGTGCTGGTGGGGCTGGGTTTCGAGAGGGTCTGGGGGGGCAGCCGACAACGGGACGAGCCCCGGTTTCAGATGCGTATAGCCATGGGTGCCGGCATTTCCCGGAAGCCCATCGAATTGCGGCACCGGGAATCCTCCGCCGCCCTGGCGGCCGACACCGGGCGGCAGGTTTTCTCGTCCTCCCTTCACGCCTCTTCGGGGATACTGGAATGGTCCGGCACCCTGGACTACCTCGACACTCCGATTACGGCCGGGGGCGAGGTTCTGGGGCTCATAAGGGCCGATCGCGGAGTCACCGGAAGGCCCGTCAGCCCCTGGTCCGCCGAGGGCGTGAAAATGCTGGCGGACCTGGCGGGCGGCAGCCTTCTGAGCCTGCTCTCCCGGGAGCAGGCGGCGATGTGCCGGGAGGAGACGGGCGAACTGCTCGAAGCCCTCAGGAACGCCGCCCTCACCGTCAACCGGGATAAAACCATCGTGGATGCCATGGGAAGCACGGAAGCCCTGCTCGGCCGGGAACCCCATCAGCTCGTGGGAGAACCCTTCGTTTCCGTGGTGACCCTGCGGGGGGAGGATCAGAGGGACTTGATAGCCTCCGTCCTGTCCGCGAGCCGGCCCCCGCCGAGCCGGTCATTGCGGATAACGCCCAGGGAAGGGAGCTGGAGGTGAAACTGTTCCCCGGACGGCACGATTCCCTGGGAGTTTCACTGGTGAAGGTGATTTTAGGCGACGTGAGCCGGGAGCACCGGTTGAAGCGCGAACTCCAGGACAGAGACCATGAGGAGGAGGCTATATCCGATATTTCCCGGGAGCTGCAGGCGGTTTCGGACATAGAATCGGTGTGCGAAACCCTTTTGAGACATCTCCGGGGGCTCTACCCCATGGAGTGCATCTCCATACTGCTGGCGGGAAGTTTGGGCGATGGAGCCGTTCCGGAAACCATGGTCGTCAAGGCCGAGAGCGGCTATCGGGAGGAGTGGTCGCCGGTGGGCCGGGTGCTGAAGATGACCCCGGAAGGCCGGGGGACGGTGCTGAGGGCGGTGTATTCCGCCCGGCCTGTGAACATCCGGGACACGAGCCAGACCCCGGACTACGTGGCCAATCAGGAGGGGACCGCCAGCGAGCTGGTGGTGCCCATGATCAGCCAGGGTAGGGTTGTGGGGGCCTTGGACTTGCAGAGCCAGGTCTCCTCCCGTTACAATGCCGACGATGTAAAGCGCATCCAGAAGCTGGCCGACCAGGCGGCGGGAGCGGTGGAGAGCGCCCTGATGCGGGACGAGCTGCTCGACATGGCCAGGAGGGACAGGCTCACCGGGCTTCACAACCTTAGGTACTTCGAGGAAAAGTACGGGGAGGAGTTCGAAAAGGCCGTTCGTTACGGCTACCCGTTTTCTCTCATTATGATGGATATTGATGATTTTAAGGTATATAACGATACCTATGGGCACCCCATGGGGAACATTCTTCTCAAAAGGCTCGTGGCGGCGATGAAGAGCGCCCTGCGGGAGGTGGACATCGCGGTGCGTTACGGAGGTGAGGAGTTCGTGTGCATCCTTCCCCTCACGGATATCCGGGTGGGGGAGGAGGTGGCGGAGAGGATCCGGAAGAGGATTCTTGACGCCAACCCCGACATCCCCCATGCGGAAACCCAGCCGGGGGGCCGCCTGAGCGTGAGCCTCGGGGTGGCCAGTTTTCCGGCGGACAGCCGGGACAGGGACGAATTGCTCGAGCTGGCGGACCGGAGGATGTACAACGCCAAGAAGGCCGGGAAGAACCGTGTCTGCGCCCGCTGATCCCCGGCTCTTCGATGTGGTGGTGCGGGAAGGGCTGTACGGCCTGAACCGGGAGAAACTGGCCGGGGTTCTGGAAGAGATGGTCCTTCTGGCCGGGGGCTGGCCGGAAACCGCCGTTCCGGGGGCGAGGGCGCTTCTGAAGGTGAACATGCTGGCGGCCAAGGGTCCCGAGCGGGGGATCACCACCCACCCGGAAGTGGTGGCGGCGGTGGGGCTGCTCCTCCAGAAAAGGGGATGCAGGGTGTTCGTCGGGGACAGCCCGGGGGGAGCCGTAAGGGGGGTGGAGAGGTACTGGCGCAACTGCGGCTACCTCGATGTATGCCGGGAGACCGGGATGGAGCTGGTGAATTTCGAGAGTTCCGGCTCCCGGGAGGTCACGGTCCGTGGCAGGAGCTATCACGTGGCTCTGCCGGTTCTGGAAGGTTTTGATCTGAGGATCAACCTCTGCAAGTTCAAAACCCACTCCTACTGCCGGATCACCTGCGCCGTCAAGAACAGTTTCGGCATTGTGCCCGGGCTGGGCAAGGCGATGCTCCATACCAGGTCGCCCAGGCCCAGGGACCTCGCGGTGAACCTTGTTGACCTGTACGAGGCGGCCCGGTTCGATCTGCACATCTGCGACGCCCTGATAGCCATGGACGGCCGGGGGCCCAGCACCGACGGCAGGCCCAGGCCCGACGGGGTGCTGGCGGCGGCCCGGGACGGAGTCTGCATGGACGCCGCCCTTTGCGCCATGGCGGGGCTGCCTCCAAGGGAGCTGGACACCACCAGGGTCGCCCTGGACCGGGGGCTGGGGAAGCCGCCGGAGGAAATCACCGTGGACGGTCCCCGGGTCTTCCGGGACTTCGACATCCCCCGGGAGTCCTGGCTCAACTGGGTTCCGCCCTTCCTGGGAGCCGTGGCCGGAAAGCTTCTGAAGGCGGTCCCCAGGTCCAACAGCAGGTGCACCGGCTGTGGCTTCTGCGCCCGGAGCTGTCCGGTAAAAGCCATAGAAGTGAGGAACGGGCGGGCCGTGATGAAAAAGGGCAAATGCATCATGTGCCTTTGCTGCCATGAACTGTGCCCGGAAAACGCTGTGGAGGTAAGGATTCCGCTGCTCCGTAGAGGCGGGCGGTGAAGGGGGTTCCCCTCGGCCACAGGCTTCAGTACCTGGCGCTGGTCTTTTTTGTCCGGCTGCTGAACCTGCTGCCGGTCGGGACGGCCCTGACGGCGGGCGCCATCCTGGGCCGGCTCTGCTGGAGCGTCCTCGGCCTTCGGCGGGAGGTGTCGAGGATGAACATCCGGCAGGCCTTTCCCGGTATTCCGTCCCGGGAGGCGGACCGGATCGGCCGGGATTCCTACAGGAATGCCGGAAGGGCTATGGTGGAGTTCGCCAGGCAGCGGGGGATGGACAGGTCATACGCCCGCAGGTACGTAGCCGTGGAGGAGACCCCGGCCCTGCAGAGTTTCAGGGAGTGCCGGACGGGAGTGCTGGTGATCGGCTTCCACTTCGGCAACTGGGAGTACTGCGGAATAATGAGCGGGTTCATGAGGGATGGAACCGCCTTTCTGGTCGGGAAACAGAGGAATCGCCTGGTTGACCGGTACATAAACGGGCTCCGGGGAGCCCACGGCAACCGGCTCATCGGTCGGAACGCGACCATGAGGGGCATCGTGGAAATCATCGGGAGCGGCGGCGCGGTGTGCTGGCTCAGCGATCAGGACGCCGGCGGAAAAGGCCTTGTAGTGCCTTTCTTCGGTTATCCCGCTTCGACGCCCCGGGGCGCCGCGGCCTTCAGCGTGAAATACGGGATTCCGGTGTGTTGCGGTTTCATGGTGCGGATCCGGGGCCCCCGGCAGAAGTACGTGATGAAGGCGATACTGTATCCCCGGACAGACCTGCCCCGGGGGGAAGCCGAGCTGGACATGACCAGAAGGTACACGGAGGTGCTGGAGGAGGCGGTCAGGGAGAACCCCGACCACTACTGGTGGCCCCACCGGAGATGGAAAACCACCGGCTTTTACGAAAGGGACGGACGGGGGCGGGAAACGCCCTCAAAAACCGGTTCCGGATGACCGGGCATCGGCCTTTCGTTCCCATTCCTCCGGCTGTCCCGTTCGCCCTCCGCAGCCGTCCTTGAAACCATCGTCCGTGATTCCCCGCCACGCGGTGCCGTGCCTGGCGGAACGGCACGGCGCGCATGCCTTACTCCAGAACGCAGAGCCTCTGGTAACCCTCCTCCGGGTCCGCCTCCCAGGCCAGTATCCCCTGGGGGGATATGCTGAAGGTCCAGGTCCAGCCTTTCTCGGGGAACAGGGCGTGCCCGGCCGGTTCGCCGTTCAGATCGAAGATATCGAAGAAAGGGGTTTCGGAGGTTCCCCTCTGCACCCAGAGCCTTCCATCCGGGCCGATTCCCAGGGCGACCACCTTGTTTCGGTACGGCTCGGGCTCGAAGCTGAAGGACGTGTTTCCCCCGAAGCTCCTGAAATAATTGTCCATGTATATCTTCTCTTCTTCAATCTCCTCGGGAGTCTTGGCTACCGGGGAGATGTCGAGGCCGGACCGGAATATCTCCTCCCCCTCGGCGTTCCATCCCAGTACCAGATATTCCTCGCCGCTCTTCTCCGCGAAGAAGACCGAGCCGACGCCGTCGCTGCACAGGCAGAATGCGTCCAGCAACTCGGTGACGAGCATGGATGAATTCTCAATGAGGTCGTCGAGGGAGGCTGTGATCGAGTCCTCCCAGAGAACCGTATCGTATTCCTTGGCGCCAACGGTGTAGATTACGATCCTGCGGTTCATTACCAGCATGTTGCCCGGCATGTCGGCGTCAATCTTGTAGGAAGCGAAGGTGCTGTCCGACAGGGCGGTGGAGAGCATCGGGGGGTTCTGGGGCCAGTGGCTGAACTCCTCCACGAAGTTGAGGCTGTCGTCCATCACCAGGAATCCGTGCTTCAAAAGGTCCAGAACCATCAGCCTCCCGTCGGGCATGGCGAAGCATTCCCAGGGCATCCTCATTTCCCCCGGTCCGTCGCCCCGGCGGGAAACCTGCCGGATGTAGCCGCCGTTTTCGTCATAAACCTTGATGCATGCCCCCTGCATGTCCAGCACCAGTATCTCCCGCCGGTCTCCGGGCGGTATCACGGCGTCCTGGATCACTCCGAAGGTGGCGGTAGAGTCGCCGATCTCCGCCCCGATGGACAGGGCTACCGAGAGGGTGTCCACCGGCAGTCCGGTGTTGTCGCCGCCGTTCCCGGCGGGGCCTTCACCGCAGGCGACCAGGAACAGGGCGGCGGGAAGCACGATTCTTTTCAAGGGGAAACCTCCTCCGGATGCAGCTTTTTTCGAATGCACCACAAAAATATAGCGAAAGCCCGGGATCTTCGTTGCGGGGGACAGGGGTTATAATTCCCGGTGACGCCGCGGAAGGAGCGACTATGAAGCTTGCGGTGCTGGGGTGCGGAAGATGGGGGAGTTTTCATCTCTGGTACGGGGACAGGCTCGGTTTCCGGACGATGGGCTGGGAGCCCTCGGAGGAGCCGGTGATGGCTTCCCTTATGAGGAACCGGGGGAACGGCTACCTGAAACTGCCCGAGGGGGTCGGACTGACCCTTTCCCTGGACGAAGCCCTGGAGGGGGCGGACCTGGTGGTTGCATCCTGCCCGGCGCAGAGTTTCAGGGGGCTGGCCGGCCTCCTGTCCGGCCGGGACCTCTCCGGGAGCGATTTGTCCCTTTGCATGAAGGGGATCGAGGAGGCCACCGGCAAGCGCCTGTCGGAGGTGTGCAGGGAAGCCGGCGTCAGGCCGAGGTCCGTCTGTGCCTGGGTCGGTCCGGGGCATCCCCAGGAGTTCGTGAAGGGCGTTCCGGGCTGCATGATCATGGCCTCGGAGGACGAGAGCGCCGCGGAGAGGCTTTCCCGGAGCGTCAATTCCGGCCTGCTCAGGATGTACCACAGTCGTGACATCATCGGATGCGAGATCGGCGCCGCCGCGAAGAACGTCGTCGGGATAGCCGCGGGCATGCTGGACGGTCGGGGCATGGCGGGGCTCAAGGGCGCGCTCATGGCCAGGGGGCCTCAGGAGTTCGCCAGGCTGGTCTCCGCGGCGGGGGGAGACTGGCGGAGCGTTTACGGGCTCAGCCATCTGGGTGACTACGAGGCGACGCTCTTTTCACCGTGGAGCCGGAACAGGGCGTGGGGGGAAGCCTTTGTCCGGGGAGGGGTCGCCCCGGGGCTGGCGGAGGGCGTGCCCACCTGCGGTGCACTCCTGAAACTCGCCGGTGTCCACGGCGTTGAACTGCCCATAACCGAGGCGGTTTTCGGGGTGATTTCGGGAACGGCCGGTTTCGATGAAGCCGTCGAGAGCCTGTTCGGACGACCGATGAAGGAGGAGTTTCCGGAAACCCTTCGCTGAGCCCGGCTTCGCGTTTTGAAACCGGGGTTTCCGAACGTATCTTACCGCCATGGAAAAACCGGCCTTTCTTCTGATGATCCTCCTTGCCGCGGGCCTGGCGTCCGGGGAGGAAAACTGCCGATTCTTCTGGGTCTCCAGGGACGCCCTGGTGCATCCCGACACCCTGAACGCGCTGATACTCCGGGCGGAGGCGGCGGGGGCCAACGGCCTCATCGTCCAGGTGGTCGGGAGGGGCGAGGCGTATTACCGGTCCGAGATCCTTCCCAGGGCTTCCTACGGCGGCTACGACGATCCCCTGGCCTATCTGCTGGCCGCGGCGAAGCCAAGGGGCATGGAGATTCACGCCTGGATCAACGCGTTCCTGGTCTGGTCGTCGCCGGTTCCCCCGGCGGATTCCGGGCACGTATGGCACAGCCGTCCGGAATGGTTTCTGGGGCACGTCTCCGGAAAGTCCTCCAGGGATTTCACTCCCGGGGAGGCGGAGGCGGCGGGGCTCGTCGGGGCGACCCTGTCTCCGGCACTGCCGGAGGTGAGGGCGTTCGTGGCGTCCATCGCTGAGGAGATCGCCCTGAACTACCCGGTCGAGGGAATTCACCTTGACTACGTCAGGTACCCGGGCCCGTCCTTCGGTTTCGAACCCGGTGCGGTGGCCCTGTTCTACAACGAAACCGGGTGTCTGCCCCGGAACTCCCCCGAGGTGTGGAAGCGATGGAGGGCGGACCAGGTGGGCATGACCGTGGAGACGGTGAGGTTCAGGCTGAACTCTTCCGCCCCGGCCACCCTCCTCTCCTGCGCCGTCATGCCGAACCCGGCCACGGCTTACGGTGACTTCGGGTGTCCCTGGCGGGAGTGGCTCGACCGGGGGCTTGTGGATTTCGTCTGCCCCATGGCCTACACCCCCGACCGCAGCAGGTCCCGGGCGCTGGCGGCAGGCGCCCTGGCGGAGAACTCCGGCGATGTGGTTTACGGGGTCGCGGTTTACAACCAGCCGGTGGCTTCGGCGCTGGAGAGCGCATCCGGGGCTCTGGCCCTGGGGGCCGGCGGGATCTGTGTTTACAGCCTCAACTCCCTGCCTGCGGGCGGCGAGTTCGAACTGGCCGGGTTCTGGGGGACCGGTTCCCCGAGGCACGAGTACGGCCCGCACCTCTTCCACATGGTGGCGGCTCCGTGAACCTGGGCGTGCTGTCTTCGGGCTCCAGCGGCAATGCGCTGGTGGTGGAGCACGAAGGTAAATGCGTCTTTTTGGATAACGGCCTGAGCGGGTGTGAACACGGAAAGAGGCTTCAGGAAGCCGGTTTTCATGGGATTCAGCCTTTGGGGCTGTTTCTCAGCCATGAGCACGGAGACCACGTCCGGGGGGCGGGGGTCCTGGCCAGGAAGTGGAAGATTCCGGTTTTTTCCACCCGGGGCACCTATTTCGGAGCCGGGCTCCACAGGCAGAAACTGCCCGGCGGGTTCGAGGCGGCCGCCAACGGCGACACGGTGGAACTCGGCCCCTTCAGCGTAACTTTCTTCAGCGTCTCCCACGATGCGGCGGACCCCTCGGGATTCCTCATCAGGGCCGGGGGGGTTAGCGTCGGTATCGCCACGGACCTGGGCAAAGCCGGGGCCCTGCTGGTTCAGACCCTCGGCGGGTGCAACGGTCTGGTGCTGGAGTTCAACCATGACCTGGACATGCTCTGGGACGGGCCCTACCCATGGCCTTTGAAGCAGCGGATTTCCTCCGGGCTGGGGCACATGAGCAACGATGACGGGGCGGAGCTTCTGTCGCGGCTCGCCCATCCTGAACTGAAGGTCTGTGTTCTTGCCCATCTCAGCCGTGAGAACAACACCCCGGAACTGGCCATGGCCAGCGCCGTCAGGGTGGCGGAGGACAGGTTTACCCTGTTGGCGGGAAGCAGGCATGCTGCTCTGCCCTCGATACAGGTAGTGTAGGAGGTGTCTTTGAAACCGGCGTTCATTGCCGTTCTGCTGATATCGGCGGCGGCCTCGGCGGGTACCGCCGACCTGTTCACGGAAGTCGGCACCGGGTTCGCCCTGGGAGGCTGGGGAGAGGGCTTCGGCCCCGGTTTCAACCTTGGTCTTGGCGGCGAGTGGAGGTTTACTCCCGGGTTCAGGGCCGGAGGGGCGGTGGACATGTCGGCCTTTTCCCGCAGTGACGGAGGGGGGGCGAGCCTGTTCATGTCCAGGCCCATGGTCAGGGCGGCCTTCTACTTCAATCCCGGAAGCGCCTCGTTCAACCCCGGGGTCACCGCTTCCTTCGGGATGTGCCGAACCGCTCTGGAATCCGGCGGCGGGGCGGACAGCCCCAGCTGGGACCCCTTCTGGAGGGCGGGAATCCGATGGGACATGAGTCTCGGCGCTCCCTGGCGGGCGGCCCTGGGGCTCGACCTCGAGAGCGTCATGGCGGAGGGGAAGAGCGGGGACGCCGTCAGGCTGGTTCTCGCCGTCTCCCGGGAGGTGAGGCTGTGAGGAGGCTGGCTGCAATCATGACCATGGCGGCGCTGTTGTCCGCCGGGTGCGACAGAAATCCCCTTTTCCTTCGCCTCAGCGCCGACTACTATCCGATCTCCGCCGTGGGCGCGGTTTGGGAGTACTCCGCGGAGGGCGGCGGAACCAGGATAGTGACCGTGATCGACCAGGCCATAGTGGACCAGAGGCCTTGCTACAGGCTCCAGTCCGGGGCCGGATACGACTACTGGATCAACGAGAACGGTCTGCTGGAACACTACGAAGACCACCGGGTGCTTTTCAACGGTTACGAGGTGCCCGTGTACCAGGCATGGGTGACCTACCTGGAGTGGCCCCTGGCGGACGGCATGAGCAGGAGGGACTCGGCGTCGGCCCAGGCGGTGAGTCAGGGGATAACCCTGAGCCATACCTGGATAAGGAACACCACCGTATCGGGTCCGGAGGATTCGCCGGACGGCGTCTGGACCCAGTGCTACCGGGTGCACCAGGAGGAAACCCTCATCAACTGGGTTCGGACCGCTGGGTACGCCCCCGACACGATCTACGCGGTCAGGGACATCTGGCTTGCCCCGGATGTGGGGATGGCGGCCAAGGTCACCCCGGACAGCACGGTTTACCTGGTCTCTTTTACACAGGGCGGGTAAAGTGAGCCAGGGTGCGCTGTTTTCGATTTTCTTCGGCCTGATCTACATTTACATAGCCGTGGCCCATCGGCGCCGGGGGGCGGCGGTCTGGCTGGGAGCGGCCCTGGCGGTGCTCGTCAGTCTTCTGCTCGGGCATACCGTGGATGTGGCGGAACTCTTCCGCGGCATCAACTGGAACGTTCTGCTGATCTTCAGCGGCATTCTCTTCATAGCCGAGGTGATGATAGATGTAGGCATCCCGGCGAACCTGGCGGGCCGGATAATCAACGGCAGCAGGAATTACGGCTGGGCCGCGCTTCTCATCTGTGTCCTCGCCGGCTTCCTGAGCATCTTCGTGGAAAACGTGGCTACGGTGATGATCGTCGCTCCCATAGCCTTCGAGGTGTGCAGGAAGCACGGAACCAACCCCGTTCCGCTACTGGTGAGCATCGCGGTGGCCAGCAACCTCCAGGGCACCTCGACCCTGGTGGGGGACCCCCCCAGTATGATTCTGGCCGCCAGTGAGAACATGGGCTTCAACGACTTCTTCTTCATGCACGGGAAGCCGGGCATTTTCTGGGCGGTGCAGGTCGGGGCGCTGGCGTCCCTGCCGGTGTTGTGGATGCACTTCGGGGAAAAAAACAAAGAGGTTCCCCGTATAAGGGTGACTCCGGTGGAGAGCTGGGTTCCGGTGATCATCCTTGGGCTGGTGATAGCGGGTCTGGCCCTGATCAGCCTTTTTGAGAGCGGTGTGGGAACCCTGGCGGGGCTTCTATGCGCCGGAGGGGGAGCGGCGTCGGTGCTCTGGTACGCCGCTTATCGGAGGGGAAGGGCCGCTCCGGGACGGATGGAACGCACTCCCCGCGGGCTCCTGGCCGCCTTCGATCTGGACACGCTTTTTCTGCTGGCGGGGATCTTCTTCATGGTGGCGGCCCTCGAGAAATATGGGGTCATGGAGGTCGTCGGGGCCTTTCTGGCCCGGGCCGCCGGTTCCGACCCCCTGGCGGCCTACGTCATGATCGTGGTCGGCTCCATGCTGATCAGCGCCTTCGTGGACAACGTTCCCTTCGTTACCGCCATGATCCCCGTCACCAGGGCGCTGGCGGCGAACATGTCCGGAACCGGGGGAGGGCACGAGTACCTGACCTTCGGGCTCCTGATCGGCAGTTGCCTGGGCGGTAACATCTCGCCGGTGGGTGCCAGCGCCAACATAGTGGCGGTGTCCCTCCTGAGGAAACAGGGGTGCAGCGTGACCTTCTGGGATTTCATGAAGATAGGGCTGCCCTTCACCCTGGCGGCCACCGCCGCGGGAGCGCTTTTCATATGGCATTTCTGGCACCCCTGAGGTTCGTCTGGCCCGGCAACGCCCTGTCCACCCTGGTTGAGACCGCCGACACGCCCCCGGAAATCGAGTCCCGGGCCGGGCTGTTGGTGGTGGACTCTGCCGTGGAATCCCTCTGGGGCGCCTCCCTGCTCCGGAACACGCCAAGGGTTGTGGTCGAGGGGGGGGAGCAGGCCAAGACCCAGGAGAACCTTCTCGTGCTCTGGAAGGCTTTTCACCGCGCCGGCCTGGACAGAGGCGGGGCGGTGTGCGTGGCGGGGGGAGGGGCGGTCTGTGACCTGGGGGCCATGGCCGCCTCCACCTGGATGCGGGGGGTCCGGCTGGAGCTGATTCCCACCACCCTTCTCTGCATGGCCGACGCCTGCCTCGGCGGGAAGACCGCACTGAACCTGATGGGCGCCAAGAATCAGGTGGGCACCTTCCATCCCGCGGAAAGGATTACGGTATGCGGGGAGTTTCTGAAGACCCTGCCCCGGCCCGAAATCCTCTCGGGCAAGGCCGAGGTGCTGAAGACCGCGGTCATAGGGGACAGGGGAATACTGAAGCCCCTGCTGTCCGGGGACTACCGCAACGCCGTCCTGAGGTGCCTTCGGACCAAGGGCGCCGTAGTGCAGCGGGATTTCCGGGAGCGGGACATCCGGAGGCTTCTGAACCTGGGCCACACCCTGGGCCACGCCCTGGAGATGCTTCTGCCGGTTTCCCACGGCGCCGGAGTGGCGCTGGGAATGCCCGCCGCCGCCAGGATGGCCGGCGAGGAGGATTTCGCCGCGGAACTGGAGGGGATCCTTCGGGAGGCGGGCCTTCCGGCCAGGCTTCCCCGTCCGGTGGAGGCTGAGGAGGTGATCCCCCTGATACGTCGGGACAAGAAGGCCGGTGAGAGGGGCAGGACATGGGTGCTTCCCAGGGGGTGGGAAAAGTGCGAACTCGCCGTCATACCGCCGGACAGGGAAAAGGAGCTTCTGAAGGAGGCGCTCCGGGCGGCCCGTCCTTGACTGCCGAGGGCTCGTTCTGGGATCACCTCGAGGAGCTGAGAAGGCGGCTTTTCACCGTGCTGCTGGCCCTCGTCGTCGCGACCGCCGCGGCCTTCGCCTTCGGCGGACGCATCATGGAGGCGGCCGCGGCCCCGGCGGGGGGTGTTCTGCTGGCGCTCTCGCCAGAGGAGGCGGTGATCGCCAGCATGAAGCTGGCGCTGGCGGTGGGGGCAGCGGTCTCCTCTCCGGTGACCTTTCTGCAGATCTGGGCGTTCATCGCCCCGGGGCTTTACAGGAACGAGCGGAAGGCCTTTCTTACCGTAGTGGCCTCGTGCCTCTTCCTGTTCGCCGCGGGGGCCGCCTTCGCCTGGTTCGTCATGTTGAAACCTACGCTGCTTTTGTTCAGAAGCTTCGAAACCGGGGCCGTTCAGGGCAACTGGAGCGTATCGGGCTACATCGGCTTCCTGGGAACCTTCATCCTGGTGTTCGGCATAGCTTTCCAGCTTCCCCTGGCGATAATGATCCTTTCAAGGCTCGGTATCGTTTCCCCCAAGGCCCTTGGGAAGTACCGCCGTCATGTGATAGTGGGAATCCTGGTGATTTCCGCCGTTCTCACGCCTCCGGACCCGGTCACCCAGGTCACCCTGGCGATACCGCTTTACCTGCTTTTCGAGATCAGCCTTGTTCTCGCCGGGATTTCAGGTGGAAGCCGTTCTCGGGCTGATTCGCCCGCCTCTCCCGCCGGAGCCGGTCCAGGGCTGCGGCCCTGATGGATTCATCGAAGGGTATCGAAGGCCTGAACCCCAGGTGTCTTCGTATCCTGCCGAGATCGGCTCTGATCACCGGAACCCCGGCGGGTCTGTCATCCGCGAGAACCTCCGGAAACACGTCCATGGCTTCCTGGAGCACCTGCAGCACCTGGTATCCGCTCCTTGCCGTTCCCGACCCGAGGTTCAGCGCCGGAGGAAGGCTCCGGGCGCCGGCGGCGGCCAGTATGGCCCGGGCGGCGTCCCTTACGTCCAGGTAGTCCCGCATGGTGTTCAGGGGACCGGTGGTAAGGGGGCCGGCGGAGAGGCCCAGGGCTATCCGGGCCAGGCGTTCCGCCAGGTCGGGCACCAGCATGCCCGGCCCCTGGCCGGGGCCGGTGATGTTGAAGAGTCTCATGGAAACCCCCCGGGAAACCTCCAGTTCCCTGGCGAGCATGCTCTTTCCGTAGGGGGTCAGGGGGGCCGGAGGCTGATCCTCGTCCACGGTGCCGTCGGCGGCGGCGGGCAGCCCGTAAACGGCGCAGGACGAGGTGTTCACCAGGAATGCGCCCTGGGTGGCGGAAACCAGGTTTCTTGTCCCCAGGACGTTCACCCTTTCCAGCTCATCGTCGTTTCCCCGGGCCAGGCCGGCCAGGTGGATGACCGTATGGAAAGACCTTCCCGAAAGCGCCTTTCGGAGGGCTTCCCCATCGCCGATGTCGCAGAGGATGTGCCGCCCCGGCAGAGGCACCGCATCCAGGGTCGTTATGGAAAACGACTGATCCGCCGCCCGGACGACAGCCCGGCCCAGGAACCCCGCGGCCCCAGTGATCAGCAGGTTCAAGTCAGTTCTCCGGTATGTACGGTGCGGGGTTGCGCCGGAATTCTTCCTGGGCCGCTGCGTAGTCGTCGGGGTTGCCGATATCCAGCCATCGGCACGGGGGGGTCACGCACCGGACCGTCTCCCCCCGCTCCAGCAGCCGGGTGACCAGTTCGGGGAAGTCCATCCGGCCTTCCCGGGGGATATGGGCCAGCACGCCCTTCGATACGCCGTAGATCCCCATGCTCACATCGAAGGTGTATGAGGGTTTCTCGCGGTATCCGGTGACCCGGTCGCCCTCCCTCTCGAGAACTCCGAGGGCGAGGTTCACCGTGCGGGTGTGGGCCGCCACGGTGAGGGCCGCGCCGCTCTCCCGGTGTACCCGGAAGAACTCGGCGAAGTCCATGGTGGTGAACAGGTCTCCGTTCACCACCAGGGCATGGTCGGGAAAGTCCTCCACCAGCCCCAGGGGCGCGGCGGTGCCCAGGGGGGCGGGTTCCTTCACCCATTGTATGGTCAGTCCCCGCTGAAGCAGCGGATATTGGTGAAAATACGCCCGGAGCAGCTCCGACAGGTGCCCGGTGGCGAAAACAAGCCGCCGGAAGCCGCAGGCGTACAGGCGCTGGACCAGTATCTCCACCACCGGATGATCCCCCAGGGGAACCAGGGGTTTCGGGAACACCGCCGTGTACGGCGCCAGCCTGGTGCCCTTCCCCCCCGCCAGGATCACGGCGGTGTTCATACTGCGTAACCTCCCCCGGCGTAGAGTTCCCGGTGATCGGCGATCCAGCGGGCGGTGGCCGCAAGCCCCTCCTCCAGGGAGACCAGGGGTCTCCACCCCAGGATTCTTTCCGCCAGCGCCGGCGATGCCGCCAGCCTCATGACCTCGCCCTGTTCCGGGCGCATTCTCTCGTCTGTGGACACGATTTCCTTTCCCTGCAACCCCAGAATATCCAGGATGAGCCCGGCCAGGTCTCCCACGGAGGTCTCCCTTCCGGAGCCCAGTTGGACGGTTCTGCCGATAGCTTCCGGGTTTTCTCCCATCTTTGCGAACCCCCGGGCGGTGTCGGAGACGTACAGGAAATCCCTGGTGGGTTCCGTGGAGCCGAGTTCTATCCGGTCTTCCCACAGGGCCTGGGTGATGATGGTGGGGATCACGGCCCTTCGGGACTGCCCCGGGCCGTAGGTGTTGAAGGGGCGGCAGATGACCACCGGCATGCCGTAGGAGAGGTGGTAGCTCAGGGCGAGCTGATCGCCGGCGGTCTTGGAAGCCGCGTAGGGCGATTGGGCGTGGAGCCTGTGCTCCTCGGTGATGGGGGTGTCCACCGCGGTGCCGTAAACCTCGCTGGTGGAAGTAATCACCGTCCGGGCGCCGGTCTCCCTGCATGCATCCAGAACGTTCTGGGTCCCCAGCACGTTCACCGATACCACATCCCCCGGAGAACGGTACGAGTAGGGGATGCCGATGAGGGCCGCGAGATGGAAGACGGTGTCGCAACCCTCCGCCGCCCTGCGCACCGCCCGGGGATCCCTTACGTCGCCGTAGAAGGGGACGATCCCTCCGGCCAGATGCCCGGGAATGTATTTGAGAAGCCCCGGGGACGAGTTGGAGGTGTATCGGAGGAAGCATGCCGTCTCCACTCCCCGTTCCAGGAGAAGGCGCACCAGATGGTGCCCGATGAAACCCCCGGCGCCGGTGACCAGTACCCTTTTCACGGGGTGATTCTCCTTTTCTTCCTGAGAAGGTAGTGCGCCATCTCCCACAGAATGTTCAGAACCACCGAAAGTTTGTCCAGGGAGGAGGTTCCGTGGAGGCGGGGCTTGTATTCGAAGCCGATCTCGGTTACAGGGGTGCCCGCCCGCTTCAGCTCCGCCAGGAGTTCGGCGTCGTAGAAACAGCCGTTGGCCCGGAGGTCGAGGCTTCGCAGCCTTGCCCGGGGAATGAGCTTCATGGAGAAGTTCACGTCCCTCACCCCGAGCCTGAACACCAGTTCCACCAAGGCGTTGTACACCCGGCTGAACAGCTTCCGCTTGAAGTTCTCCCGCTCTCCGATCCTGTACCCGATCACCGCCCTGTCGGGGTCCAGCAGGGGGATCACCCGGGCTATCTCGGTCACGTCGAAGGGTTCGTCGCCGTCAATGTACAGGATGTAGTCTTTTCCGGCGTTGGCGAAACCAAGGCGGATGGCGCTGCCCAGCCCTTCCTTGTTTATCTGGTGGATCACCCTGACCCTGGGGTTGGATTCCGCCAGGCGGTCGGCGATTTCCCGGGTGAGATCGGTGCTGCCGCTTTCCACCACCAGTATCTCGTAGTCGTCGAAAGAAGCGGACAATACCCGGTCCAGACTGCCGACGGCCTTCTCGGCGTTCTCTTCCTCGTTGTACATTGGAAGGACGACGGATATGGATCCGGCTTCCCGGGGAATGGATGACAAAAGGCGTCCTCCAAGGTTCGAGTCGGCTGTCATGCTAATCCGAGCCTATTATATATCGTGTTGCATCCTCAACGCCCACCGAAACACCGACGGGAAGGCCGATGAAACCGGGAAACACTCTGCCCCTGCTGTTGTTCGCCTCTTTATCCGCACTCTCCCTGCTGCCCGGGCTGTTCTCCTTCTTCAGCCCGCAGGACTACATCACCTTCCTGAATCCCCTGGCCCGGGGCGACGGTCTGGGCGAGTACCTTCTGGAGGGGTGGAGCTGGTGGGAAGGCGGTGCCAGGGTCGGCTTCGTACGGCCCCTGACCAGCCTGAGCTACATACCCGAACATCTGCTGTGGGGGGCCGTTCCGTGGCCCTACCGCATCACCTCGTTGCTGATCTACGCCGCGGGATGCCTGGCGGTGATGAGGCTCGGCAGCCGTTTCGGTGCAGGGTTTCCGGCGGGGCTTCTGGCGGCCGCCGCCCCCGGGGCGGTGTACGCCCTCTGGCTCATCAACGGCCGGGGCGATCTTCTCGCCCCGCTCTTCGGGGTCCTTGCGGTGGCGGCGACGATCCGGCTGTTCGAGGAAGAAAACCCCGGAACCCTGAAAAGCCTTCTTCCGGGAATCCTTTGCCTTCTGGCCATGGCGTCCAAGGAGCAGGGAATGGCATCCGTTCCGGCATGCGTTCTGGCGTTCTTCCTGTACCCCGCCGCAGGACGCGGGCGGCGGGCGCCGTTGTTCCTGACCGGGCTTGCCGGAGCCGCGGCGGCTTATCTGGCCGCAAGGTTTTTTCTCTTCGGAGGCATAGGCGGATACGGCGGGTACACTCCTTTTGAACTCATGCCCAGGCATTTTGCGGTACTGGTCTTTCAGATCACCGGAGCCGGCAACATTTCCTGTAAACCCGTCCGCTGGCTTTTCCTTGGAGCTCTGGCCGTCCCGCCGGTGCTTTACGGCCTGTCCCGGGGCAACTTCAGGAAAGCCCTTCTCATGATGCTCCTGATTCCCCTGTTCGGTTTTCAGAGCATTTTGGGGGAGACCTGCGAACACTATCTCGCCGGCCCTTCCCTCTGTCTGGGCCTTCTGCTGGGGGTGTCCCTGGGCAAGGTTCTGAAACGGCACGCATACGCCGCCGTCGCGGTACTGGCCGGGGTGTGGGTTCTGACAGCCTTTCGGGAAGCGGGGAGGCTTTACCGCGCCGCCGAGCCCATGCGGGCGCTCTACAGCGAGCTGGCCGCCGTAATGCCGGAACTCACCCCGGGGGAGGGTGCCCCGGTGCTGGGGGTGCTGAAGGGCGGAGACCCGGCGGACGTATTCTTTATAGAAGGTAAGAACATGCCGATATACCTGGACCATCTTAACCGCGGGAGGGCCCCGTTTCCCACGGGGGTATGGACTCCCGACTCCATGGGTGCCGGCGGTGTTCTGTTCCCATGGAACGTCAGAGACCGGGAACCGGTCCGGTTGGACTCCCTTCCCGGAGGAACCGTTCTGCTCGTGTGGAACGGCGAGTCTCTGACCATTGAGTGAGGGGGGGCCGGTGAACCCTGAAACCGGAAAAGGGCTGGTCAACCGAATCTCAACGACACTGCTACTGGCCGCCCTTATCTTCGTCTGGCTGGTGCTGGCGGACTCCCGAAGCCTCTCCCCGGATGTCATGGGAAGGTACTCGGTCAGACTGTTCGCCTTTCTGGTCGCCTTTGGCGTTTTTCTGGCCGTGTCCGCCGCAGCCCTGGTCTTCCGGCGCCGGGAGCTCGGGAACAGGCTGGGATCCTTCTTTTCGGGGGTGTCCCGCAGGGGTTTTCTGCCGGAAATCTGGGCTTACGGCTTTCCCGTCGCGGCGGGGCTTTTCCTGTGGCTGGGGGGCAGAGTCACTCCCCTGGCTCGGGAGCGGGGCCTTGCTCTGGCCCTGGCCCTGGGGTACGTCGGGATACTCCTTGGAATCATGAGCGCCGCGGATGGAGCGCGGAGAAAAAAAGCCCTTCTCAGGGGGTGGAACCTGCTCTTTTCCACACTTCTCACCCTGGTGCTCCTGGAGATCGGGCTCAGGCTCGTTATGCCCGGCAGCATCTTCCACCCGGCGCTGGACCTCAGGCCTCACGTCAGGGTCAGGCTAAGAAACACCGACCCGTCGGGCACGCCCATAGACGGCTGGTTCACCACCAACAAGTGGGGGATGAGGGGTGAGGAGCCCCCCAGGGATTGGGACGACTGGTTCACCATAGTCTGCATCGGCGGAAGCACCACCCAGTGCTTCGAGCTTGACGACAGCCAGGCCTGGCCGCAGCTCCTTCAGGATCACCTCAGAACGGTGAATCCCGAGACCTGGGTGGGCAACGGGGGGCTGGCCGGGCACAGCAGCCGGGCGCACCTTGTCTTCATGCGTTCGGTCATCGATCGGGTAAGGCCAGACATGGTGATCATTCTCATGGGCGTCAACGAGAAGGTGAACTACGACCTGGGAAGCCTGGAGGACATCGAAGCCATCGGCGTCACGGAGACCTCCCTGAGCTACCGGATATTCTGCCGGAGCCGACTGGCGCAGATTCTTTACTACTTCAAGAAGGCATGGGTGGATGACGTACCCGTCCAGAACACGGCCGGCTCCTCCAGACTTACCCTGGTGCCCATGACCGGGCCGGAGATGGACATTCCGGAGGATCTCCACGATCTTCTGAGGGACCCCGAATTCACCAGGAACAACGTGAGACAGATCATCGCCCTGGCCCGGGAGTACGGGGTGACCCCGGTATTCATGACCCAGCCGACGCTTTTCCAGGACACCCCCTACTGGCGGGGCATACTGGGCAAAGAGGGCACGTCGCCAGCCCATCCCGGGCCCATCTCCGCGGCATCCTGGTCCCGGCTTCAGGACACCAGCAGAAGCGACATCATGCAGATCTGCCGGGAGGAAGGCGTGGCCTGCTACGACTTGGCCGCCGCCGTACCCCACGAACCGGAATACTTCTTCGACGAAATGCACTTCTCCATCCTGGGCTCCGCCACGGTCGCGGACAGCCTGGCGAAGTTCCTGATGGAAAGCGGCCTGGTGCCTGCCCTTGGAGCGGACTGAGGGCGGCAGCAGCCCCGTCGTTCAGGTTGCTCGGTTCCGGACCTTGTACGGCTTCCGGCGCCCGGGTGGTGGTCAGGCGGCTTTCCGGGCCATTGACATGTGAACATCAGTTCACCATTCTTCCAGTGTAAGGATGGTGAAGGCGATGCTGGAACTCGGTGAGCCCATAGAGATGATAGGCCACTTCTCCGGGGGCGCGGTCACCCCGTGCAGGTTCCGCTGGAAGGGCAGGGTTTACAGGATAGCCCGGGTGTCCTCCTCCTGGGAGAGTCGCAGGGGCGGAATCATGAACTACCATTTCGTAGTGCGCACCTCCGCCGGCGACGTGTACGAGGTCTCCTTCAACACCCACACCCTTGGCTGGACGGTGGACTGTGTCTACTCCCCCGGGGCCTGACCGGCATATCCTCCACGTGGATATGGACGCCTACTTTGCGTCCGTTGAACTCTTAGGGCGGGAAGAACTTATAGGGCGCCCTGTGATAGTGGGAGGCGCCCCCGGCTTCCGTTCGGTGGTCACATCTTGCACCTACGAGGCCAGGGCCCTGGGGGTTCGCTCCGGAATGCCCATGGCCAGGGCCATGCGCCTGGCCCCCGGGGCGGTGGTGCTGCAGGGCAGCGTAAGCCGCTACCGGGCCTACACCCGTAGGATCCTCGAGGTGCTCCTGGGCTTCACCCCCCTGGTGCACGCCGTCAGCATAGACGAGGCCTTCATGGACGTAACCGGGCTTCCCGGGGGTATTCTCGAGAAGGGCCGGACGGTGCGGGATGCGGTTTACCGGGCCGTAGGGCTCTGGGCTGGCGTTGGGTGCGGCCCCAACAGGCTCCTGGCGAAGATGGCCTCGAAGAAGGCCAAGCCCCGTGGGGTTCTCCTGCTCACCCCCGACGACATGGAGCCCATGCACGTGTCCGCGATATGGGGGGTGGGTCCGGAGACATCCGCCAAACTGTGCGCCTTGGGAGTTGACACCATCGGGAAGCTCCGGGGGCTTTCCCGGGGCCGGCTCCGGGCGCTGCTGGGAATCTGCGGAGAGGAACTGTACATGCGGGCCCGGGGCGTGGACGACAGGCCGGTCCATCCCTTCGGCTGGTCCGAGGAGCCCAGGTCCATCGGTCATGAGTACACCTTCCCCCGGGATGTGCAGCACCCCCGGGAGTACCTGCCGGTCCTGTCCGGGCTGTGTCAGAAGACCGCCAGGCGCGCCCGGGACGGGGGGTACCGGGTGCGCACCCTCACCCTGAAGTACCGGCTGTCGAACCTTGAGCGCCTGTCGGTGCGGAGGCGCCTTTCATTTCCCAGCGACCAGGACCAGACCTTTTTCCGGCTGGCCCGGGAGATGGCCCTTGAGGCGGTGTCCTCCCCGATACGGCTCATAGGGGTTTCCGTATCCGACCTGGAACCCTCCGAAGGGGCCCGGTTGAGTTTCTTCCCCGAGGGAACCGAGGCCTTGAACCTGGCGGCGGACCGGGTCCGGGCCCGCTGGGGCGAAAAGGCCGTTTCCAGTGCCAGAGCCCTATATTCCCCTCCGTAGGGGAGTTCCACATGGCTTTTTCACCGTGGCCGCAGGCAGGGTTGCCGGAATCAGGCCCGGAAGCCCCGGGAGGTTTACGTTTTCTTCGACAACCGCTCCATGGGACGGGCCGCCCCGGACGTCCGCACAATGGGAGAACCACTGTGAGGAAGATTCATGGGGAGAGTCGTTCCTCGCGGTTGACCTCGAACTCGCGACGCACTCTGGGAGGAGGAAGATTCATGAGGAGGATCGTTCCGGCGGCGGCGCTGGCCGCCCTGGCGGGGTGCGGCGCCACATCGCCCGCCATATACGCCGATTTCCCCCTGCTCTACCTTATGGATGTGGAAACCGCCGGAACCCCGGCGCACTGCTGCTTCCTTGAGGGCCAGGGGGATGCCCTGGCCTCCGCCGGGGGATGCCTGTTCTTCCTGGACCTGGATGCGGGGTTCGTGAAGGGCGTGGTGGAATTGCCGTCGGCCGTAGTCCATGCCGCCGCAAGCCCCGACGGGGGCTACGGCCTGGCGATAACCGGCGACACTCTGCGGGTGGTGAGCAATCAGACCTACGTCCAGCGGGCTCCGGTGGCCCTTCCCGCACCGGGGGCCTTCATACTTCCCAAGCCCCAGTCAACCGTAATAGCCGTGCTCTGCCTGGACGGCACCGTGGTGAAGATCAGCACCGTGGACTGGGCCGTGACCACCTCGGGCCTGTCCGGGGTCTCCAACCCCGCCGCCGCCGCCGTGAGCCCGGACGGCCGTTACATCTTCGCGGGCGACTCCCTGGGCCGGGTGTACAGGATATCCATGGTTGACCTTTCCGGGGAGCTGATGTTCCAGGCGCCGGGGGCCGTCACGGACATCACCCCCGGGCCGGGGCGGAACCTCTGCATGACCGCGGAGGGGATATCCCAGGTGTGGGTGGTGGACGTGAACTCCGGCCTCCATTCCGGGGGATACGACATTCCCGGCTCCGGGGCGGCGGTCTGCGTCACCGGCGACGACGGGTATGTCTATGCGGCGGTCCCGGGGTACGGGATCGTGGTGGTGGATGTACTGGACAACACCATGGCCGCCCGGACCGAAGTCTTCGGAACCCCGGCGGACATGGCGGTGAACCGGGCTTCCAACCGGGCGGTGGTCGCCAGCCCCGGGGCCGGACGGGTGTTCATGCTTCAGCGTTAGAAGCCGATGCTTCTGTAGGCCTCCCAGATTCCCCGGCCGAAGAACAGGGCGATGCTTCCCCCCAGGGCCATGAATGGGCCGAAGGGAATGGGCCTGGTTCTCTTGCCCCCCCGGGCCAGCACACCGACGCCGTAGAGCGCCCCGAGCAGGAACGACAGGAACAGCCCCACCACCCCCGGGCCCGGGCCAAGGAAGGCGCCCAGACACGCCGAAAGCTTCACGTCCCCCCAGCCCAGCCCCGACTGGAAGTCCTCCTCCTCCTCCTCAAACCCCTGGGGCGCCTCCACCCTGACCTGCCTGGACTTCAGGTAGGCCGCCGAAAACGCCCTGATAAGGAGGAAGAAGAGGAAAGCGCCGCCGGAGGCGGTCAGGGCGGGAACCAGCCCGGGGGCCCCGGGCAGCAGGGCGAGCCCCAGTCCGGCTGCGGCGCCGCCGATGGAGACCTGGTCCAGTATGATAAAATGCTCCATGTCGGTGCGCACCGAGAGAACCATCAGGGACAGGAACAGAGCATGGTGGATGAAGAGGGGGGACATTCCGGTCTTTACCGAGGCGGCGAGGAACAGGAGCCCGGTGGCCAGTTCCACCGCAGGGTAGACCGGGGATATCCGGCACCGGCAGGAACGGCATCTGCCCCGGAGAAGAATCCAGCTCAGCACCGGGATGTTGTCCCGGGGGGATATGGGGGTGCCGCAGCCGGGGCATGCGCTTCCCGGGCGGACGACGGATTTTCCCAGGGGAATCCGCCAGGCCGCCACATTGAGGAAACTGCCCACCGCCAGACCGAGCAGGGTTGCGAAAACGGAAAAGACCTCCGGGGGCATTGCTGACATTGACATGTCTCCTATTGGGATGTAAGGATTTTCCTTGCAGACTGATCCCTTTGAAAAATATAATCCTGCGGCGTCCGCTTCGGAAGACCGCGATTCGGCAGCAAAGGGGGATTCGGAATGAGGGTACCGGCTGTGGTCCTGCTGGCCGCCTCCCTGGCGTCGGCGTCGGGCGGTTTCGCCGCCGGTGGGGCGGAACTGTTGAGAATCCGGGGTACGGCTTTCTTCCGGTGGGACTTCCACGGCGCCGATAACGCCGACCCCGGCGACAACATGGGTTTCGGCGCCGACATGGACTGGCTGCCCAGGCTCAACGGGAGCGTGGACGGGCAGTTCGGCCTGAAGTTCTGCAGCGTCGGCGGTGTCGAACTCGGCGACCTCTTCCTGAACCTGCACCTTGGCGATAACCTTACCCTCCGGGGCGGGCAGTTCGTGATGCCCTTCGGCTACGCCTACACCCTGAGCAGCGCCGCCATGCCCTTCGCCCGGCGGGCCGCGGTCACGGCCGCCCCCGAGTTCTCCGCGTACGGCGGACGGGACGTAGGAGCCTGTGTTGCGGCGCACCTGGCCCCGGTCACCCTGGACCTGGTCTTATCCAACGGCACCGGCGGGAACGCCGTCGCCGACAACGGTATAAACAAACGGTTCACCGCCAGACTCATCGGCAAACCGGCGGAGTGGCTCGACCTTGGCGCATCGGCGGCGGTGATAGGGCAGCCGGAGGCCGCCGGGGGGGAAGAACCGGTAGCGGGCTGGAACGGCTTGGGGCTGGACGTCTTCGCGGCGGCCGAGTATCCCCTGGACGGAAAGACCTCCCTGCTGTTTTCCGGTGAGTACATGTCGCTGGGTTACGCCGGTCCCCAGGTGGAGGGCATCCGGGGGAACAGCGCCGGAGCCCTGATCCTCACCGCCGCCGCGGCTTTCGAAACCGGTGCCGGGACGGTGCGGAGCGTAAGGCCCGCAGTCCGCTTCGAGACCTTCAGCCCCATGAGCTATACCATCGAGGGGGGCGAAGATCCGAAGGACGACGGGACGACCGTGGATTTCTGCCTGAACCTCAATGTTTTCAGCCCGGACAATACCCTGCAACTGGGAGGGCGCAACCGCTGCTTCGAGAACGAAAACGAGGACGGTTACACCGACTTCTACGTCGGTTGGCGGATGAACTTCTGATCGGGGTGCGTCCCGTGCGCCCGTCGGAAGAGAACCGGGCATTGGTTTTTCCCGCCTTGCCGCCCGTTGCGGCGGGGCGCTTTTACGGCTCATAGTAAACGGATCACCATGGAGGCGTTCACAGGAGAGGGGCGGCTATGCAGAATGATCAGAACTTGGCCGGCGAACAGGTTGACCGGCAGACCCCGGAGGTTCCGGATACCCAACGGTCCGAAACACCGGCGCCACCTCCCGCGCCGACCGCCGATGAAAACAGAAGGTCGTCCTTCTACGAGAAGAAAATAAGCTGCTCCAACTGCGCCGCTCCCCTGACCTACATGGAGGGGGAGGCGGTGATCACATGCTCCTACTGCGGCACCACCACCATGCTGGCGGGGCTGGACAACATCATACAGGTGAGTTCCCACTATATGCTTGACCCCGGGTTGAACGAGGAAAGCGCCGGAGCCGCCCTCCGGAAGTGGATGCAGAAGGGCATGCACAAGCCCAAGGACCTTCCGGCCCTGGCGATGATGGGCGAGGCGAGCCCCCTGGTGCTCCCCTACTGGATAGTGTCCGCCAAGGGTACGACCCATTGGGCCGGAATGAAGAAGAAGACCAGAACCGTGGGAACCAAAGACAACAGGAGGACCGAGACTTACTGGGAGCCGGTCAGCGGCAGGTTCTCCGAGGAGTTCACCTGGCCGGTGTACGCCCGGGAGAAGTCGGGGGAGTTCTGGGGCATTGACCAACTGGAGCCCGGCAAGGCCAGCATCCACCCGGATTGGGGCGGCTTCAGGCTGCGGTCGGGCGGCGGCGCGGTCAGCCCCAACAGGAACATGCTCCAGGGGGCGGTGGATTTTTCCATAGAGAAGATCAAGGCGGTCCGGATGGAGAAGCACCTGGTGAACGGCCAGATCACCCAGGAGAGGGCCGAGGCCAACGCCAGGAGCAGGATTGTTGACCGGCACGCGACAAAAGCGCAGAGCAACGCCACCAGGCTCACCAACTGCGACACCACAGTGGACGTGCAGAAGGTGGACCTGGTTTACCTGCCTCTCTGGCTGATGAACTACAGCTACGCCGGCAAGACCTTCAGAGCCCTGGTCAACGCCTCCAGCGGAGAGGTGCTGGCCGCGGAGTACCCTGTAGGGAAGCTGGCGAGAATCATCAACTTCGACATCCTCTTCCTGATCCTGGCGGGGATCCTCTTCCTGATCGGAAGAGGGGGCGGCAGCCCGTGGGCGACTTATGCGGCCAGGGCGCTGGTCGGCGGTGCGGTGCTCTACACGGTTCTTCGGACGGTAAAGCCCCTGTCCTTCAAGGGCCGTTGATCCGCATGGAACAGGTTATGAACACGCTGCGGGAGTGGGGCGCCCTCTACGGCCCGAGGGTGGTGGGCGCCATAGCCATCCTGATCCTGGGCCGGCTGGTGGCCCGGGGTCTTCGGAGCCTTATAAGAAAAGCCCTTCGGAAACACGGGGTGGACGAAACCCTGGTATCCTTCACCTCCAGCGTCTCCTATGCGGCGCTGATGGCGTTCATCATCATCGCCGCCCTGAGCCAGCTGGGCATTCAGACCGCTTCCTTCGTGGCGGTGCTGGGCGCCACGGGGCTTGCGGTCGGGCTGGCCCTCCAGGGCTCCCTGGCCAACTTCGCCGCCGGCGTTCTCATGATGCTCTTCAAGCCCTTCAAGGTGGGGGACTTCATCGAGGGGGGAGGAACCTCGGGCGTGGTCGAGGACATAAGCATCTTCACCACGAAACTGAGAACCCCCGACAACAAGAAGGTCATTATCCCCAACGGCAAGCTGACCTCCGACAACGTCACCAACTTCACCGCCGCAGACATGCGCCGGGTGGACATCGTGGCGGGGGTGGACCACAGCGAGGACCTGGACCGGGTGAAGAGTGTCATCGCAGACGAAATGAACCGTGACGACAGGATACTCCGGGATCCCCCGCCGATGCTGGGGGTTGTTGAAATCGCGGACAGCAGCGTGAACATAGCGGTGAGGCCCTGGGTGAAGACGGAAGACTACTGGGACGTGTTCTTCTCGTTACAGGAACGGATCAAGAAACGGTTCGACGCCGAGGGGATCATCATACCCTACCCCCAGATGGATGTGCATCTGAAGGGGAAGGAGTAAGGTACAGGCCGGAGAAGCGGTTCGGGCCGTACCGTTCCCGGTGGACGCCGCCCCCGGAGCCGGCGACGGCGCGGAAGGGAGGCGGTGAGGAAAAAACGGCCCCGGCGTTCCCTGAACGTCGGAAATCACTTCATGCCCGATGGGTATCCGCCCGGCGGAACCGGTACGAGGCGCACCGCCGCCTAAGGCGTCATCCGCCCCTTCCGTAACACGACGGAAATGAACAGCCCTCCTGTATCCGGAGCCTTCGGACCCCGGCTCCATTGAAGCGGCAAGGCCGGGCTTGTTTCAACGACTCTTCCTCCGCCTTTGGAGGGCGCAGGTGAGGAGTGAGGGGCCGGGAATACCCTGCGGGTTCAGGCGGGGAATTTCATGCGGTTGCCGTCGGGGTGCCGCTCCACTATTCTTTGCACTCTGAAAAAGGAGGGTGCATGACCAGATCATCCTATCCGGGCGGTCCCCTGAGGGATATAAAACGTTACACCACCATCCCGGAAATGTTGGAAGACTCCGCAGCCAAATGGGGTGATCGGATCTTCATGCGGGAGACTCTGCCCAACGGCTCTGTCCGCGAGGTATCCTTCCGGGGCCTGAACCGGATGGCCGACGACTTCGCCAGAGGGATCCGGGAGCTGGGGGAGAAACCCGTGACCGCCATTGCCGGGCGGAGCGGTATTGATTGGGCGACGGCCTTTCTGGGAACGATCAAAGCCGGCGGAGTTGTGGTCCCGATAGACAAGGACCTCCCGCCCCCGGACATCAGCGGCATCATCCACTACTCCGGGGCTGAGTGTTTCTTCTTCGATCCGGGTTTCAAGGATACGGTGACCGAGCACCTGGCCCGGGGCAAGTCAGTGTGCAGGCATTACTTCGTAATGAACCGGGCCGAAGACGACGGGTTCCCGGAGATTGCCGACTTGATCGGCCGGGGGGCCGGGCTGCCGGGCAAGCCCCGACCGGAAACCGACCCCGCGGAGCCGGCGGTTATTTCCTACACCTCGGGGACCATGGGAGCCGCCAAGGGGGTGGTCCTGTCCCACGGGAACATCCTCAGCGACGTTCAGATGATGCTCTCGTCGGTGTTCATCGCCGAGGACGAGGTGTTCCTGTCGGTGCTTCCCATGCACCACATGTACGAATGTGTCTGCGGTTTCCTGTGTCCGCTCCAGCACGGCTGTACCGTGGTGGTGTCCCGGGGGCTCCGGTATGTGGCGGAGGACCTGGTGGAGAACGGCATAACACTCGTGCTTGGAGTTCCCCTTTTGTGGGAGGGTATGTACTCCCGGATAATGAAGCAGATCCACGGGATGAAGGGCGGTTCCTTCAAGTTCGCCCTGGGTAAGGCCGTCTCCCGGGTCGGTGAGTTTCTTGGCGGCCGGGAGGTCAGGAGAACCGTGTTCCGTCAGGTACACAGGAAGCTCGGCGGACGGCTCAGGACCATCATCTCCGGAGGAGCGGCCCTGGACGCCCAGGTGATGAAGGGATTCTCGGAGCTGGGAATCACCATACTCCAGGGGTACGGTCTCACCGAATGCTCCCCGATTGTGGCGGTATGCCGGTACGGCACCTGTGAACCGGGGACCGTGGGGCCTCCCCTGCCGGATGTACAGGTGAGGATAGAGAATCCCGACTCAGAGGGGGCCGGGGAGATACTGGTCCGGGGCCCGAACGTGATGATCGGCTACCATAACGATCCTGCGGCCACCGCCGAGGTGCTTTCCCCGGAGGGCTGGTTCCGCACCGGAGACTACGGCGTCTTGCGGAAAGGGTTGCTGAAGGTCACCGGCCGGAAGAAGAACGTGATAGTGTCCAAGAACGGGAAGAACGTCTATCCGGAGGAATTGGAACACATAATCAACAGAAGCCCCTTCATATCCGAGAGCCTGGTGTTTGGGCGGGAGTCCGGAGCCAAGGGCGAGGAAATCTGGGCGATAGTATTCCCCGATTACGATGCCCTGATACAACTGGCGGAGGGTCGCGGGGTCAGACTCTCGGAGGAGTTCGGCACTTCCGTGATCCGTGAGGAACTGGCGCGGGTGAACGCGAAGACGGCCTCCTTCAAGCGGGTTGGGAACTTCATCATCAGGGACAGCGAGTTCCCCAAGACCACCACCAGGAAGATCCGACGGCAGCAGGTGCTCCGGGAGGCGGGCTTCACCCGGGAAAAATCGTACAAAGTCACCGGTACCGGGGCCTGAGCCCCGGCCCGGTTCCGGGAGGCTAAAGCCTGCCGGCGATCCTGTTGTTCACAACCTCCAGCACCTCCGGGAGGTCCATGCCTATCGCCTTCAGGTGTTCGGGGGTGGGGCAGCCGTCGGGGGTCCAGCCCCTGCGCAGGAACACCGCGTCTATGAGGGAGTTGTACTGTTTCATCCGGTATTCCCGGGTGATCCGTATTTTCTCCGCTATGGAGAGGCCCTCCGGGTCTATGCCGATTTTCTCCTTCATCTGCCGGTCGTAGCGCTCCTCCCGGGCCGTGTACTCGTCCTCGAAGACCGGCCCCATGGCCCGGTAGGGCGGGTAGTCGTCCTCCCTGCGGCCGCGCCCTTGGCGGATGTTGAAAACCCTCTGGAAGTTGTAAACCCTCTCGCTCTGCCGTATCAGCCCGTCCCAGTCCAGAGGCTCGCCGGTTATCGCGGTGTAGATTTTGTAATAGTTCTCCACGTGCTCCGGAACCTTGTTGGGTTCCGGGTGCTTGGCGTTGTCCGCCGGCTCCACGTCGTTCCAGGGGAGTTTGCAAAGCCCCTGGAGACCGAACCAGGTGCGGAACATCGGGAAGTAATGGAGAGCCTCGGCCTTGTTCTCGAAGGTGGGGATCTGGTTGTTCACCATATCCATGAAGATGAGCCACGCCTCGTCGTGCTGTGGCCCCTTGTTGGTGAGGTAGTATCCGCCCTGCTGGGCGAGGGATTCCTTGGCTATGTACTCGGATTGCTCCAGCCCCTTACCGTGAAGGGCTATGTCTTTCATCATTCCGGGGTCGGCGCCGTACTCCCGGACGAAGTGTTCCGCCAGGACCTTGACGCCCCTGCCCGCCAGAACCCCGAAGGGTTTTCCGTCAGCCATGTCGTGAAGAATCTGGACGGCCCCCCTCCAGTTGCCCCAGGTCAGATCTATGCCGTCGGTGCGCTCCGGATTGAGGATTCCCAGTTCCCAGCACTCCATCAGAAAACCCGTGGTGGTGCCGAAGCTTATGGTGTCTATGCCGTAGGTATCGCAGTAGAAGTTCATTTCCAGGATGCCGATGGGATCGTAAACGTACAGGTTGCTGCCGACGCCGGCGGCGGTTTCGTACTCCGGTCCGTCCACGCAGACCCTCGTGCCCTTGTAGGGGCCGGTCTGAAGCTCGAAGTTATCCACCGCATGGGCGCAGGCCATGGTGCAGCCGTACCAGCAGCCGTCGGGCAGGTTCTGGCTGAATAGTTTTTCCCACACCGGGCTGGCTATCTTGTCTATCTGAGGGTCCTTGCCGTACTTGTGGTTCTTCGTGGGAAGCAGGTCATAGGCGTCCATGATTTCCACGAGGTGTGCGGTTCCCTGGCTCCTCATCCTGCACTGGGAGGCGTCGTTCACCATGATCTCCCGGTGGAGCTTGAGGCCGATTCTCTGCACCTCCGCCGGGTTTGCCGCATCGTTCAGGTTGGGGCCGACCCCTTCAAACCGGCACACCACCGCCAGCACCTTCTTGTCCCGCAGGACGGTGCCTATGCCGCCCCTGCCGGCCTGCTTGACCCTCACTCCCCGGCGCCTCTTATCGTAGAGGCTGAAGTTGAGAACCCCCATCATGCCGTAGTCCGCCCCCCGGCCGGCGCTCACCACCGAAACCGTCTGAAGGCTCTTCTCGTCCCGAGCGAAGACCCTGGTCAGTTCCTCCGCCAGCAGGTGGGTGTCCCGGGGAAGGCAGTCGGGGGCTTCGAAGAACCGGACCTTGCCCTGGTTCGAGTCCACGAACACGATAACGTCCCGGTCCGCCTTCCCCTGAATCTCCATGGCGTCCCAGCCGCCGAACTTGAGGTAGGGTCCGAAGTAACCTCCCACATTGGAGTCAACCGGGATTCCGGTCATCGGCGAAAGGCTCACCACCAGGCTCTTGCCGGAGCCGGGATAGTTTGTGTTGCCTCCGATGGGGCCGATGCCTATTACAATCTCGTTCTCCGGGTCGTTCCAGCGGGTCTCCGGCCCGGTGGCGTCCCAGAGGAGCTTGAGGCCGAACCCCTTTCCCCCGGTGAACCTCTTCTTCATGTCCTCGGAGACGGGTTTCGCCGAGGCGGTGGCCTTGCCCACGTCCACGTGAAGGGTTCTCATGGCGTAGCCCCTTCTCACGGGCCTGGGCTCGAAATCGTATTCCCGTATCAGCCGGAAGTCATCCAGGGAAGGGGCGCTCATTCGCCGACCTCCTTCTTTCTTGCGGCTTCCGCCACTTCAAAGGGGCGCCGGGAAACCGGGCTGTCCTCCTTTTCGGCCACCTCGAGGGCGTCCGCCGGGCAGTTTTTCACGCAGGCGCCGCAGGCTATGCACTTGAACGGGGTGCTTTCCCCCGGGAAGTAGCGCATGGCGCCGGTGGGGCACGCCGCCACGCACGCAAGACAACCGACGCAGAGGCCCTTGTTGATCATCACCACACCCTGGGCGTTCACGGTGATGGCCTGGGTGGGGCACTCCATGACGCACTTTCTGCACTCTTGGTCGCAGACCAGGATACGGTATTTGCCCATCTCCATCTGGAACACCTGGATCCGTGATTTGGCGGGGTTGTCTTCCTTGAAGTAGAGACGAGAACAGGTCGAGGTGCAGTTGCCGCACCCGACGCACTTGTCTTCGTGCGGCTTCAGGTACTTGATCACGCTATGAACCTCCTGTTCATATCGTGCGCTTCGGGCGCACCATCCCCGGCGGAAAGGGCTCCCTCCCCAGGCCGGGTGCGATCCGGCACAGATTTCATCAAAAGTATAGACCCGGGCCGGGCTTTTCGCAAACCCGGAGATTGCGCGCTCCGGGTATATTCCAGCGTTGCGGCGGCGTATCGGCGACAACGACATACGGAGGTTTTTCATGTGGTTCACGGCGGCGGTTCTCCTGGCCCTCCCCTCCCCCCCGGAGGCTCCGAGGGTCCCCTTCACGGTGACATCTCCCCACGGTGACAGGACGGACTTCTACTACTGGCTCAGGGACGCCGGCGACCCGGCGGTTATGGAGTACCTTCTGGCCGAGAACGGGTATGCCGAGGCTTTCTTCACCGAGGGAGAGGATCTCAGGCCGGTGCTTTACCTGGAGATGGCCTCCAGGCTTCCCGCCGAGGACGTCTCCGTTCCATGGGAGATGGGCGGGTGGTGGTACGGAACCCGTTACGAGACAGGGGCCGACTACCCGTCGTACTTCCGGCGCCTGGGCGCTCCGGACGGTACGGAGCAGGTACTGTTCGACCTGAACGATCTGGCGGAGAACAGGAGCTACCTGTCCCTGGAGGGGTTGAGCATCAGCCCCGACGGCCGCCTGGCGGCCCTGTGCCTGGATACCTTGGGGGATCATCGGGGGATGATAGTTTTTCTGGACACCGGGACGGGGCGGTACCTTCCGGATACCCTCCGCGATGCCAGTTCCGACATGGCCTGGGGAAGCGACAACCTGAGTTTTCTCTACGGCTTTCAAGACGAGACCAGGCGCACGGCGGGTTTCGCCAGGCACGTCCTTGGATGCCGGGATACCCCTGACACGGTTTACGTGGAACCCGATTCCACCTTCTGGCCCTGGTTGTACGAAACCGCCGACAGGAAGTGGATAGTCCTGGCGAGCGAAAGCTCCGAGACGTCCCATGTGATGCTGATACCGTCGGACCGGCCCTGTGATCCTCCACGGGACGTCGTCCCCCGGGAGGAAGGGGTCCTCTGCTCCGTAGCCTTTGCCGGCGACTCCCTGTACCTCCTCACGAACCGCGGCGCCGAAAACTTCAGGCTGCTTCGGACCGCGCTCTTCTCGGAAGAGGAGCCCGTGGAGGTTCTGCCGAACGATTCCGATGTGCTTCTGGAAAGCATTCACGGTTTCAGGAATTACCTGGTGCTCATGGACAGGGCCATGGGCAGGCGGGGGATAAGGATTCTTGGAATCCCCGGCGGCGGGTGGACCAGGGTCAGGCTTCCCGAGGAACCGGCCTCCATCTACCCTTCGATCAACCGGGTTTTCGATGCCGAAACCTTCAGGTTCGGGTTTTCCTCCCTGGTGACCCCCTGGTCAACCATGGTATGCACCCTGTCCACAGGGGAACCCGCTTTTCTGAAGACCGATACGGTGGAGGGTTACGATCCTTCCCTCTACCGCACCGAGTTCCTCGAGGCTCCGGCGCCCGATGGGGAAATGGTTCCCATTTCCCTCGTGTACCGGGCCGACACCTTCGTTCCCGGCGGGAACCCGTTGCTGCTCTACGGCTACGGAGCCTACGGATACAGCTGCGACCCCTCCTTCAGCTCCGAGGTGCTCAGCCTTCTGGACCGGGGGTTCGTGTACGCCGAGGCCCATGTGAGGGGCGGCCAGGAGCGGGGACGCCGCTGGTACCTGGAAGGCCGCCTGCTCGGGAAGATGAACACCTTCACCGACTTCATAGCCTGCGGCGAGCATCTGGTCTCCCGGGGCTACTGCGATCCCGACAGGCTGTTCGCCATGGGTGAGTCCGCCGGCGGTCTGCTCATGGGCGCGGTGGCCAATCTCCGGCCCGATCTCTGGAGCGGGCTGGTTGCCGGGGTTCCCTTCGTTGACGTGGTCACCACGATGCTGGACGAAACCATACCCCTCACCACCAACGAGTACAGCGAATGGGGCAACCCGGCGTCGAGGGAGTACTACGACTACATCCTGTCCTACTCCCCCTACGACAACGTTGCGCCGGTGGATTACCCGGCCATGCTGGTAACGGCGGGGCTGCACGACTCCCAGGTATGCTACTGGGAACCGGCCAAATGGGTTGCCGCCCTGCGCCACACCGGCGTCGGAAGGGAGCCCCTGCTTCTGGTCACCAACATGGAGGCGGGCCATGGTGGAGCTTCCGGCCGCTTCTCGTGGCTGGAGGACCTGGCGGTCAGGTACGCGTTTCTGATCCGGATGGCGGAGCGGGGGCCCTCCGAGGGTTCTCCGGGCCGGGGCGGTGAAGGGACGGATATTCCCGTGCCCGACTGAGACGGCGTTATGACTTCCTGCCGTTTCCGCCGTTGGGGAGGGCTTTGCGTAGCCACCATGTTTTAATTACTTTCGGTCGAGGTTTGGCTCCGCCCTGAAGGGAGGGATTTTGAGGCTCGCCAGGTCGTCGGTTTCCCGCCCTGTGGCGGTGACGGTGCTTTCCATCGTGGCGGGAGTCCTTGGGACCATTGCCGTGGTCCGTATGCCGGTTGATCTGCTTCCATCGGTGGAGTATCCGAGGCTTACCGTGGAAACCTCATACCCTTCCTCCAGCCCGTACGAGGTCGAGCGACTGGTGACGGACCCCCTGGAGGAAGCCCTGGCCGGAGTCAGGGGGCTGTCCTCCTACACCTCCCGCTCCTACGGCGACATGAGCCGTATCACCCTGGAGTTCGACTGGGGCACCAATATGGACTACACCCGGCTGGAGGTCCGGGAGAAGCTGGACATAGCCGGCTGGTCGCTGCCGGAGAGCGCCGGCAGGCCCACTATGGTTGACTACGACCCTTCCACCAGGCCCTTCATGGAGATACTGATGACCATGGACGGTTCCTGGACCGACATCACCGATTTCGCCCACCGGGTGGTGACCACCAGGCTCGAGCAGGCGGAGGGCGTCGCTTCGGTGGAGGTTTCCGGAGGGGCTGACCCGGCGGTCTTCGTCCGGCTGAGGCCCGGGGCGGTGGAGGAGCTGGGGCTTGCCCCCTCTGCGGTAGCCTCCGCCCTGGCCGGCGCAAACGCGGTGATGGCCGGGGGCGGCGAGGTGCTGGACGGCCCGAAGGTGTTCTTCCTCTCCCTCCAGGGCGAGTTCGAGACGCTGGAGGACGTGGAGAACACCGTGATCGGTTTTCTGGGCTCCTCCCCCCTGCTCCTTGGCGAGGTTGCCGAGGTGTACCTGGGGGAGAAGCCCCCCACCGTGTGGGCGAGCTACAACGGCGAGAGGGCCGTCATACTCCGGGTGAGGAAGATGGCCGAGGCCAACACCGTGGAAGTGGCCGGCGGAGTCGAGAAATTGATCGAGGAACTGACCCTGACCTATCCCCGCCTGGGCCTTACAGTCATCCAGAACGACGCCGGTTTCATCCGGGAATCCATAGGTGGGGTGGTGGAAGCCCTGGTCATGGGGGGGCTTCTGGCCTTCGGGGTTCTCTTCTTCTTTCTGAAGGACTGGAGGAGCCCGTTGGTGATGGGCGTATCCATCCCCTTGAGCATCGCGGTGTCGTTGTTTTTCCTCTACATGGCCGGTGTAACGGTGAACATCATGAGCCTTGGAGGGCTTGCCCTGGGGGCCGGCCTGCTGGTGGACAACGCGGTGGTAGTGCTTGAAGCCATCTACCGGCGCCGGGAGCAGGGAGAGGCCCGGGTTTCCGCCGCGGTCACCGGAACCGGCGAGGTGGGGCAGGCCATACTGGCCAGCACCCTTACCACCGTCGTCGTCTTCTTCCCGGTGGTTTACATGGAGGGGGTCACCAGTCAGTTCTTCAGGGACCAGGCCCTGGCGGTCGGGTCGGCCCTGATGGCCAGCCTGCTGGTATCGATCACGGTGATTCCGGCGATGGCGGCGAGGTTGAAGCGGGTGACTGTCTCCGACGATGTCACGGCCCGGTGGAAGGACTTTTACTGCGGGTTTCTCGAGAAGGTGCTCGCCCGGAGGAAATCTCTTCTCGCGATAACCGGGGCGGCCACCGTCATGGCGGCGGCCGGGGCCGTTCTGTTGCCGAAGCAGTTGCTTCCGGAGGTTCCGGAGAATCAGCTTGAACTCTCCTTCAGTGCCGGGGAGGGCACTCCCATGGAGAAGCTGGTGGAACTGTCCGGAACCGCCACGGAGCTTGCCCTGCTGTCGGGCGCCCAGTGGGCCGGCGGACGGGCGGGAGTCCGGGCGGAAGAGGGGGTGGATGCCATTTTGACGGCCTTCTACGGAAGCGCCGAAGAAGCCCGTGAGGCGGTGCAGCCCCTGAGGGACTCCTGGAACGGGCTTTTCAACTTTCCCCTCCAGGTGGTGTTCAGGGAGGGACTTCTCGGGCAGATACTCGGGGGTGGGGCCGGTTTCACGGTGTTCATGGAGGGGGAGGACACCGATGCGTGCCTGAAGGCCGCCGAGGATCTGGCCGACGCCTCGGTCCGGAGCGTCGCCGGAATCACCGGGGCCGATGTCCAGTACCTTCCCGGCAATCCCGAGATAGTCCTCACCCCGGATCAGGAACTGCTGAGCCTTCTCAACGTATCCATAGGCGAGCTGGCGGATTTCATCGAATCCCTTGCCCGTGGCGCCAGGGCCACCACTTTCTACCGTCAGGACGAGAGGGTGGATGTGGTGGTGCTGGGTGACCGGGGCGAGGGAATCCCGCTGGACTCCCTGCTGCTCCGGGCCATGCCCACCGTGGGTGGACCGGTGCAGTTGTCCAGGATGGTTGACCCTCGCGTGAGGACCTCCCCCGGCTTCATCGAACACTACCAGGGCAACCGGGCGGTGGCGGTGTCGTTTTCCGGCGGAGGGGCGAATCTGGCGGGGACCTCCGAGGGCGTGAAGCGGCTTTCCGACAGTGTTCTCGCGGGGGCGCCGGTCCGGCTTCGCCTGGGGCCCGAGATAGAAGAGATGGACCGCACCGTTTCCAACCTGATCCTTGCAGCCCTGCTGGCGGCGGCCCTGGTGTATGTGCTGCTGGCGGTGCAGTTCGAGAACTTCCTGGAACCCTTCATCATAATGTTCACCGTTCCCCTGGGGGGCATCGGGGTGGTGCTGGCCCTGGCGGTCACCGGTCAGAGTTGGAACGCCCTTTCGGGAATCGGCCTGGTGGTGCTTTCGGGGATCGTGGTGAACAACGGTATTCTCCTGGTGGATCGGATCAGCCAGTTGAGGCGTGAGGGGGTTCCGACCCGGGAGGCCATCCTTGGCGCCGGGCGCGATCGGTTCAGGCCGGTTCTCATGACCACCGCCACCACGGTGTTCGGCCTTCTGCCCATGGCCCTCGGGCTCGGCACCGGCGGACCCCTGCAGAAACCCCTGGCGGTGGCGATTATCGGCGGCATCACCGTGGCCACCCTGCTGACCCTCCTGGTGGTTCCGGTGCTTTACAGCCTGCTCCGGGAAGGGCGCCGTTGATAGACCTGATCCTCCGCCGACCCCGGGGAACCGCCATGGTTTACATCGCCCTCCTGGGGCTGGCGGTCGTGTCGTTCTTCAGGATACCCATAGAAGGCACGCCGGATGCTACGCTGCCCAAGCTCACCGTGAGCACCGTCTGGGCCGGGGCCGACCCGGAGGCGGTGTGCGAACAGGTTACCAGACCCATCGAGGAGGCGGCCAGACAGGTCAGGGGGGTGGAGGAGGTGTCCTCCCTTTCCAGCCAGGGCTGGAGTGTGGTGTTCGTGTCCTTCTCCAAGGGAACGGACATGGACGTGGCCGCCATGGCCCTCACCGAGAGGGTCAGCATGATCCGTCGGAACCTGCCCTCGTCGGTCAGCCCAAGCCAGATAACCCAGTCGGTGCCGCGGGAGCTGGAGAGCGAGGGCTTCCTGGTTTACTGCCTCACCGGAGCTGATCGTCCCGTACTGAAGCAGATTTCCGATGAGATCATCCTGCCCGCCCTGGAGCGGGTGGATGGGGTCAGCTCCGTGCTCGTTGAGGGGCTGGGGTCCGAAGTGGTGGTGGTGGACATGGACCTTCAGGCCCTCGAGGCCTGTGATCTCACCCTGGCCCATGTGGTCGGTGCCATCCGGGCCGGGATAGTGGACCGGAACGTGGGTGTGGTCTCGGATTCCACCGGAAGCATGGCGACCCTCAGGGTGAGCAGTGTGCCGGAGGTGCCCGGGGAGATCCGGGACATAGTCCTGGCGTACAGGAACGGCAGGTTCATCACCATAGGCGACGTCACCCGGGGAGTGAGCGTCAGCTACAAGGATCAGGACGACTTCGTCGTGTTCAGGTACAACGGTTTGGATCAGGTGTCGCTCCAGGTGGACAGGAGCCCCGGAAGTAACGCCGTGGCCACGGCGCAGAGGGTTTTCGACGCGGTGGAGAGGATCAACGAGAGCCTTCCCGGCGACATAAGGCTGGAACTCACGGAAAACGGCACGGAAGGAATCGTCAAGGACCTGAAAGCCCTTTCCTGGCGGGCTCTTATATCCCTTGTTCTGATCATGCTGATTCTTTTCGTTCTAAATCCCAGCCCTATCAGCACTTCCCTGATCCTGAGTTCGATTCTGTTCAGCGCCGCGCTTTCGGTGACCGCGGTCTTCCTGGCCGGCTACACCGTGAATGTGCTCACGCTGAGCGCCCTGGCCATAGCCTTCGGCCTTCTGGTTGACGGAGCCGTGGTGGTGCTGGAGGCCATCGCGTACCGGAGAAGGCAGGGAATGCAGCTCCAGGAGGCGGCGGGAGCGGGTGCCCGGGATGTGGCGGTGCCGGTATTGGGCGGTATTCTCACCACCCTGGTGGCCCTGGTTCCCCTGTTGGCCAGCGATGGGGTTCTGAGGCTCTACTACAAGCCCTTCGCTTATACCGTGGCGGCGACCCTGATGGCCTCCTACGTCGTGTGTCTCACCCTGGTGCCCTCCATCGCCGGGCACCACCGGGGGAAAATCCAGTGGTACCGGCAGAGGCCCTGGGACAGAACCCTGGCCCGGTGGGTCTCCCGGCTGCACCACAGGCCCTGGATCATTCTTTCCGTAACAATCGTGATGGTGCTGGGGGCCGTCTATGTGCTGGCGACAAAGGTGGAGCACGGCAGAAACTGGAGGTTCGGGGACTGGAAGCGCACCAGCATCTACGTTTCCATGGGGTTCCCCCCGGGGACCCCCCGGAGCGTCGTTGATGGAGCCGCCCGGAAGTTCGAAGTCCTGATGACCGGCAGGGAGGGGATAACTTCCACAAGGACCTACATCGGGGGCGAAACGGCGATGATTTACTGCGAGTTCGACAAGGAGGCGCTTGAGAGCGGGTTCGCCCTGCAGGTGGAGGCGGAGGTCATGGCCCTGGCTACCACGGTAGGGGGCGTGAGCCGGATCTGGGTCGGAGGTATCAGCCCCGAAGGGTACATGAGGTCCTCCGGCGGTGCGGGGATGATGCAGACTATCGAACTGAGGGGCTACGACTACCAGGGGCTGAAGAGTATCGCGGAAAACCTGGCCGTGATGCTCTCGTCCCATCCAAGGATTCAGGATGTGAACATCAACTTCTCCCGGCATGAAATGAACAGGGAGCAACTGGCGGTGGTCTTCGACCGGCAGGAGCTGGCGGACCTGGGGCTCAACCCGGTGCAGCTTCTTCAGGCCTTCGCCTATAACTTCGCCGGCGGCTACGGCGGACAGATCCGGGTGGCGGACAAGGCCATGGACCTGTCCTTCATACTGGAGGGCCGGGACGACCCCAGACTCGCCGATGTTCTCGACAGCCGCATCACCACCGGGGAAGGAACGATAAGGCTCGGAGACGTGGTGGAGGTAGACACCGTCTCCACCCAGGGCTCCATTGACCGTGAGAACGGCGAGTACGTCCGGACCCTGGCTTACTCTTTCATGGGGGCGGAGCGGATGGCCGCCCGGTTCCGGACCACCCTGCTTTCCAGCCTGGAGCTTCCGCCGGGCTACCGGGTGTACGAGGACACGGAGTGGCTTCCCGAATGGCTCCGCAAGGAAGAGGGCATTGACATGAACCTGCTGGTGGTGCTGGCTATCCTGGCGGTTTTCGCCGTCACCGCCATAATTTTCGAGAGCTTCGGGGCTTCGCTCTGGGTCATGGCGGTGGTGCCCATGGCCATGGTGGGGGTAGTGGCGGGATTCTGGATATTCGGACGGGTCTTCAGTCCCGAGGCTTACGTAGGGAGCGTATTCTTGGTGGGGATTGCGGTGAACAACTCGATCCTCCTTGTGGACAGCTACGTTAAGAAGAAGAAGGCGGGCATGCCTCTGAAGGCCGCGGTGGACCTGGTCGTTCAGGAGAGGCTGAACCCTGTGTTTCAGACCACCGCCACCACTATCCTGGGGCTTCTTCCCCTGGTTCTGTGGCCGATTTCGGGGCAGGACCTCTGGGGAACCCTGTCCTTTACCGTGGTGTGCGGCATGGTGGTGAGCACTCCGCTGGTTATGGTGGCGCTGCCGGCCCTCATTCAGGTCACTTCCCGAAGGAGAAAAGATGAAGAGGTTTAACCGCCTGTCGGCGTCCGCGGCCGCCGCCGGCCTGTTCCTGGGGCTTTCGTTTGCCGGCTGCGGCGCCGGCGGGGAGGAGGCGGTGAGGGAGGCCATGGAACCGTCGCCGCTTCCGGTGACCGCTTCCGAGGCGTGGGTGGACACCCTCTTCGAGGTGATCAACGCCACCGGTCGGGTCGAGAGCAGAAGGACCCAGGTCCTCACCGCCCAGATTCAGGGGCAGGTCGTTCAGGCGCCCCTCCGGGACGGGCAGGCGTTTTCGGCGGGTGACGTGGTGTTCAGGGTGGCTTCCGGAGAGCATTCGGCGAACCTGGCCTCCGCTTCCAGCGCGTACCGTAGCGCCCAGGCTCTGTACGACTTTGAGTGCGAGAATTACCAGGGTGAATTGACCGAGGACGTGCGCCGGATGCTCCGGCAGACCACCGGCCTCGAGCAGGCGCAGGCATCCCTGTCCAGGGCCGGGGCCCAGTACGCCAACAGCGCCGTCAGGGCCGGTTTCGACGGGGTCGTGGCATCGGTATCGGTCCGGGAGGGCATGACGGTGTACCCGGGCGTTCCCATGGGGGAGCTGGTGGATCCCGGTGCGCTCCAGGTGAGGGTGGAACTGGACGAGCGGCAGCTCGCCAGGTGCTTCCAGGGGGGGCTCGCCTTCGTTACTGTGCCGTCCCTGAACGACACCACCGTGACGGGAACGGTGTTCTCGGTATCGCCGGTGGTAAACCCCTCGTACCGGGCGGGCACCGTGATGGTGGAGATACCGGAGGTGACCAACCTCAGGCCGGGCGCCACGGCCAGAACGGAAATCGTGGTCTCGGTGAACTCCGATGTCCTGGTGATCCCGGAGGAGGCGATATTGGTCAGGGACAACAGGACCATGGTTTTCGTGGTGGAGGAGGGTAAGGCCTTGTGGAAGTATGTCACCGTGGGCGCCCGGGGCCGGGGGCTGGCCTCGATAACCGAGGGGATTTCCGAGGGGGACCTGGTGATAACCGGAGGGCACTATTCTCTCGCCCACGAGGCACCCGTGGCGGTAATGAACTGAAGAGCCGATCCGCACCCGCCCTTCAATAACGCAAGCGGTCCCGGCCTGCTCCGCCCGCCAATGAGGTGTCGAAGGGTTATGCACCCGGGCTTGAGATCGGCCGGGCAATCCGTCCGGGTTCAGCCCCTTGCCCCGCTGCTCACTGCCCGAGGCGTGCTTCTTCCTCCCGCCCTCTTCTTCTACGGCCATCCCTGGGAGCCCCCCGCCACCACTCATCCGACTGTTGCACTAAAACCGGCGATGACAGGAGGTCTTTCGCTTGATGACGATGTTGAATATTTCTAATACAAACAATTCTAAGAGAGTTTTGTTAAGAGCGCTCTCTTACCTAAGGCCATACCTTCGTTTCGAGATACTGGCACTGATACTCGCTTTGATCGGCATCGCACTGGAAGCGATCAACCCCTGGATAAGCAAGATCCTGATCGACGATGTCTGTATCGCCAGGAACATCGAAAAACTCGGACTTGTTGCTCTGCTCCTCTTCTTGACGCTTCCGTTCGAGCTTCTCGTGTTCTTTTCGAAGGAATACCTGTTCGCCTGGATCGGGGAGCATGTCGATGTCGATCTGAAATCGGACCTGTTCTCGCACATTCAAAGCAAGCCCATTTCCTATTTCGACGAACAGGACCCAGGCAGCCTGATGTCTTACTTCACGAGTGACATAGCTGCGATGCGCGAACTCTACAGATCGTCGCTCGTCTCATTCTGCTGCAGTATCCTCAGCGTACTAATCTTCATAGTGATCATGTTCCGGACGGATCCCACGCTGACGCTCATCTCCTTCCCCATCTATCCCGTCTATGTCATTGCTTCCAGGAAACTGGGGAAGAAACTCCAGGGAGTTTCAGAGCACGTTCAGGAATACAACAGCTTGGTTTCCACGGAACTCAACGAGCAGTTCAGCGGAATACGCGATATCAAGGCCTTCGCCCGGGAGTCCCTCTCCCTGGAAAGGATCAAGGGGAGATTCGATCAACTCCTGAAAGAGCGCCTCGTTCTTACGAGAATCGATCTCAGGGCTCGTTCGGCGAACTTCGTCATATATCTGGGCTACTCGGCCGTTGTACTCATCGGCGCATACAGGGCCTATTCCGGATTGATCTCGGCTGGATCCCTGATGGCCTACCTGGCGTACTTTGGAATGGTCTTTTATCCCGCGTACAATCTCGTCGATCTCTACGCCAGCATTCGAAAAGTACTTGGTGCCGCCGGGAGGGTGTTCCGGGTCATGGCGGAACCGGGTACGCTCCCTGACATCGATGAGGGGATCTCGAGCGATACACTCAGAGGCGACATCGATTTCGAAGGGGTAACCTTCAAGTACCCATCCAAGGACGAGCCTGCACTCATCGGAATCGATCTGCACATCAAGGCCGGGGAAAGAATAGCTCTGGTCGGCCCGAGCGGAGCCGGGAAGACAACCCTCGTCTCGCTGCTTTCGAGATTCTACGAACCATCCGAGGGCAGGATTCTTTTGGATGGCATCGATTTGAACAGGTACAGCATCAACTGCGTCCGAGGAAATGTCGGGTTGATGATGCAGTCATTCATGCTGTTCAACACAACCATCCGTGACAACCTCCTCTTCGCACGGCCGGACGCTTCTGAAGAGCTTATTCATGACGCGGCCAGAGCGGCCAGG